>JAUYDL010000044.1 GCA_030691865.1 Candidatus Omnitrophota bacterium | reverse complement strand
CACCGGGGATCTCTTCTAAACGGCCGCTCATTTCGCGCATCGCCTGGGCCCAGCGCGAAGTTGAATCCGCCAGCAATAAAATATTTAATCCCATCTGGCGATAATAGTCCGCGATGGTTACGGCCGTATAAACACTGGATTCACGGGCAGCCACTGGCATGGAGCTGGTATTACAAATAATAACGGTGCGATCAATTAAAGGCTTATGCGTACGCGGGTCCAATAATTCCGGAAAAGTTTTTAGTGTTTCTACAACTTCTCCGGCGCGCTCTCCACAAGCGGCAATAATAACAATATCCACTTCCGCGTGCCGGCTGACTAATTGCTGTAAAACAGTTTTTCCCGCCCCAAATGGACCGGGGATACAATATGTCCCCCCGCGGTTAACCGGAAACAATGAATCAATTAAGCGTATTTTTGTAACTAACGGCTCAGTCGGCCTTAATTTTTCCGCATAGGCGCCAATGGGTATCTTTACCGGCCAGATCTGCTGCAAAAAGACATCATGCAATCCTCCGGCGCTATCTCTAAGCCGGGCAATTACCTGTTTTAAATTATACTTACCCGGAGAGGCAATGTTTACCACTTCTAAGCTGCCGCAAAGTGCAAAAGGAGCCATAATATAATGTTTAAAAATTTTTTCAGGCACAAAACCTAACCAGCTGCCCGCTAAAACTTTATCGCCCGGCTCGACCAGAGGCGTAAAATCCCACTGCGTTTCCTCGGCCAAGGCCTTAAGATAAACTCCCCGTTTAAGAAAAAAACCGCATTTTTTGGCTAATGCCGGAAGAGGGTTCTGCAGGCCATCGAAGATCTGACCTAATAACCCGGGACCAAGCTCTACGGAAAAAAGTTCGTTACTAAACTCCACAACGTCTCCGGCCTTTAAACCTTGGGTACTTTCATAAACCTGCATCTCAGCCAGGTTCTGGCGCACGCGGATCACTTCGGCTTTTAGGCGCTCCTGTCCATGAATAATATAAGCTACTTCATTTTGAATGATTTGCCCGTCAACCTGGGCGGTAACCATATTGGCATTGACTTTAATTACTTTTCCGGTTCTTATTTTTTCCATAGTAAATTTAGAATAACGGGGACGGTTCTATTTTTCTAGAATTAAACTCGGGGAAAAATAGAACCGTCCCCTTGTTTTTTAAACTACTGCGTTCAACAAATGTTCTTTATCTGCTTTTTGTATTTCATCCCAGCGCTCCAGAATCTTAAGTTTTAACCCATAAACTAATAGATGATCAAAATCAAAATAATGACCCAAACTTAAAGCTTCCAGGAAATTCCATCTGGCCTGATCCAAAATCTTCTCCCCTTCCAATATCGAAATGCTGCGATAAGCAGCCATAGCCAGATGGTTAATTTCGGCCTGCGGCGAATCCGGAAGACGCAGGAATTTTAAAGGATCGATTTTTTTTCGCCCGGCTCTGGCGCGTACCAACTCATTTCTTAGGGCTATCTCGAAATTAGCCCATTGTTTTAAGCTGTCGATACTCTGAGTAGCTAAAGAACAAATATCTTGCTCGCAAACCCTTCGTAAAATTTCGAATTCTTTTTCCGGTATTAAATTCTTACATTTGGTAAAAAAATCTTCTAAGCTAAACGGCAGTTTAGCAGAAAAATTTAGCAGCGGTAAACTAGAGATCAAGTATGTATAATAAGCAGGCATTTATCCGGGGTTTAAAATTTTGTTTAGTTCCGGCCTGAAGCGGCCGCAGATATAATCACTCAGGGCTTGGCCGCTAAAATCGAAAATAGATTTACCGGCATCAAAACTAATGACAAATCCGCTATCGATTCCATCCGCGGATTTTAAAACTATTGGTTTTTTCGTTGCTTCTACTAATTTCCTTAAGAATCCTTGCTCTAACTTATCCTTATCCTGTTTATTTAAAGAAACAATGATCTGCGACCCTAAAGAAAGCGGGGCATTTTTAATTAAAGTGGCGATAATTCCCGATAATTCTTCAGCAGTCAAAACCTGCCGCAGGTCCAGCTTAATTAACCGATCCAGCATGGAAATAATCTCTTGCCTTAAACTAATCAACAGATCCCGGCCCGCCTGCTTTAAAGCAGCTTGAGTAGAATCATCTAACTTTCTTGCCTGGTTATTTGCCTGCTCAATAATCCTTTGGGCTTGGATTTTTGCCTCTGAAATTATTTTCAAAGAGCCTCGTTCAGCTTCAGCTTTTATCTGCGCAGCTTGCTCTTCGGCTGCCTGAATTCCTTCCTGCTGGATCTTAGCGATTAAATCTTTAATTTCCTGCGCCATATAAATCTCCTAACAGTTCTTCTGTTTGTAATAACGGATCAGGTGCCTTTAAAATCGGCCGGCCGATCACTAAAAAATTACTCCCTGCCTTTACTGCTTCTTTTACCGTGGCTGTGCGCTTTTGATCATCCGTAACAGCTTTATCCGGTCTTATCCCTGGAGTAACAATAATAAAATGTTCTCCATACACTTTTCTTACTTCCTCGGCTTCAAGCGCTGAACAAACGACACCATCTAATCCTGAATCCTTAGCAAGTTGGGCTGCCTGAAGAACTTCTTTCAATGTATCAACGTTATCTTTCTCGCTGGTTAAACGCGTTACTCCTACAATAAATGGCTTCTCGATACCCAGCTCCTTGGCTTTTTCAGCAGCTCCTTTTGCGGCAGCATCTAGCATTGCTCGACCACCTTTTATATGAACCGTCATCATAAATACAGGGAAGACAATATCATCTTTTATTTCTCTACCTATGTTTACTTGGTGAGGAGCAATGCATATTGTAGAACCAGTGCCAATCGAATAATATACTGTATTAGGAATATCATGAAATTTTAAATCTAAAAAAACCTTTCCACCTTTATCCCCTACCATCTTTACTACCTCTGGACCACATGCAGTAAATAATTGACTTCCAATCTTAAATAACTTTATCTTGGGATAAAGCAAATCGACAAAATGTTTCGCTTCCTCCAGTGTATCTACATCTAAGGCAAGTATAATCTCAGGATTACTTAATCTTTGCATGCTTTTAATCTTCCGGTAAGACTGCTTAAATTCTGCATATTATTATCCATCATATACTGTTGTAGCCCGGCGATAATCTCCAGGCTCGCTTGGGGGTCAACAAAATTTGCCGTCCCCACGCTGACCGCCGTGGCTCCGGCAATAAAAAACTCCAAAGCACTTTCGGTATCCATTATACCACCCATACCAATAATGGGAATCTTAATCTTATTATACGCCTCCCAAACCATCTTCACCGCTACCGGCCTGATTGCCGGTCCGCTTAAACCACCGACCCAGGCACCTAATTTAGGAGTGCGTTTATTTACATCTATGCTCATACCGCCAAGCGTATTAATTAAAGCCAACGCATCGGCCCCTGCGCTCTGGGCAGCCAGGGCTATCTGTGTAATCGAAGTCACATTAGGCGACAACTTAGTAATTAAACATTTTTCTGTAAACTTGCGTACTGCGCTGACTAATTCAAAGGTAGCTTTAGCGTCCTGAGAAATTAGTTTATCCTTCTGCAGATTAGGACAGGATATATTTAATTCGATTGCGGATATTTCGGGAATTTGATCTAATCTTTTAACTAGAATGACAAATTCATCGGGAGTTTCTTCGGCGGCAATACTTACAATCACCGGAATACCCAGCTTCTTAAGAAAAGGAAGTTTTTCTCGGATAAATTTATCTATACCGGGATTTTCCAGACCAATAGAATTAAGCATGCCGGCAGGAGTTTCGCAAGTGCGGGGAGGAAGATTTCCCTGACGGCCCTTAAGAGTAATAGTCTTAGTAACAATTGCTCCCAGCTTTCTTAAATCTATTAAATCCTCAAACTCCTCTGCATAACCGAATGTACCGGAAGCTACCATAATCGGATTTTTTAAATCCAGGTTTCCTATTTTTACACTTAAATTTGGTTTCTTTTGCTTTACCATATTAATTCCTCACTGGAAAAAACCGGGCCATCTTTACAAACACTTTTATAGCCAGTCTTAGTCAAAACTTCACAGCCTAGACATGCCCCAATCCCACAAGCCATATGCTCCTCCAGAGAAAGCTGGGCAGGAATTTTATTTTCATGAGCAATCTGGGCAACAGTTTTTAACATCGGATGCGGTCCGCAAGAGAATAAACCCAAAGGCTTAGTCTGCTCCAGGACAATCCTTAACAAATCCGTAACCCTGCCCTTAAATCCAACGGAACCATCATCAGTAGCTAATTTGAGCGTACAACCCAGGGCCTTAAATTCCTGCAGGCAAAGAATCTGTTTCTTTGTCCTGGCTCCAATTAAAACCAGGGGCTTGCTTAATTTTAACTTTTCAGCCAAAAAAATCAGCGGCGCAACCCCCATGCCTCCGGCAATCAAAATATTTGTTGCCTGCGTAGATTTGGCCAGGCGCGGATAATTAAAACCATTACCCAACGGGCCAATAATATCCAAAAATTCACCGGGTTTTCTTGTCAAGAGAATCTGCGTGCCTTTCCCGAGAATTTCATAAATAATTTTCACTTTTGAGGCTTTGACCCCATGGATACTCATGGGCCTCCTCAACAATGGCTCAAGAGCATCTGCAACCCTGATATTCACAAATTGGCCCGCAACAGCATGTTTGGCAATTAGGCCAGACTCAAATTCTAAATGCCCATAATTCCCATTCAGCCTTTGGTTAGAAATTATTTTAGCTTTTATCTGCGCTATGCTCATCTTTTTTGTTTGTCCGCTTACTAAGTAAAATTACAAAAATTATGAATAAAGCAAAGGTTAAAAATATCCACATGGATTGTTGAAGATAAACCCTAAATCCTTCTTCGGCAATATCCTCCCAAGACTCTACCAGCAAAGTAAGCAAAAGAAGCGTTAAGATTGAACCAATTTCTTTTTTAAACCAGATTATTTTTATCGGCAGATATTCAATAACATCTAAATTGATTATGCTGGATAATGAAGGAAAAATACGGGGGACTTTTCGGCAATATTCCGGATAGGCCTGCAAAAACATTGCACAAAGCTTTTTTTCCTCCTTATAAATAAGTAAAATATAGCGAATAATAAAAACTATAATAAAAACTACTACTGCCCACCACCTGAATATCGCTAATACTACTCCCAGGCCAATTAAAAATATCCCTAAATACATCGGGTTGCGTACCACCTGATAAGGCCCCCCCTGGATTAATGCCTGGCTATCCTGGGAATGCTCTGCTTTATATCCTCGCGCTGAGACTCGAATGATTTGCCCCAAAAGAATGAGCGCAAAACCCAAGGCCTCTAAAATCTCTTCCCGGATACCTCCGGAATAAACCCGCAGGAAAAATCTGGGGAAAAATGCTATCACTAGAGCAGCGCAAGCCATAATGAACCCATTTATTTTAAGACGCCTTTTCATGTTTTATTTTGGATAAAAAATTTCCTTAGAGGGGCATAAATTTTGTAATATGCATTTTAAACATTTTGGTTTTTTAGCGATACAAATTTTTCTTCCATGTTCAATTAAGAGATGACTAAAATTCCCCCATTCTTTCCTATCTAATAATTTCATTAAATCCTGTTCAATTTTATTTGGGTCATCATTTTTACTGAGACTCAATCTCTGGCTCAACCGTCGCACATGGGTGTCAACTGCTATCCCCTCTACTTTTCTAAACCCATTAAGAAGCACTATATTAGCGGTTTTCCTTGCTACGCCCGGTAATTGTATTAATTTATCCATAGAATCTGGAACCTTACCTTTAAAATCTTTTAATATTTTTTGAGCTGTCGCTATAATATTTTTTGCTTTGTTATGATAAAACCCCGTTGAATGAATCTCTTGTTCAAAAGTTTTTATATTTGCTTTTGCATAATCCTCAACAGTCCTATATTTTTTAAAAAGAGTCTTGGTTACTAAATTTACCCTTGCATCTGTACACTGCGCAGAAAGTATTGTTGAAACCAGAATTTCTAAAGGATTAGTAAAATTCAAAGCAATTTTTGCTTGGGGATACTCTTTTTTAAGCAAAATCAATATTTTATCTATATCTTTAGACATAATATTTAAATTTAATTACTCCAACAGTCTTTGAAGTTTGTCATATTAATATTTATTCCCAACTTATTTTTAATTAAAATAACTGTTTTGCTTAATTCTTCTTTAGAATTAATTATGCCTTCTTCAATATAATGACCGATTAACTCGTCTATATTCCTATAGTTGTATTCTCGACTTATCTGTTTGAAGCTTTTGATCTCTTTAAGCATAATTTCTTTTTGGATTCTGTCTATCTTTACCTCCTCATTTGAATATTTTGCCTGTTTCCATACTCCAAAAAAGCAAATCTAAATGCGCTAGAGGAATTTTTATTTTAATAGAAAATTCCCGAAATTTATTTTCGATATCCAAATATATCTTCTTTGTAATAGATTTTGGCGGCTTCTTGGTAATGCCAAATTTCTTTAAATTTTTTAAGATATGGATATCTAAAATAGCCAGATTTTCTCCAAAGCCAATGTTTCTTAAGAAGTGGCTTGCTTCTTTATACCCAATACCTTTTATGTTTTCTACCAACCAATCCCGTGTAGTTATAATATTTTTAACATCTAATTTATCTTTTATTCTAATATTATCGCTATTTTTAAAAAATTCCCTTGCCTCAATAATATACTTTGATTTGTTTTTATAAAATCTTGCTTTTTTAAGATAGGGCATAATATTATTTATGTTTCCTTTAAATAGAAGCTGGTTTCTTATTAATTTATTTATTATTTCATTACAAACCATTGCTTTGGATTGCGGAGTTAAAATGCAAAAACATAATTCTGAAAAAATTTTTTTATCATTTTTATTCCAAACTTTTTTAAAATGTCCTAAACGTTTTAATATCTCCTGCCTTCTTATTTTATATAGCTTCTTTAATTGAACTAAGTTATCTGTTTCTGTCTTAGTATCGCCCATTTTTAATACATTCTTCCTTAAAAATAGCTCCTAAATCCAAAACATTTAATAACCCATCTTTATTTATATCCCCTTTATCTAAGGTGCCTCTACGTTCATGGCAAATATATATCATTTTTAAATATTTTCCCATCACTATCCTAGGAATTCCATATCTTCTCTCTAGACCATACCATTCTATCAGGTCTTTGTCTCCTTTCGAAGAATTACATCTACTACAGGATGTTACAATATTGTGGATTTCCTTAAAATGACATTCTCTTTTTGGTACTATATGATCGTTGCTTAAAGCTTGCTTGCTACCACAATAGACACATTCATTTTTATCGGTCTTTAAATCTTCTCTTAAAATATCTGACCACTTGATAATTCCCTTTTTTAATTCAATAAATTTTCTCATAACAAAAGGGAACTGTTTTCTTCCAAAACCGGCAGAACCAGAAATTAATTTTGCATATTCCCAATAAATTAAATCTCTTATTGTCTTTACTGCTTTTGGCGGCATAAATTTTAATTTTTTCCTACATTTGAATTTTGAATTATTTTAACCCACACCTCTCTTGAGCGCGGGCCATCACCTTCGCAAAAATATATCCCCTGCCAAGTCCCGAATGCCAATTGGCTATCCTCAATAAAAACGGTTAGCGAAGAACCGAAGAGAGAGGATTTTATGTGGCTGTCGGCATTCCCTTCAGTATGGGAATAGCCAGCATTCTCCGGCACGACTTTGTTTAAGGTATTGATAATATCACGCTTGACTTGCGGGTCGGCATTCTCATTAATAGTCAAACCGGCTGTAGTATGCGGACAGAAAAGAAAACAAATCCCGTCCTTAACCTTACTCTTAGCCACGATATTTTGTATCTGGTCAGTAATGTCTATTAAATCTACTCTTTTGGCTGTTCTAATATTTATTTTTTCCATTTTTGATTTTTTTATGATAATCCTGTAATGACTTAACGTTCAAATCTTTCTTTACCAGCACCTCAATACCATTAACAGTGGCCTGGGCACCGGAGATAGTCGTAGTGTAAGGTATATTGTATAAAATGACCTGCGAACGGATTTTTACTTCATCCTGACGCGGTATTCTTCCTGACGGAGTATTAATTACCATCTGAATCTTACCATCCTTCATTAAATCCAGGATATTTGGCCGTCCTTCGCTAATTTTAGGCAGAACTTTAGCGGATATATTATTCTTCTCTAAAACTGAAGCTGTGCCGCTGGAAGCAAAAATGTTAAAACCCAGATCCTTGAATTTTTTGGCGATAAACACTATATCTCTTTTATCCTGATCATGTACCGAGATAAAGACATTGCCATTTTTGGGAACTTTTTGGCCTGCAGCAATCTGACTTTTAATATAGGCGCTGGCAAAATCCATATCAATTCCCATCACCTCGCCGGTGGATTTCATCTCCGGGCCCAACATTACATCTACCCCCGGAAAACGGTTAAAAGGAAATACGGATTCCTTCACCGCTACATACGGCGGGATTATTTCTTCGGTAAACCTTAGATCTTTTAATTTCCGGCCCAGCATGACTTTAGTGGCCAGCTTGGCTAAGGGTACTCCGATAACTTTAGAAACTAAAGGCACGGTACGGGAGGCGCGCGGGTTAACCTCTAACACATAGACCTTTCCGTCTTTAACTGCGTACTGCACATTCATTAAACCAATAATATGCAACTCTTTGGCTAACCGGTAGGAAGCCTCTCTTAGTTTTTTCAAAATATCCGGGCTCAATGTATATGTAGGTAGAGACATCGCCGCGTCTCCTGAATGCACTCCTGCCTGTTCGATATGTTCCATAATCCCGCCGATAACAAAAGTTTCACCATCCCCGATTAAATCCACATCCACTTCAATGGCATCTTCCAGGAATTTATCAATCAGTATCGGATGCTCACCGGAAACCTCAGCGGCCTCCTGAATAAACCTTTCCAATAACTCCTGATCATAGACAATCTCCATTGCCCGACCGCCTAAAACATATGACGGCCTGACTAATACCGGATAGCCAATATTACTGGCGACCTTTTGCGCCTCGGCAAAAGTAAAAACCGTTCCGCTGTTTGGCTGCAAGAGCCCTAACTTATCAACCATCTGTTTAAAACGCTTGCGGTCTTCGGCAATATCAATGCTTTCGGAGCTGGTGCCTAAAATATTTACTCCTGCCTGACGCAGAGCCACCGCCAGATTAATCGGGGTTTGCCCTCCAAACTGCACAATGACACCTAAGGGTTTCTCCACTTCAATAATATTCATGATATCTTCAAAGGTCAGCGGTTCAAAATAGAGCCGGTCGGAAGTATCATAGTCCGTGGAAACCGTCTCCGGATTACAATTAACCATAACACTGTCTACCCCTTCTTCTTTAAGCGCATAGGCAGCATGGCAACAGCAATAATCAAACTCAATACCTTGGCCAATTCTATTCGGGCCGCCTCCTAAGATTACCACTTTTTTATTCTTGCTTGGCCTGGCCTCATCTTTGGTCTCTTGCGTTGAATAAAAATAGGGTTGCTGAGCATTAAATTCTCCGGCGCAAGTATCCACTAATTTATACGCGGCTTTTACGCTGCTTTTTTTGCGTAGCTGTTTCACCTTTACCTCTTTGGTATTCAAAAGAAAAGCGAGCTGGATATCAGAAAACCCGTCGGCCTTGGCTTGCGCTAATAATTCAACCGGCATCTTCGGTTCATCCTCTACCAACTCATTTCTATATTGTTTAATTTCCTCCTCTAGTTCTACCAGCTGTTGCATATTATGCAGAAACCAGCGGTCGATGCGGCTAAGTGCAAAAATTTCATCGATACTTAAACCCGCCTTTAATGCGTACCTTAAATAAAATAGCCTTTCATCATTGGGGATACGAATCTTATCTTTAATCTGCTTAAGCAAAGAAGCATTCGGATTTTTAAGCATGGCGTCGGTAATTTTATCTTTACCGTCTGCGCCAAAGCCAAAGCGTTTAATTTCTAGCGAACGCATTCCTTTTTGCAAGGCCTCCTTAAAATTTCTGCCGATAGACATTGCCTCTCCTACCGCCTTCATCGAAGTATTCAATATCTTTTCAGCATGAGGAAACTTTTCGAAAGTAAATCGGCAAATTTTAAACACGCAATAATCTATTGTCGGCTCAAAAAATGAGGTAGTTTTACCGGTGACCTGGTTCATTACTTCCGGTAAAGTTAAACCTACGGCTAATTTGGTCGCTACTCGAGCAATCGGGAATCCCGTGGCTTTAGAGGCCAGGGCTGAGGAACGCGAGAGCCTGGGGTTAACTTCGATAATCACAATCTTTCCGTTGTCCGGATTCTGGCCAAACTGAATATTGGCTCCGCCGCCGGAGATGCCGATCTTACGAATAATCTTTTTGCAAAGATAAACAAAGTCAGTGTACTCCTGGGGGGTAAGCGTCTGGGCAGGAGCCACCACAATGCTATCTCCGGTATGCACCCCCATCGGATCAATGTTTTCCATAGAGGTGATTATAATTACATTATCCGCGCAATCGCGCATTACCTCAAATTCAATCTCTTTCCAGCCTAAAACTGATTGCTCAACCAACACCTGATGTACCGGGCTGGTCTGGATTCCTTTAAATAACAGCATCTCCAGTTCTTCTTTATTATAAACGATCCCGCCGCCGCTTCCGCCTAAACAATAAGCCGGCCGCAAGATCAAAGGAAAACCGATCTCTAAACCTATTTTCATACCTTCTTTAACCGATCTGGCTATACCGCTTTTAGGCATATCCACGCCGATCTCCTGCATCGCTTGCTTAAAAAGGTTCCGGTCTTCAGCGCAGGCAATAGCATCTACCGATGCGCCGATAGATTCTACCCCGTATTTTTTAAGTACCCCTTGCTTCATTAGAAAAAAAGCCAGATTTAATGCCGTTTGCCCGCCGAGAGTGGGCAAGAGCGCCTCCGGTCTTTCCTTGGCGATGATCTTGGTTAAGACATCAACATTCAGGGGTTCGATATAAGTCACATCAGCCATTCCCGGATCAGTCATAATGGTTGCCGGATTAGAGTTTACCAAAATTGTAAAATAACCTTCCTCTCTCAAGGCTTTACAGGCCTGGCTCCCGGAATAATCAAATTCACATGCCTGGCCAATAACTATCGGCCCGGAGCCAATCATTAAAACCTTCTTAAAATCTTTGCGTCTGGGCATCTTTATCTCCTTGTGTACAGACACACACCGGCGCAATTCCAATTAGCGCCGGGTGCTTAATAGTTTGCTAAATTTTATTAATATTGCGTTGGCTTGATTAAAACCCGCGCTTACGGGATTATACGCAACTGCGATGATCTTTAATTTCTTGCTTTCGATTTCCTCTATCGTATGATCATTTAAATTATAGGCAGTTACTTTTATTTCTTTTATTTTACGCAATGAATTATTATCAATGACATATCCGTGATTCTGAGCGGTAATTTCACCTTTAAAGGTGCCTGGCCTGGCGATCGGATAATTTACTCCTCGGTGCCCAAGCTTTAAGCGGGCCAGTTGTGCGCCTAAAGAGGTGGCTAAAACCTGGCATCCTGTGGCCACCCCCAGTATAGGCAGCTTTCCAATCAGAGGTTTTATATTCTGCGCTACAGTTTCTAAACCGCAATCATTTTCCGGGCCGCTGGAGAGCACTAAACCTTTGGGCTTGATGGCTAAAATTTGCTTGGCGCTAGCATTATAAGGAAACACCGCCAGAGAAAAACCTAATGCTTCTAATTGCCTAATGAGGCCCAAAGTCGCTCCTAAATCTAAAACCGCAATTTTCTTACCCTTTGGCTTACCCAAAGTCCGCATTTTTTGAGTTGATACAAACGGCAGCAAGCTTTTTGCAGGCCGGCTCTTAAATTCTTTTATTTTTTCTGATAACTTTTTAGGATCAAATTCACTGGTAGAAATTATTCCTACTAGCGGGCCTTTTTCCCTTAGGTGCACGGTCAAGGTTCGTGTATCCAGGTTGTAAATTGCCAATGTTTTATTGTCATTAAGAAAATCATCTAAACTTGACTTAGCCTGCCAGTTGGAATACATCTTGCTTTTTTCCTTCATCACCAAACCGCTCACCCAAACTTTTGTTGATTCACTGAATTTGGGAGCACACCCATAATTGCCAATTAAGGGATAAGTAAATACCAAAATTTTCTCGGCGTTAGCCGGATCCGTAATCATCTCCTGGTATCCTACCACCGCAGTATTAATAATTACTTCCCCTAAGCACTCTGCGCCAAGGTCACTCTCTCCATTAAAACTTTTACCATCCTCTAAAAATAAGATTGCTTTCATAATGAAATTACTCCTATTTTCATGATTCCATTTATAATTTTTACTCCACTTTTATTATATTTAAACCTATAAAAATGAATATATAAACCACTTTAACTGATTTTATGCCTAAATTATGGGCTTATGAGCCACTTTGGCATTATTGCCGTATTTTGCCCCTGACAGGAGTCGAACCTGTACCACTAGCTTCGGAGGCTAGTGCGCTATCCATTGCGCTACAGGGGCGTTAAAATAAACTTAGCTGCTGCTCGCTTTTCTCCTGCTGCTCATTATCGTCAAATATAGAGATTATTCCATATTCACCGTCAAAGCCCGCTTTAATATTAACCTTGCCTGCGCGCATGCGCAAAACACCCTCGACAACTTTAGGAGGCAGGCTTTTAAGCAGCTCCTCTTTTGAAGCTTTAAGCAGAATATTAAACTCTGTTCCAAATTTGGCTAAATAACTGTTATAGTCTCTTTCTACATTTATAGAAGCTTTGCCCACACCCCTTACTTCAGCAATTATCTCGGCAAATGGAATTAAATTCTTAAAAGGAATTGCGTTATCCGGTTTAAATCCTTCTGGGCGATCGGCTAGTTTCTCAACCCGATTAACCACGCCGACAGTAACGGATTTGCCGCACTTAGAGCATTTTCCGTTGTGTTGTTTAGTCTCTTGAGGTGACCAACGGAAACCACAAAGCCTATGACCATCAAAATGATATTTACCTTCTTCAGGAAAAAATTCAATGGTATATAAGAATCTTTTCTTATCTTTGGTTTTCAAAACCTCGCGGATAGTTTTGTAATCCAACTCACAATTAAAAACATTGGCCTCCCGGCCTATTTTCTGCGGCGAATGCGCATCGCTATTAGAAATTAAGGTAAACCTATCCAGGGCGCTTAGACGCCAATTCATCCCAGGGTCCGAACTAAGCCCGGTCTCAAGTGCAAATATCTTTGGAGTCTGCTCTTCAAAACAATCTTCGATTCTGTCAAATCCAGACATCGAACCAAACAGGCTAAACCAAGGAGTCCAGCAATTATGAACCACTGCAAAATCGCAAACATAAGAATTATCGTCTTTTACTTCCAAATTATAAACTTTACCTTGATATTTTTCTTTTATGATGTTTTTTACTGGTAAATATGCATAGTTTCTATCTATCCAGCCATGCCTGCCTGCGGATTTGGTTTTAAACTTTTTAAACTCATCTTCTTTAAGCAAATTAAATTTATCTTCAAAAAAAGAAAGGTTATTAAAATGAAAAATGTCATGTTTGGCTAAAATTTCCCTTCCTTTTATAAAATGCTTCCCACGCATTTTATGCTTATCTATAGGATCTCTTCCGATTGAAGGAATTATACCTAATCTTAAAAATAAAACTTTGGCTTGATTCATTAATGGTTCTGATACAGTATAACCTTTATCTCCTCGCCACCATCCTACTATAATTTCCACTTGCTTCTTTAAAGGTAATTCCAACATCCAATTAGGCAAAACCTTTGAGTGAGCTTTTTTTACTTTAATATTTGTATAAAATAACTTACTGAACAACGTACATAAAATCTTAGAATAGAAAATCAGCTCTATACCATTTACATTATTTTTTGTCTGCGTTTTTGATAACTCAACCCCAAACACTTTTTTCATTAGGATAATAACATCATTTATATATTCATCTTCTTCTCTTGAGAAACAAAATGAAACGCAATCCCTGCTATTCGTATACCCTTCAGAAACAAAATACCCTATCAACCTACAGAAATCCTTGGTAATCTTGATAGTATTATTTATAAAAGTTGTTCTGCTGCCCTTATAAGCAATTTTCTCGTCTTTAGAAATTAGCTCACCTGAAATTAACTGATTAATCTTAATGCTTTTCTTGTTTTTAGTTTTTTCATTAAATCTCGGAAAAACCATAATATCGTTTATTTCTACATCTTTTGCCTGGACCCATTCTGGATAATATTGATTAAAGTATCTACGCTTACAACCTTTATCTTTCAATTGGGAACAATTCGGCATACAAAAACTGCCTCTTGATAGGCAATTTTTATGTGTTTTTATTATATAAAATGGGTGTTCAAGAGTAGCCTTCATGCCTTTTCTAAAATAATATGGTTTTATATGCAAAATATCTCCCTGATATCCTCTTTGCAATGATTTGGTTACTTTTTTAAAACGCATTTTATGAGTATAAACGTAATCCTTTTTAGAAATATCTTCAATGGCCTTCATTCCTTTTAAGGTATGCACAAAACTACCCGGCAGAAGACAATGTGCAGGGACTATTACATTATTTTCATCAATATCAAATACAATCCGCGCAAGCTCCGCGGCAGGCAGGCCAATGATAGGCCGGCCGTCGCTGGATAAATTTGCACCCCGTCGAGAAAGAGCACTATTAATCTTGTCTACGACGGAAAAAGAAGGAGCAAAAATAAGATTGTGGATACGATACCCCTTGCCCCCCTTAGAATAAATACTGCTGATTTCCGCGGTAAGCATAAAATAAACATCGGCGTGTTTAAATAAACCATTGCCGCAATCTTGTAGAGTATGCTTTAATTCCTCCAACCACAAATGATGAGTAAAATCACCGGTACCCATTAAGTTTATACCTTTTAATTTTGCCCATTGCGCCAAATGTATAACATCCATATCGCGGCTGGTGGCCCGAGAGTATTTAGAATGAATATGAAAATCAGCGATAAATTCCATATCTACCTTTGATAGACTATTGTTCCATTGCAGATTGTGTAATCCACCAACCCCTTTAAGGAGCGGCCCAGGAAAGCAGAATTCTTAGATTTAGAAACCAGCGCTGGTTTATCCACTATCCAGGATGGTTGATCAGAAATTATCACAACATCCGCAAAGCTGCCTGCGGTTAATCTTCCTCTGTCTAGTCCTAATATCCGTGCAGGATTTAAACAAAGCTTCTGGATTAACCCCGGCCAATCCAGGACCTGTTTATTTATTAATTCCGTTATGCTCACGGAAAGCTCGGTTTCCAGCCCCACCACTCCAAACTCTGCGCGTTCAAACTCAATATCTTTTTCATTTTCGGTATGCGGAGCATGATCCGAGGCGATAGCATCAATAATGCCGTCCTTTAATCCCTGTTTTATCGCCGCCAGATCTTCTTTGCTCCTTAAGGGAGGATTCATTTTCATATTGGTGTCATATTCTAAAAGCTCATCTTCGGTAAGGGCAAAATAATGCGGAGCGGTTTCGCTTGTTACCAAAATACCTTTTTTCTTAGCCTGAGCAATTATCTCTACGGATTCCCGGCAACTGACGTGGGCAATATGCACCGGGCAACCGGATTGCTCTGCTAACCCAATATCCCGCTGGACCCTCTTATATTCTGAGGCATTAGATATGCCGCGCAATCCCAGCCGTGTAGAATTAAAACCTAAATTAATTACTCCTTTTCCGGAAAGTTTTTTATCCTCGCAGTGGCAAATCATTAAAAGCCCGGCTGGTTTTGCTTGTTTTAGTGCCTTCAGCATCAGCGCATCATTGTCCACAGAACATCCATCATCACTGAGAGCACAAACCCCAATTTTCTTAAGGGCCGCGATATCGCTAAGCTCTTGGCCCAAACGGCCTTTAGTAATCGTACCACAAATCTGCACATTAATTTTGGCATTTTTGTTAATTATACCCTGCAATAATTCCACGCTCTTTGGGCAATCCATCGCCGGCTGGGTATTGGGCATCGCCAAAACAGTAGTTACCCCGCCTTTAGCCGCAGCCGCTGTAGCGCTGGCAATAGTTTCCTTATCTTCCCTGCCGGGTTCCCGTAAATGCACATGCATATCCACAATGCCCGGAGCAACAATTTTATTACCGGCATCAATTATAGTTTCAGCCTGAACTTGGATATCTTTAGCAACTCTGGATATTTTATTGTCCTGGATAAAAATATCCAAAACAGTATCAATTTTATTGGCCGGATCAATGACCCTGCCATTTTTTATCAGTATACTCATTGTTTTGCTTCCTTTGCCTGGCTGACTAAAAATAAGACCGCCATTCTTACCGCGATACCATTGGTTACCTGCTCCAAGATCACTGAATTAGTTCCGTCGGCCACCCCGCTGGACATTTCAATTCCCCGGTTTATCGGGCCAGGATGCATCACCAGAATATCTTTTTTAGCCTGAGCTAATCTTTCCTCCGTAATGCCAAATTTCTTAAAATAATCCAACTGCTCGGGAAATGCCGCATCTTCATCTCGCTCAAACTGCATCCTTAAAACATTAACCGCATCAGCATTTTTCAAAACTTCGTCAATATTACTAGATGTCTTGGCCCCGGTTATTTCTATACCTGGCGGAAGCAGCATCTCCGGAGCGCATAAGGTAACCTTGGCCCCTAATTTAGTCAGACCCCAAATATTGGAACGCGCAACCCGAGAATGCGCAATATCACCAACAATCGCTACATTTAAACCTTTAATTTTCCCCAATTTTTCTTTTAAGGTAAAAATGTCCAGCAGGGCCTGAGTAGGATGCTCATGCCAACCGTCTCCGGCGTTCACCACGCTAATATCTAAAGCGCGGGCAAGCATATTGGCTGCACCCGAACAGTTATGCCGCATAATAATAATGTCGGCTTTAAGCGCCTGAATATTTTTACCGGTATCAATTAAAGTCTCCCCCTTGCGCACACTGGAAGTTTCGGTGGCAATATTAATTACGTCGGCAGAAAGCCTTTTAGCGGCCACCTCAAAAGATACGCGGGTGCGCGTGGACGGCTCATAAAAAAGATTAACTGCGGTTTTGCCGCGTAAAGCAGGAACTTTTTTAATCTCACGCGTAGAGACCTCTTTAAAAGATTCCGCCGTATCTAAAATAAGCTCAATCTCGCTTGGCGTTAAATATTCAAGGCCTAAAAGATCCTTCTTGGTCCAAAGCATTATTCCTTCTCCACAATTAAAATTTCGTCGCTGCCATCAGACTCATTAAGGTGCACCTCTACGGATTCTTTTTTGGAGGTAGGGATATTTTTGCCTACAAAATCCGCCCGGATGGGTAGTTCACGATGCCCGCGGTCAACCAAAACTGCTAATTGTATAGATTTAGGCCGGCCAAAATCAATCAGCGCATCTAAAGCCGCCCGGATTGTGCGTCCGGTATAAAGCACATCATCAACCAAGACTAAATTTTTATCATTAATATCAAAATCTATCTCGGTTTTACGCACTAACGGCTGGCCGGTAGCTAAAGCTAAATCATCGCGATAAAGCGTAATATCCAAAGCTCCGGTTAAAATATCTATGCCTTCAATCTGCTTGATACATGCGGCAATACGCTGGGCAATATACACCCCGCGATTCCTGATGCCTACTACACATAGCCCCAAACTACCTTTGTTTTTCTCAATAATTTCATGGGCAATACGCATAATCGCGCGGTTAATACCTTCTTGATCCAATATTTTTGCTTTTTCTTTCATGATTTGCCTATCTCCACCCGGTTTTAAAGGATCAGCCGGTACCTCGCCGCCTCTGCGTCGTGTGCCGCTTTCTGCGGGAAAAAAATACCCCTGGCTTTGTTTGCCAAGGGTTCATATTTTGCAACTCTATTTTATTCATTTTTTCACCTTACCAGCTTCTCTGAGCCGAGCTTAAAGGTTAACTTTACCTAAGTATATCATCTGCTCTCTCTTTGTCAAGGCTAAATTACGATTACAAACTCACCGCGAGGCTTATTTGCGCTGAGCTTTTCTTGAATGATTTTAGGATTAGCGCGCAGGATTTCCTCAAATTTCTTAGTTAACTCCCTGGCTACCGTAATTTCTTTATCCCCAAAAACCAACCCGATATCCTCCAAGCTAGCCAAAATTCTATGGCAGGATTCATAAAGAACCAAGGTGCAACCGAGTTTCTGTAATTTTTCCAGCTGATTTCTACGCGCGCCAGTTCGATTAGGCAGAAATCCGCCAAAATAAAATTCATGAGCTGGTTTTCCCGAAAGCACCAAAGCATTAACAAAAGCCGTAGCCCCGGGAATAAAAGTCATCTCCAGGTTATTTTTTATCGCCAGATTAATTAAATTATATCCGGGATCCAGGATTCCCGGGGTGCCGGCATCCGAAACCAAAGCAATATTTTTCCCTGCTTTTAATAAACCCAGTAAATACTCGCCCTTGGTAAACCGGTTGTGCTGAAAAAAGCTGGTCGTGGGAGTTTTAATCTCATAATGCCCAAGTAAAATTTTAGTGTGCCGCGTATCTTCACAGGCAATTAAATCTACGCTTTTTAAAACCTCGATTGCCCTATGTGTGCAGTCTTTTAAGTTACCGATTGGGGTAGCAACTATATATAGCATAGTAAAGGTTAAAGGGGACGTGCCAAAAGGGGAGACCCTTGACAAAGGGTGTCCCCTAACAGGACGTCCCCTTTTTTATTCAACGGTTACTGACTTGGCTAAATTGCGTGGCTGATCCACATCACAGCCGCGCTTGACAGCAATATGATAGGCCATCAACTGTAACGGCAGAACCACTAAAAGCGGAGAAAATATTTCCTCTATTTTGGGGATATAAATTACTTCCCGGGTTAATTCTTTAATCTCTTGATCGCCTGCGGTGGCAATGGCAATAACTTTTCCTTTACGGGAACGAATCTCTTGAATATTAGAAATCATCTTTTCATAAACCTTGGAGCCGGGCGCAATACAAACCACCGCCCGATATTCATCAATTAAAGCAATCGGCCCATGCTTCATCTCTCCGGCCGCATACCCTTCAGCCGGAATATAAGAGATCTCTTTTAGTTTCAAGGCTCCTTCTAAAGCCGAGGGATAATTTATGTTTCTTCCCAGATACAGAAATGAACCGAAATGCGAGTGCCGCCGGGCAAGCCGGGCGATATCATCCTGATTTTTTAGGATGCTCTCTATCTGTTTTGGGGCCTTAAGTAATTCATCAAGGTATTTGCTGATTTTCTGAACGGGCAAGACGCCCCTTATCCTTACCAGATAGAGTGCGAATAAATACAAGGCAATCAGCTGTGCGGTGTATGCTTTTGTTGAGGCGACTCCGATTTCCGGCCCTGCGTGAGTATAGATTACGCCGTCGGATTCCCGGATTAAAGTAGAACCTAAAACATTACAAATTGAAATCACGGATGCGCCGCGCTTACGCGCCTCCCGTACTCCGGCAAGAGTATCTGCCGTCTCTCCAGACTGGCTTATGGCAATAACTAAAGTATCCGGCCCGATTAAAAGATCACGGTATCTGAATTCGCTTGAGACATCAATTTGCGCCGGGACGGCACAAATTGACTCTAAAACATACTTACCCACCAGGCCCGCATGATAAGCTGTGCCACAGGCAACAATAAAAATATCTTTAATACTTTTTAGTTTTTCTTCGGAGACATTTTGCTCCTTAAAGATTACCTTGCCGGCTTCTTTATCTATCCTCGTATTTAATATATTCTCCAAAATCTTGGGCTGTTCATTGATTTCTTTGAGCATAAAATGTTTAAAGCCATTTTTTTGCGCCTGCGCTATATCCCAATTTATGCGTACCGGTTTTTTAAAAATGGTTCTGCCGTCAAAATCGGTTATTTTAAGGCTCTCTTTGCCTAAAATTACCATTTCATTCTCATCGAGAAAAATAATATCTTTGGTATATTCAAGAATAGCCGGGGCATCCGAAGCAAGAAAATTCTCGTTTTTTCCTATCCCAGCTATCAGAGGACTGCCTGAGCGTGCGCCAACGAGCTTTTCCGGCTCATGCTTAGCGATAACCGCAATGGCAAAAGAGCCGATAACTAATTTTAAGGCTTTGCGCACTGCATCCTCAAGTGGAACATTTTTATAAAACTTCTCAATTAAATGCACAATTACTTCGGTATCCGTCTGGCTGCGAAATACGTGGCCTTCTTTTATCAGCTGGGCTTTAAGGGGTTCATAATTCTCAATAATCCCATTGTGTACTAAGGCAATTTCGCCTTTACAATCTAAATGAGGATGGGCATTAACTTGATTAGGTGCTCCGTGGGTGGCCCAGCGTACATGCGCAATACCAACTACGCCGCTAAGAGGCTTATTTTTAACTAATTTTTCTAACGCGCTAATTTTTCCGGGGGATTTTCTTATTCCTATACTATTTTTCTTTGGGAGGATTAAGGCTATGCCGCTTGAATCATAACCGCGATATTCCAGGCGCTTTAAACCGGCTAAAAGAACAGGCTGTGCTTCTCTTTCACCGATATATCCGACTATTCCACACATTAAGCACACTCCTGGACTTGCCGCTAGGCAAGTCCATTTAGCGAAATCCCGTCGAGCGTGTCAAAATTATCGCAAAATAATTTTGACACATCTTGCGAGATGGGATAAATACTTTATTGATTTAATGACCCTGACGGGATTTGAACCCGTGTCGAGAGCTTGAAAAGCTCTTGTCCTAGACCAGGCTAGACGACAGGGTCGGGTCTTATTCTTCCTCCTCCGCAATTACCGGAGCAACACAGGAAACTCGATCTTTATCCTGCAACTTAATTAAACGTACCCCTTGCGATGAACGGCCCGTTTCACGGATATCTTTTATCGCACAGCGCAGGAATATTCCGTTCTGAGTAATGACCATAAGTTCATCTTTATCACTTACGGTTTTTAGATTTACTGCCTGACCGTTTTTATCGGTAACTTTAATATTGATTACCCCTTTACCACCGCGGCTGGTTAGCCGGTATTCATTAATGGTGGTACGTTTGGCAAAACCCAGCTCGGTCACGGTCAGAATAGTAGAAGCCTTTTGCGGAACCACCATATCAATAACTTCATCTTTTTTAGCCAAAGATATTGCCCGCACCCCACGCGCGCCCCTGCCCATTTGGCGCACTTTTTCTTCAGAGAATCTTATGGCCTTTCCTTGGCGGGTTCCAATGAGCAACTCTTGTTTTCCATCGGTCATCTCTACGCCAATCAGCGCATCCAGTTTATCTAAAGTAATCCCGATAATTCCGCCCTTGCGCGGATTGCCGTATGCGTCAAGTTTAGTCTTTTTGATTTGGCCCAACTTAGTGACCATGACCAAATATTTATCTGAGGAAAACTCTTTGACGGGGATAGTTGAACTCACCCTGGCTGACTGCTCCATCTGCACAAGATTAACAATGGCTTTTCCCTTAGATATGCGGCTAGCCTGAGGAATTTCATAAACCTTCAGCCAATGCACTTGTCCTTTATCCGTAAAAATAAGCAGGTAATCTTTGGTGGAGGCCACAAAAAGATGCTCGCTAAAATCTTCTTCTTTTAATTCCGCCCCCGTTGCCCCGGTTCCTCCGCGCTTTTGTTTACGATACGAACTTACCGGCAAGCGCTTAATATAACCGCCGTGGCTGATAGTGACCACTACATCCTCTTGTGCAATTAAATCTTCAATTTCCAGTTCCTCTGCCTCTCCCACAATATCCGTGCGGCGTGTATCCCCATATTTTTTCATTAAATCCTGCAACTCTTCCTTAATAATTGCTTCGATCTTTTTAAGAGAGGCTAAAATCGCCTGACATAATTGGATCTTCTTGAGGAGCTCAGCATACTCGGCATCAAGTTTATCGCGCTCCAGAGCCGTAAGGCGCTGCAGCTGCATTTCTAAGATGGCCTGCGACTGAAGCTCAGAAAGCTCAAACTCCTTCATTAAATTTAGCTTGGCCGCTTCCACACTCTTGGAGGTCTTAATCACTTTAATAATCCGGTCAATAAATTTAAGCGCAATTTTTAAACCTTCTAAGATATGCGCGCGCTTTAGGGCTTTGTCTAATTCAAACTGCGTGCGCCTGCGGATAACGACTCTGCGATGTTCAATATAACAATCTAATACCTGGCGTAAATTTAAAACTTTTGGCCGGTTATCCACCAAGGCCAGCATAATAATCCCAAAGGTATTTTCTAATTGCGTATGCTTAAAAAGCTGATTTAAAACAATCTGAGATTCGGTATCTCGCTTAAGCTCAACGACGATGCGCATACCTTCTTTATCGGACTCGTCGCGAATATCGGATATGCCTTCGATTTTTTTATCATCCACTAAACTGGCAATTGACTCAATCAGTCCGGACTTTTGAACCTGATAAGGAATCTCAGTGAAAATAATTAAATCTTTACCGTTCTTCTGGTGCTCCACGATTGCCCTGGCCCGCACCAGGAGCTTACCCCGGCCGGTCATATACGCATCCTTAATCCCGGATTTACCGCAAATTAATCCGCCGGTAGGAAAATCCGGCCCCTTAATATACCGCATAAGGTCTTTAATTTCTGCCTCAGGGTGATCCAGCAGATAAATAATTGCCTCGCAAACTTCATTTAAATTATGCGGCGGGATATTGGTGGCCATGCCTACAGCAATGCCGCTTGAACCATTAACCAAAAGATTAGGCAGGGTCGCCGGTAAAAGCAGGGGCTCTTTTAATGAGGCGTCGAAATTCGGCCCGAAATTAACCGTATTCTTATCAATATCGCCAAGCATCTCGTTGGATATCGCCGCCAGACGAGCCTCAGTATATCTTTGAGCCGCAGGTGAATCCCCGTCGACAGATCCAAAATTTCCCTGGCCTTGAACTAACGGATAACGCAGGGAAAAATCCTGCGCCATTCTTACCAGCGTATCGTAAAGGGCGATGTCTCCGTGAGGGTGGTATTTTCCCAGACAATTATGTGACACCATTCCATTGGCAATAAATTCATGTTCATTTTCTACTTGAATATCGTAAGTTTTCTCCGCGGGCGCCAATTCAACAGATTCCACTTTTACCAAAGAAAGGCGGTCTTCGATAATAGAATCTATCAAGTTCCCTAGCGGCGAATCTATTTTCCTGAGCTTATCTAGAATGCCCCAACCTACAATCTGAGATATTCTTAAGGGTTTTTCCTTCAGCTCTGCTGAGTATCTAATTTTACATCCGCTTTGATACTTTATACCCATTCTGAATTTGCCGCCGTGGGAATCCTGATACCACCCCGCGCCTAAATGATGCCTACTTAATTCTTCAAATATTTTTTCTGCCGCGAAAGGAATAATATCTATATCAGACCAACAATCCCTTTGTCTTTTGACAAGCATTGCCTCAAGCCGCGCTTTTTTATTCTTATTGGCGAGATCTAGCCGTGAAGATAATAATAACGCGTATTGGCCCCGAAATTCTAAACCATAAAACCCATATCTACCCGTAACTGGCCTACCATCCACTACATGAGTACCTTTGGGTTCATCATAATATCGATATCCTAAAATGTTTTGGTGCTGCAATAACAACTGTATTTTATTTATAAGTGATTCGGAAATTGAGCCATAATGAATAACATTTCTATTGGCGTGGATGCTGCCGTCGCCGTCTATTAAGCCTGAAACCAAAGCAAATATCACCGAAGCAGGGGATACAAATACTTGCCGGGGCATTGTCTTTGTATATGCCCACACGTTATCTAAGTTAAATTTCTCACTTAAAAATCCATTGATAACCTGCCTATTAATGCGTATCTGATAGCCGGTATTCTTAACGTTTCCTTCCGCTTTTTGATAGGTATAATTAATTGTTTCAATCGTAGGCATATACTCAAATTCTACTTTTAATATATTAAAAATTCTTTCTATCGTTTCCCTGCTATTTGAATAAAAACAAAGCCGCCCACTTTTTTTCTCTATCCAACCATCAGATAAAAACAGGCCTAACAGATAAGCGATGTTTTCATTAAATTTAATGCGACGCCCGACGCAAAACCCCAAATCAACATAATTTTCTATTACGGGATAATCGCATTTAATTACAATGTAATCCTCTTTACTAAGAGCGCTAGCTTCTTTCCACTCGTAGTTTAAATCCTTATTAAAAATTTTGAATTTTTGGGAAGGAGTAACGATATTGGAAGAGCCGTTTTCAAGACACACCCTTAACAATGGCCTTGAGGGCATTTCATAAAGAGCAGCGGCCTTACTTAAGTTGCTTTGCGTAAAAACACGGTCCCCTATCGCTATGTCCTGTATCGGTAAAAGGCCTTTACCGGTCAAAACAAGGGTGTCTTTTACAAAACACTCACCCACGATGCGCGCAGATTTTTTAAAAGGTTTAGGATACTCTAATCCCAGATCCTGCATCGCATAAAGAATGCGACGGTGTACGGGTTTGAGGCCATCACGCACATCCGGCAGGGCGCGTCCGACAATTACGCTCATGGCGTAATTTAGATAAGAATCCTTAACCTCATCCTCAATATAAACCTGAATTATTTTTTCGTTGCGGGTATACATAATTTTAAAACTCTAAGTTCTAAATACTATATATCAAGATTCTTTACTTGGTGCGCGTGGTCTTCAATAAATTGACGGCGCGGCTCAACCTGGTCTCCCATTAAAACGGTAAACATCTTATCTGCTTCCACGGCATCCTCTAAGGTTACCTGTAAAATTGTCCGCTTCTGTGGATCCATCGTAGTATCCCAGAGTTGTTGCGGATTCATTTCTCCTAAACCTTTGTACCTTTGAATATGCATGCCTTTGGCCGCAACTTCTTTAATATAAGCCAATATCTCTTTTAAACCAAAAACCTCTTTAACCTCATCAATATTGGCAATCCGGTAAACCGCTTTTATTTTTTTCTCTCCCTCTTTAACTGCGCCGGCCTTAGGAGTTACCATATTGCTAAAATATGTTTCAAACTCAATTCCTAATTTTTCGATTTTTAAAACTAACTCTTCAATTTCCTGGGCTTCAAAAAGCTGTAGAACATCTCTCTCTGTTTCTTTGCCTTCTTTTTCTGTAAGAGCAGCCAGCTCTTTATCAGAATAAACAAACTGGTTGTTTCCATCCACTTTAACCCTATAAATAGGCATTTTTTTGGTCTTTGGATGTCTAAAACTAAGGTATTCTGCAAAATTTACTCCCTTTTTATCTAAATATCTCCCTAGCTTATCTAATTCCACTAAAAGCTTTAATAGCTCTTTAAACTGATTATCCGTAAAAGACAACTTATCTTTTACGCGAATTAATTTATGCCCCTCCCGGCCTAATTCTAAGAGCATATCATTCATCTGTTGCTCAGTTTGAATATACTCTTCGCGCTGACCTCTTTTAATTTTATAGAGTGGCGGTTGGGTAATATAAACATGCCCCGCCTCCACTAACTTGGGCAACTGCCGATATAATAATGTCAAAAGCAGGGTACGGATATGTGAACCATCGATATCTGCGTCGGCCATAAGCATTAGCTTATGATAACGTAATTTAGTAATATCAAATTCTTCGCCTACGCCTGTGCCCAAGGCAGTAATGATGGTGCGTATTTCTTCATTAGATAAAATTTTATCCAATCGAGACTTTTCGACATTTAAAATTTTTCCCTTGATCGGCAGAATGGCCTGGAATCTTCGGTCACGGCCTTGTTTGGCGCTATTATGCACGAACACACCACTGGCCAAAGCAAAATTATGGGTATGCGGAACTTCTAGGTCATAAACATCAAATCTTTCATCAATTTTTTCAATGCGCTGAATTTTATGATTATAGTTTTTTACCGCTTCTAACAAATCAATTTCATTATTAGCAAAAAACCTGCTTAAAAGGGTGTTAAATTTAATCACATTATTATCACGAATAGGCAACACGCTTCTTTCGTCATCATAGAAAGACAAGTCATCATGATTATCGTATACCAACCTAGCAAAAGCTAAACTATGATCTAAATAGGTTTGGTCATAAGCAGTTTTTCTTTTTTTTCTAAATTCTTGAGTCCACTGCTCTTTTGTCTTCTGCCTTCTCCACGCCAAAAGCTTGGCGTCGGACCATTCTGTTTTAGCTTGCGTTGCTAAATATGCTTTTGCTTCAGAATGAAGCCTAAAATACTTCTTAACTCTTTCGGCCTGGCTCTTTCTATTCTCTGTTTTAGACCAAAAACTTTTCTGAGCAAGATTCAAGGCTTGCGTATTTTGCGCTTGATAATCCGGGTGACTGTGATAAAATTCCAAAAACTTCTTACCCATATAATTTTTATATTCATCATTTTCCCATTGTTTTTTTGCTCTTTGGCTTAACATTTTTCTCATCTCTGGCGTCGACATAATTTTTCTAACCTTTTCCCGATACGCAGTTTTTTGATGAGCTTTTCTAGATTTTTCTTTTACCTCTTCACTGTGAAGCGTCTTCTCAAGAATAGTTGTATGATATAAAAGGTGCTCTCTATTTTTCATCCTTATTAAATTATCTGGATTATTATTTAATTTGTTAAAATCTATATGATGGATGGTGTCGCCATTATTTTTTGACGAGGCCTCTCTCTCTATATTATATCTATCGGATAATAAATGAGTAAAGATCCATTTATTCGTCTTGGAATCAAAAACCATTTCATATCCTTCAATGCAAATTCGACCGCCAATCCTAGAATACTGACGATAAAGCGCCATTAAAGAATCGCCTGAGATTAAATCTTTTGCCATTTTATAGCTACCATCCCGTAACATAAACTTATGGTCAGGAGTGCAAATAATTTCTTCATCATTATCCAGGACAACCTTAATAACTTCGGCTGATTTCTTTGTTATTCTTGGATTTCTTATTTCTCCGATTCTGATTTCACTGTCGTTGCCAATAGTATAACAATAATGTTTTTTGCCGGCCTTTTCTTCAATTAGTAATTCTTTAAAAGTAATATTACGTCCGTCGGTTAAAGCAACTTTTGTCTCTCCAAAAAAACAGCCTCCGGCCGAATCGCCTTCCACAATATATAATTCGCATAAAGCTGCATCGCGCTCTGAACAATCAGCTAACTTCCCTGGCAGGCCTGCTCCTTCTAAGGCACCTTTTCTACGGGTTAATTCCCGCGCCTTACGCGCAGCTTCTCTGGCCCGTGAAGCCACAATTACTTTATCAATAATTTTATTCGCTACCGAAGGATTTTCCTCAAAATAACTCGAGAGCGCCTCCAGGCTGGTGGAGGCAACTAAACCCTCTACTTCGGAATTACCTAATTTGGTTTTAGTTTGACCTTCAAATTGCGGATTGGGGACCTTGACGCTGATTACGGCAGTTAAACCTTCCCGCACATCATCGCCGGTAATCGCAATATCATCTTTAAGTAAATTTTTGGATTTAGCATATTGATTAATTCCGCGGGTGAGCGCAGATTTAAAACCCGACAGGTGTGTTCCCCCTTCAATCGTATTAATATTGTTGGCAAAAGAAAACATGGTTTCCGCATAACCATCATTATGTTGCAGCGCCACCTCCACATTCACATCTTCCTGGAATTTCTCAAAATAAACAACTTTATTATGTAGGGGGTTTTTATTCTTATTCAGATATTCCACAAAGGATATAATACCGCCGGAAAACTCAAAAACCGCTTCTTTATCCGAACGCTCATCCGTTAATTTTATTTTTAATCCTTTATTTAGAAAAGCCAGCTCTCTTAAGCGGCCGGAAAGAATGTCGTAAGCATATTCGGTTTTGGAAAAAATTGTTTTATCCGGTTTAAAAGTAATTTTGGTGCCGCAAGAAGCACTTTTACCGATAATGGTAAGTTTGGAAACAGTTTTACCGCGCTCATAGCGCTGATGGTAAATTTTACCGTCTCTTTTTACCTCTACTTCCAGCCAATCAGAAAGCGCATTAACACAACTTACTCCTACCCCATGTAAACCGCCGGAAACCTTATAAGAGCGGTGATCAAATTTACCTCCGGCATGCAAAGTGGTTAAGGCCACTTCTACCGCGGGCTTATGCTCGGTTTTATGCATATCCACCGGAATACCACGGCCGTTATCTACCACGGTTATACTATTATCTGGCTGTATAGCCACCGCGATAGAATCACAAAAACCCGCCATGCTCTCATCCACACTATTGTCAACCACCTCAAAAACCAAATGATGCAAACCACGCACCGAGGTGTCACCGATATACATTGCCGGCCGGCGCCTTACCGCTTCAATGCCTCCTAAAACCTGGATACTAGTAGCATCATAAGCCTTGGTGGCATCCGCGGGCTTTTGATTACTTCTGGTTTCTTCTTTGGTTTTTTTCACGAAACTTCTCCGATACGGAAATTTATATTTTTTAATTCCGGATTTTCTTTTTTTAGGGCCTTGAGCAGCTCTTCTTTTTTTAAGCTTAAAATATATAACCAAGCCGAAGAGTCTACGCTTAAACCCAAAATTCCCTTGCTGAAATATTGAACTCTTATATGCCCCAACTCTTTCTTTGTCAAGGCTTTTTTTAACCACTGTTGGGGGCCAGTATCCTGAAAAACGGTTTTTTTAGCACCCAATTGGCGCATAACTTCATCTATTGTGTTTTTTAAAAGCTCCATGCTCTTAATTAAGGCGCATAGGTAAAACTATGTAGACATAACCGCTAATCCGGATAACCCCGGGCTTCTCTCCATCGGTCAACTCTAAATTGACCGTTTCTTCATTCAGGTTCTTTAAAATATCGATTAAATAAATGGGGTTAAAGCCAATCACCAACTCCTTACCCTGGTACTCTACCGCCAATTCTTCATGAGACTCTCCCACATCCGGCGTAGATTTAGAAATTACCAATTTATTCTTAAAGACCTCCAGTTTAACCGCCTGGTAATCCGGCGTAGCCAGGAGCGCTGCCCTTTTTACCGCTAATAAGAATTGACTACGCACTACCTTCATCTTATTTTCTGAAGGCGCCGGAACAACTTGTTTATAGTCCGGAAACTCTCCTTCGATTAAACGCGAAACGATCCCCACACTACCCAGATCAAAAAGCGCCTGATTACTACTCACCACCAACGATAGCTCACCCTCATCTTTAAGGTTACGATTCAATTCCTGAATTGTTTTAAGCGGAACAATCATGCTTATCTCTACATCTGATTCTATAGTTAATTTCCTCTCTGCCACGGCCAGCCTTTTGCCATCAGTAGATACTAAGGTTAACAGGTTTTTACTTATTTTAAAAAGAATCCCATTTAAAACATAACGTGTCTCATCCAAAGATACCGCAAAAGCAGTTAAGGACAACATCTGCTTAAAAACCCCCTGGTCGATCTTAATCACTTTTTGATCTTTAAACTCGGGTAGTTTAGGAAACTCTTCTTTAATTAACCCCATAATCTTAAATTGGCACATATCTGAATCAATGGTGACCTGGTTGTTTTTCTTGGTGGCAACACTAATAACCTCTAAAGGAAATTCTTTAACAATATCACTAAATCTCTTAGCAGGGACAGTAATGGCGCCTGCTTCTTGAATATCCACAGGGATTACACAGGTTATTCCTATATCTAAATCTGTAGCGGTTAACTTTAGAGTACCTGTTTGGGCTTCCATTAAGATATTAGAAAGAATAGGTAGGGCGGATTTTGTGGTAATGACATTTTGTACGGTTTGAATAGCATTAATTAAATTAGCCTTTTCTACTTTAAACTTCATTTTAATTTCTCCTTATCTACTTAGATAACACCCGCGCAATTCCAATCAGCGCGGGGTGTCTACTATTTATATATATATAAAAACTTAAAACCGTAGTAGTCATAATGTGGGGCCGTTGTTGTGTACAAGTATATAATATACTATATTTAAAAGATTTACAAAAAAAAGCACAAGCGCGCAACCTGGGAATTACTGTTTAATAACTTGAATAACTTTATCTACCCTTTCTTTTAAATCCGGATTATTACATAAGTCTTCCTTAATTTTTTTATAAGAATGTAAAACCGTAGTATGGTCTTTACCGCCAAAAAGCTCCCCAATTTCCGGTAAAGATAACTCCGTCAACTCCCTGCTTAAATACATGGCAATTTGCCGCGGGAATACTATTTGTTTATTGCGCCGTTTAGTTTTTAGATCTTGCAAGGAAATTCCAAACTCTTCGACTACGCAACGCTGAATAAAATCTATGGTGATAAGTTTAGTCGGTTCCTTAAGCAGGTCTTTAAGTACTTCTTTAGTAAGCTGCAAAGTAACGGGGGCCTCTTCCAATAAAGAATAAGCAATCGTCCGGATTAAAGCCCCTTCTAATTCGCGGATATTAGTTTTAATTAATTGAGCAATAAAAAAAATTACTTCATCGGGAACATTAACCGGTTCGCGCTCAATTTTTTTCTTAAGAATCGCCACCCGAGTCTCTAAATCCGGAGGTTGGATATCTGTGGCTAATCCCCAACCAAAACGCGAAACCAATCTTTCTTGTAAATTAGTGATTTCTTTAGGCGGCCGGTCTGAAGAAAACACAATCTGTTTATGTGCGTCATATAGGGTGTTAAAAGTGTGGAAAAATTCTTCCTGCGTAGATTCCTTACCGGCGATAAAATGGATATCATCAATAACTAAAACATCAAGATTCCGGTATTTTTGGCGGAAAGCCGAAGTAGAACGATGCACAATAGCATCAATTAGTTCGTTAGTAAATTTTTCGCTTGAAACATAACATATTTTTACCTCCGGGGGGAAGTTATTTTTAATTTGGTGACAAATAGCTTGAATGAGATGTGTCTTACCTAAGCCTACGCCACCGTAAATAAATAGGGGATTATATGTTTTGGCCGGGGCATTAGCTACGGCCAGTGAATAAGCATGAGCATGCCGGTTTGCTCCACCCACCACAAAGTTTTCAAATGTATAACGCGAGTTAAGATTAATAAAACCCGCCCCGGGTAAGCTCTTTATATTTGCTGCGGGTGGAGTATCCAGAACAACTGGATTGTCCGGGGTACTATTGACAACCAAATTTACTAACAGATTATCCAGGCCTCTGAGTTTTAAGGTTTCTTGGATAACTCCTAGGTAGTGTTTTTCTACCCAGTCTTTAAAAAATTGATCCGGCGCCCCCAGGTTTATGCTCTGGTTATCTTGACTAGAGAACTTAAGCGGCGCTATCCAGGTAGCGTAGGTAGTTTCTCCCAGCTTAATCTTTAAATCACTCAGTACCTCTTCCCAATTTTTAGTTAACTCCAACATTATCATTCCTTGTCCACTAGGACAACACCGACGCAATACCAATTAGCGTCGGGTGCATTGAAATTCCTCAAAAAGCCCTTATCCTGACGGAGTTTATCCTATGAAAACATATTAACCAGGGAAGCTTATCCGGGTTTATAGAGTGAATCACAGAATTAACAGTTTATGCACAGCTTGTATAAATCTGTGGATAAAACTCTGGACCTGGTTTCGCTAAATATAGCTATTATAACAAAGACTAAAAACCTTGCAAGCCCCGTTAGATACGTTTGTATAGAATATCATAAGGGTTCTAGCGGAGCAAGTAAAAAGATAAACGTCAATTATTATACAGCAATATTCACAGGCGTCAATAAAAAACTTGACCACTGCATAAATGTGTGTTACAATTCACGAATTACTTTCATAAATTGTGGATGATTTTCACACCCCTCTGACCTGCTTTCGTAGAGAACCTCAGGGGACAAAAAGGGAGATCTTGAAATGAAAAAAAATTTAAAGACGCCATCAAATATTGTGGGCAAGAGGCACCATGGATTCCGCAGTAAAATGGCCACTAAGTCCGGGCGTAAGCTTCTGGCACGTCGACGGATGAAGGGAAGAAAAAAGCTTTGCATTTGACCCCGGCAAACTTAATGCTTAAACTAATCGCGGTATATCAAAAATATTTAAGGCCATGTATTCCGGCAGGTTGTCGCTTCGAACCGGGTTGTTCTGAATATACAAAACAGGCAATTTTAAAATACGGATTCATTAAAGGAGTATGTAAGGGGCTAATCAGAATAGCGCACTGTCATCCGTTTTCTGGCAAGTCAGGTTATGACCCCTTGATATAAAATCTATGGAAAAACGTTTAGTTTTAGCGATTGCTTTATCACTTTTGGTGTTATTAAGCTGGTCCGCTTTAGCCCCTAAGCCACAACTAGTTGATAATAAAGTGGTTATAGCCAATAAATCCCAATTAGTAACATTCCAACAGGAAATACCTTCTACTGTAATGCCCTCAGCGATAATGCCGCCGTCTGTAGATTTTGCCACGGAGACGGTAAAATTTACTCAAGATAGCCGAGAAATAATTTTCAATCCGATTATGGCGGCAATTGTAGAGGTAGTTTTTAAAGACGGCCTTGAACATCGTTTACCACTTAAAATAGGTTTTCTTACTGATGGCAACCTTTCTTTTAAGCAGCACAGAGTAACCAAAGATTCCATTTCATTTGTTTATGAAGATCAAAATAAACGTATTATTAAGAAATTTATTATTCCTAACAATAGTTATATCATAGAGTTAGAGGTACAGATACAAAATTTATCCCCCTCTCCTTTATTACTCAATCCGCAATTAGTTTTAGGCCGGTTGGATTTATCTGCAAAAAATACGCAATCGCGATATCAGGATATTTTTCTTGGCAATAAAGAAAAAACCATGCATCTTTCCGCGGGAAAAGATTTTAGTAGTTCGGATGTAAAATTTATTGGCCTGCGTGATCAGTATTTTTGTACTATTGTTGAACCCGTCAATATGGCGACCAGTGCTTACATTAAGAAAATTACGCCCCATGAATCTGAAGTAGGCTTATTTATGAGTGAAACCAATTTAAAGCCCGGTGCTCAGATTGGACATTCATTTCGTATCTATTTGGGCCCTCAAGACTTAAAGATAATAAGTAATGCTAAACCAGAATGGACAGCGATTATTTATTTCGGCACTTTTGATTTTATTGCGCAGTTGCTTTTACAATTATTGGGATTTTTCTATAGTTTAGTGCATAATTGGGGATTAGCAATTATTATATTAAGTATTGCCGTGTATTTTCTACTTTTTCCTCTTTCAATAAAGCAAATGCGCTCAATGAAAGAGATGCAGATTTTACAGCCAAAAATTGAAGCTTTACGTAAAGAGCTCAAAGATAATCCACAAAAATTAAATAAGGAAATAATGGAACTTTATAAGGAGCATAAAGTTAACCCGCTTGGTGGTTGTTTGCCGCTTTTATTGCAGATGCCCATATTTTTTGCTCTTTATCAGGCCTTAATCCGCTCAGTGGCTTTAAGAGGAGCGCATTTCCTATGGATTAAAGATCTTTCTTCGCCGGACAAAGCCTTTATTTTCAAAAATTCAATACCATTTTTGGGTAATCAGGTAAATATTTTGCCAATTTTAATGGCTATCGGTATGTTTATGCAACAAAAGATTTCTATGGCCAAAGCAACCGGGGAGGCTGCTCAGCAGCAACAGATGATGTCGATTATTATGCCGATTATGTTTGGGGTAATTTTCTATCATATGCCATCAGGGTTAGTGCTTTATTGGTTTGTTAATAGCTTGTTCATGCTCTGCTACCAATTTCGTATTAATAGACAAAAATGAAAAAAGTAAAATATGTGGAAGTAGAGGGTAAGACAGTTGAAGAGGCTATTGAAAAAGCGTTGCAAGAACTAAAACTCCCGCGCAATCGCGTAAAAATTGAGAGTTTATCTGAGGAGAAAAAGGGGCTTTTTGGTATGGCTGGGGCTAAGCCAGCCAAGGTGCGCGTAAGCGTGATTGAAAGCAAATAACTGCTTGACAAGACAGCATATTTTAGGATAATAAGTTTAAGAAGTTTACAATGTTCCGCGTGGAAAAGTTACAACTGGAACACTTACGAGATAGAAATGTTAGATTCTTGGTACGTAACCGGATTTGCTGATGGAGAAGCGGCTTTTACTTACTCTAGAGCAGGAGGTTCATTCGGTATATATTTTTCAATTAAACAAAGGGAAGACAATCGCCAGATAGTCGAAGAAATACATAATTTCTTCGGTGGAGTTGGGCAAATATATAGAGGCAAAGAATCAAATGGTGCCCCTAAAAGCGGGTTCTCAAAACCATACGCATATTATAGAGTAACTAAGAATTCCGAGCTGCAAAAGATCGTCGAGCACTTTAACAAATACCCATTGCAGAGCAAAAAGAAATATGAAGCCTATAAGGTCTGGCGCGAAATGGTTATCTATAAAAGAGATAATTATCGAAATATAAATTATGATCATCTCAGTGAGTTAGCAGGAAAGCTTTCTATTCTAAACTTACAAAGCCGAGCTTTTAAAATACACAAAAAAAGATGGGTAAAATAATTGCAATCTGCAATCAGAAAGGGGGAGTAGGTAAAACTACTACCTCAATTAACCTGGCAGCTTACCTGGCTATGGCAGGTAAGAAGGTTATGCTTATAGATTTAGATCCTCAGGCTAACGCTACTAGCGGTATTGGAGTAAATAAACACGATATCCAAAAAAGTACTTATCATATTCTACTTGAAGAAGCAAAGCTTGTCGATATTTTACAGAAAACCGCGATTGATAATCTTATGCTTGCTCCTTCTAATCTGGATTTAACCGGGGCTGAGGTGGAGTTAGTCGGAGCATTAGGCCGAGAGTATAGGTTAAAGAGGGCTTTGCAACTTGAAAAAGATAATTATGATTTTATGATTATTGATTCCCCGCCATCATTGGGATTACTTACTATTAATTGTTTATGTGCTGCTGATTCAGTAATTATTCCTGTACAATGTGAATATTATGCATTGGAAGGATTGACGCAACTGCATCATACCATTAGACTTGTGAAAGATAATCTTAATCCTGCCTTGGACATTGAAGGGTTGCTCTTAACCATGGCGGATTTTCGTACTAATCTTACCAAAGAAGTTATTCAAGAAGCGCGCAATCATTTTAAAGATAAAGTTTATAATACAGTCATTCCGAGAAATATCCGTTTAACTGAGGCTCCGAGTTTTGGCAAACCAATATCTTTATATGATCGAGATTCTCTCGGAGCGCAAAAGTACGCAGAGCTAAGTAAAGAGATTTTAGGTTTAGATATTAATATGAGTTCCAGAATTCCATAAGACACACGGCGCTAAGCGGAATTGCGCCGGTGTTGTCTAGGTAGACAAGGAGAGGTTTAATGGAAAGAAGAGCATTAGGAAAAGGCCTTAGCGCATTAATTCCAGAAAAGGTTTTGGAGAGCAAGAATCGCAAAGAAGAGATTGTTTATGTCCAGTCTGAACAAATAAAACCCAACCCTTTCCAGCCTCGCGAAGATTTTGATCAACAAAGCATTGAAGAGCTAGCGCAATCTATTAAAGAAAAAGGGGTTATTCAGCCACTTTTAGTTAGGCGCAAAGGGGACAATTATGAGCTTATTGCAGGAGAGCGGAGGCTTCGCGCTGCTAACTCTTTGGGGCTCAAAGAGATACCGATTATTGTGCGTGATGTTTCGGATCAAGATTCTTTAGAATTGGCTTTAATTGAGAATATCCAAAGAGAAGATTTGAATCCTATTGAAGAAGCTCATGCTTATCAACACCTGATGGACAAATTTCAAGTTACTCAAGAAAAGATAAGTGAAGTTTTAGGAAAGGCCAGAGTTACAATTACAAATACCTTGCGTCTACTTAAACTCCCGCATGAAATCCAACAGGAGATGAAAAAAGGCCGCATCAGTTTTGCGCATGGCCGCACCTTACTTGAAATTGACGATGCGAACCAGCAGCGTAGATTGGCGCAGGATATTATTACCAAAGGTCTTTCTGTGCGTGAACTGGAAAGTTTAATTAAGACTGGCCGGCCCAAATCTACAAAACGCAATATCGGCCAGGGCCAGCGTGAACCGCTAGTGGTAATTTTAGAGGAGCAATTGCAACATGCCTTAGCTACTAAGGTGAGGATTAGTAAAAGAAAAAAACGCGGGCACATTAATATCGAATTTTATTCTCCCGAAGATCTTCAGCGCATAGTTAACGTTATTAAAGGGGCACCCCGCGCTTAGCGGAATTGCGTGGGTGTTGTCTTGGTAGACAAGGAGGAAAATAAATAATGGGCCAGGCAGTTTTAATTTTAATTAAACCCGATGGGTTAAAAAAATCACTAACCGGCAACATCCTTACGCGCTTATCTGAGACCAAGCTTGAAATTGTGGCGGCAAAAATGGTTCGCGTATCTAAGGCATTTGCTGAAGAACATTATAAGCACTTAAAAGATAAGCCCTTCTTTGGCGAGATTATTAAATATTTGCAGGGAGATTTACATGACCGCAAGAAAGTTATGGCTTTGGTTTATTGGGGCAATGATGCCATAACTAAATGCCGGGATTTAGCCGGAGCCACCAACCCTGAGGAGGCGGAGCCGACCTCGATCCGGGGTTCTTATGGCCGGATTACCACTAGTGGCGTTTATGAAAACGTAGTCCATGTTTCATCTAATGCTTCTGAAGCGGAAAGAGAGATTAAGCTTTGGTTTGCGCCTAATGAAATTATCGTCGATCTTTACGCGACAAAAGATGTGGTGCAAAAAAAATTTCCAAGCAAGGTTTGGGCTGATAAATGAAAAACATAATTAATAGTATGACGGGTTTTGGTTGCTATGAGGCTGAGGTTAGCTCTATTGGCAGAATCAGTGTGGAGTTAAGATGCACTAATCATAAATTTTCTGAAAGTGTTTTTCATTTACCGGAAGGACTGCTTTCTTTAGAGGATAAACTGAAGAAAGAAATTGAGGGTAGAATTAAAAGAGGAAGAATTTATTGCGCGATAAACATAAAAGGGCAACTTGCCCAGGGGATTTTTGTTAACCGTAAACTGCTAAAGAATTATTTACATGAACTTAATAGCGTCAAGAAGGAGTTTAAAATTAATGATGGTTTAAGCCTGGATTCATTAATTCGCTTGCCGGGGATTTTGTCACTCAAGGAAGATAAACCGATAGGAGAACATATTTGGGAGCAGCTTAAACCTGTTTTTTTACAGGCACTTACGAGTTTATTAATAGCGCGCCAGAAAGAAGGTCGAGCCCTGGCAGGTTTGTTAAAAAAAAGAAGCACCCTGCTGAAGAAAGGTTTAGTTTTTATTAAACGGCGTTTTGTGGTGGCGGTAAAAAATAGACTTAAAAAGATTGAAGTGGAGGAGGAGCGTTTGGCTTTTTTAAAAGGTGCAGATATTGCTGAGGAGACAGACCGCCTGTATTTTCATATAAATAATTTTCAGCATAAGATTGCCCAGGGCGGTGCAGTGGGTAAGGAGCTGGATTTTATTACCCAGGAGATGCAGCGGGAGGCCAACACCTTGGCCGCCAAATCATTTGACCTGATTATTTCCGGCCGTGCCGTAGAAATGAAAAGCCAGATTGAGAAGATCCGCGAACAGGTGCAAAATATCGAGTAGTGAAAGCCGCTAAAATACAAAATAAGCTTAAGTTGGAGAACAATGGTTTGGCTTCCAATAGCCAAAGCCACAAGCTAGAGAGCAGTGGTTTGCCTTCCTCTAGGCAAAGCCAAGGTAAAATTTTTGTGATCAGTGGGCCATCCGGCTCAGGCAAAACCACCCTTTTGACCAGCTTAATTCAAGATAAGAAAATCGGGAAATTATTAGTAAAATCCTGCTCTATTACTACGCGGCCAAAGCGTTCGAAAGAAAGAGAGGCCAAGGAGTATTTTTTTGTCACACCAAAGGAGTTTAGGCGCTTGTTAAAAGCGAAAAAAATTCTTGAATGGACCAGGTATTTGGGCTATTATTACGGAACGCCTAAGGAGCCTTTGGAAAAGCAGCTTAAAGGCGCAAAGAACGTTGGTTTATGCCTAGACCTTAAGGGCGCCAGGATTCTTAAAAAAATATATCCTAATAATACAGTAACGATTTTTGTTTTACCGCCTGCGCTGAGCGTGCTTAAGGAGAGGATCCAAAATCGTTGCCGCCGCACTAATCAGCAGGAAGTAGCGCAGCGCATGCTGCTGGCACGTAGAGAGCTTCAGGCAGCCGAGAAATTTGACTACTGTATTTTGAATCAAAATTTGCCGGTGGCACTTAAAGAATTAAAAAGTATTTTTTTGCAGGAAAGCAGCGCTTAACATATTACACCGGGGGTAAAAGATGGATTATCAGGGTAGAGAGAAACTTTTAGATAAAAGTATGGGGTCAATTTATAAACTGGTAATTTTGGCTGCTAAAAGGGCTTTAGAGATTGCCGAAGGCCAGCCGAAATTAGTGGCTGATGATGCTTCGGTAAAACCCTCGACCGTAGCCTTACATGAAATTGCTGCCGGTAAAATTGAGGCCAGGAAAGCCAAGGCAAAAGAGTAATGAAAAAAGCCGAAAAAAATATTATCTTAGGTATAACTGCCAGCATTGCTATTTATAAGGCCTGTGGCCTTATCCGTAGGCTTAGAGAATGCGGGTTGGCAGTGCATGTGGTGATGACTAAAGAAGCGCAGGAATTAATTAAGCCGATTGTTTTCCAGAGTTTAAGCGGTAACCGGGTTTATTCCGGCGGAATATTTGATGCGCAGGATACCTGGGATATTGACCATGTCGCTCTGGCGGCCAAAGCGGATTTAATTTTAATTGCTCCGGCAACCGCTAATATTATTGCGAAACTTGCCGCCGGAATCTGTGACGATCTTTTAAGCTGTACGGTTTGTGCAAGCAAGGCTAAGGTCTTAATTGCTCCGGCGATGAATGAGAATATGTATAATCATAAAATTACACAGAGCAATATTGCGAAATTAAAATCTTGCGGTTATAAATTTATTCTGCCGCGTAAAGGTTTGCTGGCTTGCGGGGTAGTGGGGGTAGGTTGTTTGGCAGAGACTGTTGAGATTGTAAAAGAAGTTAAAAAATTATTGTGAGATTCTGGCGCGGTAGCCAAGTGGCAAGGCAGCGGTCTGCAAAACCGCTATTCAGCGGTTCGAATCCGCTCCGCGCCTCCAATAAAAATGCCAGCGCATAGAAAAGAATTACACATTAAAGGGCTCAATCTTTGGTATCTGGTGGGGTTGATTACTAGTGATGGGTGTTTATCTAAAGACGGCAGACATATTGATATAACTTCAAAAGATGCAGAATTTTTAGAGAAAATTAAATTAACTTTTAATTTAGTCAATAAAATAGGCATGAAAAATAAGGGCAGGATTAATCAAGCATACCATTTGCAAATTGCGAATATAAGTTTTTATGAATTTTTGTTATCTGTCGGTTTGACGCCAAATAAATCACTGTCTCTTAAAAGTTTAAATATTCCAAAGGAAAACTTTTGTGATTTTTTACGGGGTTTAATTGATGGTGATGGATGTATTCGCCGATGGGTGCATCCTTCTAATAGTGGAGAGCAGTGGAGCTTGAGAATTTTTTCTGGCTCCAAAGAATTTATTGATTGGTTAAGTGATGTGGTAGAACCGTTATTAAAAATTCGCGGTAAGGTACATAAAAACGCAGAGAACCTTTGGGTATTGAAGTATGGCAAAATGGCTGCGAAAGAAATTGCTAAGCATTGTTATTATAAGAATTGTCTTGGTTTGGATAGAAAAATAAAATTAGCCCAAGAGTGCCTTGGCTCATATAAGGGTTGGACTCAAAGCAAAACAGTTTTTAATTAAAATTTAGTTGCCGGGGTGTCGAAACTGGTATACGATGCGGACTTAAAATCCGCCGTCCGCAAGGGCATGAGGGTTCGATTCCCTCCTCCGGCACTAGAATAAATTGATTGAAAAGTTTATTCGGGCTCATAAATTAATTCGGGCTCATAGCTCAGTTGGTTAGAGCGTTGCGTTGACATCGCAAAGGTCAGTGGTTCAAGTCCACTTGGGCCCACCAGATAAAGATGAAAAGAATATGGGAAAGAATAACGCCTATTTCTAAAGCAGGCCGGAATTTTGATATTGAATTCTGGCAAGCGCAAAGCGCAGGCAGCCGTTTTAAGGCAACCTTTGGTATGCTTAAGGATTTTTATAAACTAAAAGGAAAGAAGATAAATGCTCGCACCTTTAGATTACAAAGATCTGCTGAGAACCTTAAACAGGCATAAGGCAAAGTATTTAATCATAGGGGCCTATGCGGTTGCATATTACGCTGAGCCCCGCTATACAAAAGATTTGGATGTCTGGGTTGACCCTGAAATTGAAAATGCCAAAAGGGTCTATACGGCGTTGAAAGAATTCGGCGCGCCCTTAAGAGGCATTAGCTTCAAAGATTTTACTAGAAGGACTTTAGTTTATCAGATAGGGGTTGAGCCTGTCAGGGTAGATATAATAATGGGTGTTGCGGGGATAGATTTCAGCATGGCGTGGAAACACAGGCGGATTATCAAGTTAGACAACTCAAAGGTCAATATTATAGGAATAAACGAACTCATAGATTCCAAGAAGAAAGCCAACCGGCGCACTGACCTTGTTGATTTAGCAAATTTGCGTCGTAAGCAGAAGGCAAGATAAATGAATTTAGATGTATTACGTCATTCCTGTTCTCACGTGATGGCCGAAGCGGTAAAGGAGCTATGGCCACAGACAAAATTAGCCATTGGCCCGGCAATTGAGGATGGTTTTTATTATGATTTTGATAAACAGGCTCCGTTTACCGACGCTGACTTATTAGCAATTGAAAAAATAATGCAGAAAATTATCGCCCGCGATGATCCGTTTCTGCGTGAGGAGCTAGACAAAATAAAGGCCATAGGGTTATTTAAGAAATTAAATGAAGATTATAAGGTCCAACTTATCGAAGCTTTACCGAACCAAGCAATCTCTATTTATAAAACCGGCAAAGTTTTTTTAGATCTTTGTCGAGGGCCGCATATAAAATCAACCGGCCAGATTAAGGCTTTTAAATTGTTATCGGTGGCCGGGGCATATTGGCATGGGATTGAAACTAATCCTATGCTGCAAAGGATTTATGGTACTTGTTTTGAGACCCAAAAAGAATTAGATGAATATTTAAAAAACTTAGAGGAAGTCAAGCTACGCGACCACAGAAAACTGGGTCCCGCATTGGAGTTCTTTGATATTTATCATGAGGAGGCGGGCGCCGGATTAGTCTTTTATCATCCCAAGGGAGCGCTTTTACGTACCATTATTGAAGATTATGAAAAAAAGGAGCATCTAAAACGCGGCTACGATATGGTCATTACTCCGCATATTATGGATGTTGGCCTCTGGAAGACCAGCGGACATTATGATTATTATCGAGAGAATATGTACTTCTTAAATATAGGGGATGATAAACCCGCCAAAAACATTGGCGGGCCCGCCCAGAATCGTGGCGGAGAGTTTGTTTTAAGACCGATGAATTGCCCGGGTCACATTTTGATTTATAAATCAAAAACCAGAAGTTACAAAGATTTACCCATACGCCTGTTTGAGCTAGGTACAGTTTATCGCCGGGAAAAAGCTGGTGTTTTGCATGGGCTATTGCGGGTGCGCGGGTTTACTCAAGATGATGCGCATATCTTTTGTTTGCCGGAACAACTATCCCAGGAAATTAAGGCAATTATTGATTTTGTGTTTGATACCATGAAAGTTTTTGGGTTTGACACGGTAGGAATCGAGCTTAGCACGCGGCCGGAAAAATCTATTGGTTCGGATGAGGATTGGCAGAGAGCGACTGAAGCTTTAGAAGCGGCATTAAAAGAAAAAGGGTTAAAATATGATGTTAATGTAGGAGACGGCGCATTTTATGGCCCGAAAATTGATATCAAATTGAAAGATGCGCTTAAAAGGACATGGCAGTGCGCGACTATTCAATGCGATTTCGCTCTTCCCAAAAGATTTAATTTAGCTTATATTGATGATGCGGGTAAAGAAAGGCAGCCGATTATGCTGCATCGGGTTTTGTTAGGCAGCCTGGAGCGTTTTATCGGCGCCCTTATTGAACATTACAAGGGAGAGCTTCCTTTATGGTTAAGCCCGACACAAGTTTTATTAATTCCGATTAAAGAAACGGTGCTTGTTTATGCTCAAGGCGTAAAAACCAAATTAGAAAGCCATAACATCCGCGTGGATATGGATCTGCGCAATGAAACTTTAGATAAAAAGATTCGCAATGCCGAGATAAATAAAATTCCTTATTGTTTAATTTTAGGGGATCGGGAGGTCAAACAGCAGCAGGTGAGTGTCCGTAAAAAAGGAAGCGGGGATCAGGGTGCAGTTGTTTTGGAGGAATTTATAGGGAATTTAATTAACCAGATTCAGGAACATAAATAAAAGAGGGAGGAAGCCATAAAAAAGTTCACGCGTATTAACGACAGAATCAGTTCACCGCAAGTTCGGGTTATTGGTCACGATGGAAGCCAGTTAGGGGTAATGTCTGTGCAGAGGGCTCTAGAGATTGCCAATCAGTATGAGTTGGATTTAGTGGAGGTTGCCCCAGCGGCTGCTCCGCCGGTTTGCCGGATTATTGAGTACAGTAAATTTAGATATGACCTGGAGAAAAAAGAGCGTGAATCTAAAAAACATCAGAAACAGGGCCGCCTTAAGGAAATCCGGCTTAAGCCCAATATCGACGAACATGATTTCGAAACCAAGGTTAAGCAGGTAATAAGTTTTTTAAAGAAAAAAGACAAAGTTAAAGTTAACCTTTTCTTTCGCGGCAGGCAGATGGAACATTTAGATCTAGGAAGAAAGGTTTTAGATAAATTTATTCTTGATACGCAGAATGATGGGCAGGTAGAAAAGACACCGTCACTAGAAGGTAGAATTATGTCCTTTGTAATTGCCCCAAAGTGAAGTATAATAAAGAACCAGTAGATAGTAGGTAGTAGATAGAATGTAGGTTTTCCCTAAATTCTACCTACTATATTCTAACTACTCTAAAAAAGCGAATATTTCAGAATAATCACACATAGGAGATTAAATGGGAAAGTTAAAAACAAAACGCGGGGTAGCTAAACGTTTTAAAATTACCAAAAAAGGTAAAGTTAAGTATTCCCCTGGTGGAAAAAGCCATTTAGCTTCGTCTAAGAAAACAAAAAGGATAAGAAGCTTGAGGAGACGCAGGACGCTGGCTGGTAAAAAAGAAGTAAGATTCATCAAATCTATGTTACCTTATGGGTAAATTCTATGTAAAATAACATTTCCCCCTCGCGGGAGCTCGGGGTCATTTTTCCCCAACCGCCAGAGGCTGGGGAAAAATGAGGAGAATAATAATGGCAAAGGCTAAACACAGTGTAGCAACACGTAAAAAAAAGAAGAAGGTTCTCAGACAGGCTAAAGGGTTCTGGGGTGATCGTAGCAAGCAATATCAGCAGGCCAAAAGAGTATTGGTGCATGCGCTCAGGTATGCTTACCGGGATCGCCGGAATAAGAAGCGTGAATTCCGCAGTCTCTGGATTGCCCGGATTAACGCAGCTTGCCGAGAGGTGGGGATCTCTTATAGCGTATTTATGAATGGGCTCAAGAAATCCAAGATTACTCTGGACCGTAAGATTTTGGCGGATTTAGCAGTAAGAGACAATAATGCATTTAAAAAATTGGTTGAAAAAATAAAAGGATAAGGGGTTATCCATGTATGTAATTATTGTAGGTTGTGGAAGAGTGGGCGCAGAGCTGGCCAAGCTTTTATCCGGCGAAGGCCATGATGTAGTAGTCATTGATAAAACGCAGGAGGCACTTAAGCGCCTGGGGGATACTTTTAATGGTCTTACCATGGTTGGTAATGGTTTTGACCTGGCTCTTCTAAAACAGGTTGGCATTGAAAAAGCGGATGCTTTTTGCGCAGTAACCAATGGGGATAATACCAACTTAATTAGTGCCCAGGTGGCTAAAAAGATTTTTTGCGTGCCCAAAGTTTTTGCCCGGGTTTATGATCCACAGCGTGCCCATATTTACGCGGCTCTGGGTTTGGATATTATCAGCGGCACAATGCTCTTTTCAGCTATGCTCAGAGATAAAATTATTGAGAGCAGATTTTCCAGCTATTTAATTGAATCCAAGGATTTAGGGGTTATTGAAATTGAAGCCAAGAATGATCTAGTCGGCAAAACCATTCAGGATATAAATATCCCGGGAGATTTTATTGTCGTGGCTTTGCGTAGAATGCAGGGAGTACTGATCCCTGAACCTAAAACCGTTTTAAAAAATAAAGACATCTTAATGGGGGTAGTAAAAGTTTCCAGCCTCCAAGGGGTCAGGGAAAAGTTTCACTTAGGGGAAAAATAGAGATGTATATTTTAATTGTCGGCGCAGGTAAAGTGGGTTATTTTCTGGCCAAAAGGCTTTGTCAGGGTAAGCATACGGTAAGTGTCGTAGATAAAGACCGCCAGATTTGTGAAGAGCTAGCCAAGGAATTAGATGCCCTGGTAGTTAATGGCGATGCCTGCGACCCGAAAATATTGGAGGAAGCCGGGATCTCGCGGGCCGATGTTTTAGCCGCGGTCACCGGTGATGATGAAGATAACATGATTATCTGTCAGTTGGCTAAAGAAAAATTTAACCTGCAACGTACTGTGGGCCGGGTAAATAATCCGGATAATGAACATACCTTTAATGAGTTAGGTATTGATGTGCCGGTTGATTCCACCAAGATCATTGCCAAAATTATCGAAGAAGAAGTTTCTTTCTCGGATTTCGTAAATCTAATGAGTTTTAAGCGCGGCAAACTGGCGATTGTGCGCGTGGATCTTCCGAATGATGCCCCCGTGATTAATCGGCAAGTAAAAGATATCGCTTTACCCAAAGATGCGGTATTGGTTTCGATTGTCAGGGGAGAAGAGGTCATTCTTCCCAAAGGCGATACGGTGCTTAAACCCGGGGACGATGTTATTGCGCTTACTTTAATCGGTAATGAGCCGCAGCTGCTAAATCTTTTAGCCGGGAAGCTTTAAAATACATGAGATTTAAACCTGCCTTAAATATTATCTTCGGGATAACCGCAGAAATTTTCTATGTTTGTTTTATCATGCTGGCAGTGTTTTTGATCTGTTGGGCAATATATTTTAAGCTATGATTCTTAAGCCCCGCCTTGAAGATTTAAAGATCATTGGTTTTTACCTGGGGAAAATAATTTTGGGATTAGCCTTGACCATGGCTATTCCGATTTTGATTGCCTTGTGTTTTGGAGAGATAAACCCCGCCCTGGATTTTTTCATCAGTATCGAAATATCTGTTTTATTAGGGTTACTCTTAGTTAAAATCTGCCAGACGGAGGAGGATTTAAATTGGATGCAGGGTATGATTGTAGTTAGTTTGTCCTGGGTGGTGGCAATGATTTTAGGAGCGATTCCACTATATTTAAGCGGCCACTGGAAATCCTTTTTAGATGCATGTTTTGACGCAATGTCCGGATTTGCCACTACCGGCCTGGCTTTGGTCCAGGACTTGGATCATCTTTCTTATACGCATAACCTTTGGCGGCATCTGATTATGTTTTTGGGAGGCCAGGGGATTGTGGTGATTGCGCTTTCTTTCTTTATGCGCGGGTTCTCCGGTGCATTCAAAATGTATGTGGGTGAGGCACGGGGTGAGAAGATTATGCCCAATGTCATTAATACCTCCAGGTTTATTTGGCTGGTAAGCATTGTTTATCTGATTTTGGGTACCCTGGCCTTAGGCCTAACCGGGATATTCAACGGGATGAAACCGCTTAATTCATTCTTTCATGGCGCCTGTATATTTATGGCGGCTTTTGATACCGGAGGATTTAACCCGCAGTCGCAAAATATACTTTATTACCATAGTATTATTTACGAGGTGATTACCGTAATCATTATGGTTTTAGGGGCGATTAATTTCAAATTACATTATCACTTGTGGATGGGTAATCGTAAGGAGCTGATTAAAAATATTGAAACGCGGACCCTTTTTGTTACTATTATTGCTACTTTTTCTGTGGTGGCGGTGGGTTTAGCGCAGACGGGAATTTATCCGACGGCAGTAATGCTTTTTCGTAAGGGATTTTATCAGCTTATCTCCGGCCACACCGGGACTGGTTTTCAGACTATTTATGCTCAGCAGTTTGGCACGGATTGGAACCAGTTGGCACTAGTAGGAGTAATTTTGGCTATGGCTCTAGGCGGAGCAGTTTGTTCAACTACCGGGGCAATTAAGATGTTGCGCATCGGGATTATTTTTAAAGCCTTTAAAGAGGACCTCAAAAGAATCATTATGCCGGAGAGGGCAATTGTCGTTGAGAAGTTCCACCATATCAGAGAGGTATTTTTAGAGGATAAGTTGGTTAGAGGCGCTTTAATGATTACCCTGGCTTATATAATTTTATATGGCTTAGGCGCACTGGTCGGGATGTTTTATGGTTATCCTTTTTTAGGGGCACTTTTTGAGTCTACCTCTGCCGCAGCTAATGTGGGATTATCTTGCGGCATTACCAATATTGGCATGCCGGCCATGCTAAAGGTTACTTATATATTACAGATGTGGGCTGGCCGCTTGGAGTTTATGTCAGTATTTACTATTCTTGGGTTTTTATTTGCCAGCATTAAAGGGAAATGAAGAAAAATTTTACATTAACCTTAATAATTTTATTTTTAGTTTTTGGTCCGCAGACGGCTGCTTTTTCTCAAAGCTTAAGTAGCAGCGAATTAATTAACAATGCCAAAGAATATGACGGTAAATTAATTGTTTATTCCGGGGAAGTTATCGGGGATGTAATGTTGCGGGGTGAATTTGCCTGGGTAAATATAAATGATGGCCAGAATGCCCTGGGCGCCTGGATGAGCGCTGCT
>JAUYDL010000075.1 GCA_030691865.1 Candidatus Omnitrophota bacterium | reverse complement strand
GATCAATACGTTTCTACCATAAACCATGGCATCTAGGCCTGTTTGAGGATCTTTACCAAGCACAGTTTCAGTATAATGCCCAACCATGCCTACGCCTTCAACAGAAGTCAAAGACCAGGTACTACTAATACCCGTAACACCCGTATCAAAAATTCTATCCATAGGAAGAACAGCTATCGGTCTGGCGGCCGCTCCGGAATAAGCAATCATGGTAGCACCACCTATTATACTATCCAAATTATTACCAAAAATAACATTCCAATGACGATTTTCTGCAGGGTTAGCTGTAGAAGCATAAAAAGCCCGAGGAACCACAAAAACATTAGATTCAATTGCTATGTCCATCTGTGAAACAGTATCATACCGGGCAATTTGGATCGCCCGATGATCAAGCGCTCCGGGTGCTAAATTTGTAATCGACCAAGATCTATGTGTAGTAGGATTGGTATATACTGCTCGCAGTGCTCCTCCCACATCTTTATAGTCTATTCCAGGAATAGTTCGTGCAGTACTAACTACAAACTGTCCCGGGTTATTATAAATAACCGTTTCCGCTAGTTGAACATTAGCCCAATTGCGATTTGCAGGATCAGTGAAAAATTCTTGGCTCCCAGTATAATGGCGACTAGGCATTATGAAATTCTTATAAGCTCCGCTTACAACAAAAGATTTTATTTGTGGCTCTATAATTTTCAACATTGAAGCAGTTGCTGCATTTCCAGGAACAAACCAAGCGACCCCATCGGGTTGAATAAAAATACAGGTCCCTCTATCTAAAAACGTTGAGATAATTGGCTTTCCGCCAATTAAGCCGACTGTACCACAACTAAAAGGATCATTTGTCCATCCGTCGCCCAATCGGAGTATTAATGCAGGCGCAGGAGAACTAAGATATTCAGCGTGAGTGTCCGGAACAACGGTTTTTATTGATGCTGGGTTAAGCAACGGACCACCTGACCCTATTGGTGTTCGCAAATGTCCCTGTCTCGCTTCAGCCAGTATCTGCGCCGCCTCGTCAAAGCCAGGCGGCTTTGGCGGACCAAATACAACCGGCGCTGGCGTATAGTCTCGCCGATTATAACCACGACCCCTCCTAGGATCATTCCTGGGGTCAACCGCTTGTACAACCGGCGCTGGAGTTTTACTAATCCCATTCTTGATAGCAAATTTAGAACCATAACCTCTAACAACAGGAGGAGTACGAGGAGGAGTACGAGGAGGAGCGTATGAACCTGTGAAACCATTATCTATTCTGGCGCCCAAAATCTGCTTGCTTTCAGCAGGATTTAAAACTTTCAAATCTAGCGGCAGGATATTGGTTAAAGCATAACCACTAAATTTGGCCAGGAATGTGTCTTTAGGCAAGAACTCTTCCTTGTGCTCATCACTATAATAAACTTTATCTTCAGTTACGCGGGTAACTAAAATATAATGCTCTAATTTTAAATGCGCAATAAAAGGAGTAAGGTTACCAAGCTCTGTATCAGCTTTGACTTTTACCGGATATAAATCTGCTCCGAAAAATTTGGCGGCCTGAGCAAGGGCATAAAGAGAATTTTTAATAACCTCAGGCTTACCTTCCGGCTTAACCACATCATTAAGTATGTCAACCGTAAGGGCCATAATCGCAATATCACCTTCAGCAGCTTTGATGCCTGAATAATTCAAATAATCATACAGGGCTTTTGATCCGCAGGGTTTTCCCTTTAACCATTCTGTAATTTCATCAATCTTCTGATTGGACATTTTCAATGGTTTATCCAAATTTATGGTCAGATTGGACGAAACCTTGATTGCATTTACTGGTTTATTAGCTATATCTTTTAGAATATTACGGATGGCTAAAGCAGTATCAATATTGTTAAGATTCTTGAGGTATCCTGGAGCGATAGCACCAATAGCAGGCCTATTCCAGATCACGCGCCAGTCATATTCAACAGCCTGAGCTACCTGCTCCGGCAAAAAGACCGCAACAACAATAAAAGCAACCATGCGGATCCAAGATTTAAAACTGGACTTGAATTCACTCTTCGGTTGCTTAAATCGGTCTTCAGTCTGTTGCTGGTTTATGTTCATTTTTTACCTAATAAATTAAATAAAAAATAAAATCTTCCCCTACCCCAAAACTTTTTATCATCTTGATGATGTTGCTTTTCATGAGCCACCAATTTGCTTACTAAAATCTTTATAAAATCTTTTAGCAAGTATTGCAAAAAAACCGAGTTGTCAATTCCAACTCTCGTCGGTACTGGCAACCCGGCTATCCTTGAGACTGTTTCTTGATTGGAGGACCCGTGGCTTTGTGCCCTTAGATTACTCTAAGTTTACCTTTTGCACCTTTTCAACTTACACTCAAATATAACACCCCAGATAGACGCTGTCAAGTAGAAATTACACTATTTTTGGTAACGTTTTCTTTTTGAAAAGAACGCCATTAAAAAAGACTTTGTTGGCCATAAAGAAGATGCTTTCTGGCATCCAAAAAATCAAAATGAGTGTTAAAAGGGGACGTTTCCCTTCAAGACGGAAGGGAAACGTCCCCTTTTCTCATCTTTTTTAAAGCATATGGATTTCTTAATTCTGATTGGACAAATAATCAATCAGAGTGGACAATAATGTTATCACTCCAATTAGAATGGACAATTTTAAGGCAAAAAGGCATTTCCATTTTTGAGAGGAAACGCCTTTTTTTAGTCTAGCAAAATCTTAATTATTTTCCCAATAAATTTGGATAACTTGTCCTTAGCCAATCAAGAGTTATTTCTAAAAATCCTTCCGCTTCTTTGATTAATTCTCTGGCCTCTGAGTCTGGAATCCCGCCAGCATAATCATAATCAGTCATATTCCTCTTAGCCCGGCAGGAATCAAAATAATCAATTAATTTGTAATAACTGCTGTCCATTATGCCTCCTTAGCCTGCCCTGATTTAACAAATTCTTTAAATTCATTTTCGCCTCCTACAATAAAGATTTTTTTGCTCTTTAAGACAGAATTCAGAAAATTGTCTTTCTGCCTAAGCCTGTTAATAAATTCCTCCTGCGAAAATACGGCATAATTAATCTCCCGCATTAACTCCCTTTTCGGCTTAGAAAGAAGGCCTGAAACTTCTTTCGAGGGAAGATCACCTATAATCATCAAATCGATATCGCTTAGGAGGCTTTCCTGCTCCTTGGCGTAAGAACCATATATAAAAGCAATTTTAACCCCATCCCCCTTAAGGTTGTTCTTTAAAGCTTCTGCGATTCCCGTGCTTTTAAACAAAATGCTTTTTAATTCCTAAAATATGGGACAGTTTTTATTTACCTTATAATAAATACGGTTCCCCTGAATAGACTTTTCAATAAGGGCTATTTTCTGTAACTTTTCCAACTCCCTTTGGACAGCTCTTATTGGTTTACGAGTAAGAATGGAAATCTGTCTTTGATAAAAACTATCGACGGGATTAAATAAAAATAATCTTAAAATTTCAACTCGTGCTTTCGAAGAAAAGAGCTTTTCTATCATAAATCACCTCCTGTATTATACATTTTGTAGTCAATTGTCAATAAAATAATCTTGGGTGGTAATTCGAAACTCAGGGAACACCCTACCCAGTGCCTATCCCTGCTTTGGGGATGATTTGGGGTTATTTGAAACCGGTAAGACCGCCTTCTTGCATGAATTGGAACAAAATAGTGCAGCTTTGAAAAGCGGATATTGCTTGTTAACTTAACAACAAATTAACCGGAATAGCCCATATGTTTCTGCTAAACTTTAGGACATCTTGGCCATTATAAGCCAATAATCCACCAAGGCATTTTTTATTACTGGCTAAATACGCCTTTATGCCTATAAGGTCACTTTCTTTCCACCTACTGCCATTCTTTACTTCAATCGCAAGTGTTTGGCCGCCTACTTCTATAATAAAATCTACCTCATATCTACCCTGGATATTCCAATATGTAATCTTCGCATCTGGATAATAAGCAGAAAATATTCCCTCTAAATTCTGTGCCACATAACTTTCCAACAATGCTCCTCTTGATATCTCATTTACATTTAAGTTTTTGATCTCCTCAAGATAAGCAGATAGCCCCGTGTCGGATAAATATAACTTAGGAGATTTAATAAGCCGGCTTGTTTTATTTTTAAGATGAGGCTGGATCCGGCTTAAAATAAACGAGGCCTCCATAAGCGAAAGATAGCGTGAGGTAGTTACAACGTTTAGTTTTGCATCACGAGCAAGCTCACTTATGTTTAAGATCTTTGTATTCCTTAAGGCCACCAGATGCAAAAGATTCAGAAAAGAAACCAAATCAGCAACTTGAGCTAAAAAGCGTATATCTCGCTCCAGATATGTCTGTTCATAGCCACGGAACCATATTCCCGGCTTTTTTACCTGGCCAAGGCATACAGACGGCATGCCCCCTTTTAAGATCTCTTGTAATGAAATAGGTTTAATCTTGCGTTTCGGGAATGTACCTGTATCAATAAAATACACGAGGGCTGGCTTTTCTTCAGTAGCCCCAAGCATTTCCCTTCGAGTAAATGGATAAAGAGTAATATAAGCTGCCCTGCCTGCTAGGCTTTCGGCAACTTTCTTAAGAAGCAAAAAATTAGCCGAACCGCTCAATAGGAACCTTCCGGGCTTTCGATTCTTATCTACCTCTCTCTTTATAACGCTTAAAATCTCTGGGTATTTTTGTGCCTCATCAATCGTAATGGTTCTTTTGCCGATAAAAGCTCTTCGGGGTTACTACGGGCTATTCCCAGAGCATTAAAATCGTCGAAGCTAATATATCTTCTTTTCTTTAATTGCGGCTGGTTTAAAAGAAGGGTGCTTTTACCAGTCTGGCGCATTCCGGATAATACCACCACCGGCATATTTTCAAGAGATTCCACTAATGTTTTGGTTATTTCGCGGGGTTTATAGCTTGTCATAATTTAACATATTATGTTATATCCTGACATTTTTCAAGGATAAATTTCCAGTTGAAAAATATTCTGGCGCCTTAACGCTCTGAAATTATACCCGGGAACACACTGCCGATTGGCTTTAGTGCCTGACCTTGCTTTGGGGTTATTTGAAGCCGGTAAGGCCGCCTTGCATAAACGTAAGCAAAATCGGGCCTCCCACGATAATGCCAATTACCGGCATAATGAAGAAAATAAGGGGCAGAAGTATTTTGATGGGCGCCTGCAAAGCGGTTCTTTCCCCGCGGTGAAACCTTTGTGCGCGGGCATCTTCGGAAAGTATGGCAAATGCCTCCGCTACCGGCGTACCCATACGCTCTGCCTGAATAATTGTCTGCACAAAAGAACTCATCTCAGGTATTTCCAGCCGGCGCGACATATCTTTTAGGGCCTGAATACGCGGTTTGCCCCATTTTATCTCATCGATAACAAAAGTCAACTCTTCGGTCATCGGGGTATGCGGAGTTCTTTCAATCACCCATTTTACAGCATTCACAAAATCCAGGCCGGCTTCAATACAAAGCCCTAAAAGATCCACTGTTTCCGGAAGCCTGCGGGCAATCAAATATTTACGTTTAGCAATTTTGCGTTTTAAATAAAAATCCGGAATAATATAGCCAATAGCGATAGCAATTATTAATACCAGGGGATCGGATTTTCCGCTAGCGACTACCACCAGCACCCCTAAAAGAATACATAAAAGTATCTTTAAATTAAAAAATGCCCCCGGGGAGATGCTAACATGCGCAGTTTCCAGGATCTTTTTTAAACTGGCTGTCATTCCGGTTTTCTGCAGAAATGATCCGGTAGGAAAAATACGCGCAAAATCGAATTTGGGCTTCTGGAACTTAACAGCCGAACCATCCTGAGGTATGCGCAAAAGAGTGCTGGGTTGGGAATAAATTAAACTCCAAACCACCAGGCCTATTGCGCTCAGAATAAAAAGAAATATAACTATTTCCATATTATATTTGGATTGTACTAAATATCTTAATCAGAATCATACCAACAGCCTGCAATATTACGGCGATGATAAGAAGCATCCTGCCTAAATCACTGTTGAGCATAATATCAAAATGGTGCTTATTCACTGAAAGGACCCAGGCCACAAACGCAATAGGCAGAAAAGACATGATCACTCCCTGCATCCTTCCTTGTAAAGTAAGGGTCTTAATACTCTCCCTTAACTTACGGTTGTCTCTAATCGTTACGGTAAGGCGGCTAAAAACCTTAGGCAGCTCACCACCTGTTTCGCGGGCAACCAGAAGCGCGTTAACCACCAAACCAAGCTCATCGATATTCATCCTTTTATTCAAACGACTAAGACACTCCTCTAAAGGGATACCCATCTTATTCTCCCTCACCACCAGGCCTAACTCCTGGCTCATTGGCGCAGGCATCTCCTCAACCAACACTTCCAGCCCCTGTAAAAGGCTTAATCCGCCTTTTATACAGCTAGAGAGCATATTAATCGCATCCAAAAGCTGGTCATTGAACTTTCTAATCCTAAGTTTATAGCGCATCTTCAAAATAAAGTTTGGGATAGCCATACCGATAAGTACACCTAAAACCATAAAAATCTGAGATTTTAAAAGAACATATCCACCCACGCCGAAAATCAAGGGGAGGATAAAATAAAGCATGACGATATTCTTAGGACTCTTGTCATAGAACATCTTATCCATTTCTTTACCAAACACCACCTCCTTCTGTTGCTGCCAGGATTGCATCTTTTGCACAAAAATAGGCAAGAGGCTGAAAGAAATTAAAATAACTGCACATAGAATCAGAATGTAAAGTAAGAAAACCATAGTCCTCCGTTATTTTGGATTAAGGAGTATATTGCTCGCCGCCACCCAAGGCATCTCCTGTCTGTCGATATTTACCCTGCAGGCTACGCTGGTAATAAACCCCTGCGGCGATACATACAGCGATGATCACTAGGATTACCGCTACATATTCGATAATCGACTGGGCCTTAGGGCTTAATCTTTTTATACGCATTATTTTATCCTTTTATACGCATTATAGGTAACGGAAATCGTTGTTTTACTCGGTAAACTTACGCTCTTGTCTTTATCCGGCTTACCCCTGGCAGCCAAATCACCCGGATCAATAAAAATATTAGATATCGTTATTGTACAACTTTCCCCATCTTTCCTGCGGAAAATCAAGCTAGCTGTGCTTTTTGTGCTGGCTGCCTTGGAGTTAGCAGTATTAAAAACGCCCCGGCTTGCTTTCCGGCATCCAGGGCAATCAATTACTCCGGCCTTAATCGGCGTTTCATTATCAAGGCTCCAGCCATAATCTAACATACCAGATTTATAGAAAAAAACCACTTCTTTTATGCTGCTTTTTGTTTCATAGGAGACTGTGACACCGGTAGGTAAATCCCAGAGAAGGACCTGCACGCTGCCGGGATAAATAGGCATAAAATTTAACTTATCTGGCTTGGTCTTATGCAAAGCCAGAAACTCTTCTTTTGCGGGAATGTTGCTGATCGTGTTACTAAAATGAATTTTCCCCGCTTTATCTTTTAGGGGATTAACCGTGATTACTACGATATAATTATTTTTTATAAAAACCCCCTCTTTACGATTCGTCCAACCGCTACGCAGCATTTCTTTCTTATAAAATGACTCCACCTTAGCTGGAGTCAGAGAAGATTGATAAATCCTGGTAACTGATTTTATTGGCCCAAAATTAGTAGTGTTTTCCGAAACCTTTAGGGCATCTGCTGGCAGGGGAATAGTTGATTCTGCGGCCCACAAAATAGTAATGAAGAAACAGGCTGTAAAAATTAAACTCCAAGATGCTGCCCTTAACTTAAAAACCATTACTGCGGTTCCTTTTAACTCTAGTCGGTCAGTATTATTTCTGGATAATAGTCATCAATAAACAGCCCTATATTTAAACCCCTTCCACCACCATCACCCCAGAACTTAGAGGTGCTGGAATTTGTGGTCGTGGATCCTGCGCAGGAGGCGGTTACAGTGCATTTGGTCTTCCATTCCTCCCATACCCCTCCTAGTGTAACATCATTAATATTAATAATCATCATACCCGGCTCATCTGCATTTACATTATACCATCCCTTCGCCGACTCCATGCCCCCCACACAGTGTGTGACCGGCAACATCGGATACTCCGTCACCCAGACAAGGTTCCAAATCTCATCATTCCACAAAACCAGCGACGGTACAGTAATTTTCGTCATGCTCGTGTTATTTTTAATCTCCAATAACCCTTGCTTAACACACCCTAGTTTAGTACGCAATGTATCTGTCATAGTCTTGGCTTCTTGAAAGAGCTGATCAATCCTAGCTTCGGTACATTGTTTAGTCTGACTATATTCATTTGGCCAAACACCACATGTTCCCCCGCAGTCCTCCCCAGCGCCATCACACACACACTGGCAACAATCATACATATCTACGCTTTTAGCATAAATTGCCTGGGCATCATTTCTAAGCGTAGTTAAATAATTGTAAACCCTGATTAAATCATTATATAGGTTTAGAGAAGATTCGACGTTAAAAGGATCAAGACTTATTGGAATACTCAGGATATTCAGTCCGTCACAAGGAAACGGGATACTATTAAGGGTATGTGATCGGGGAAAATTCTGGCTAGTCAGCTTTATCTGATATTCTTGTATCTTGGGCAATTCCACGATGACAGAAAGAAAACACGATTTTGTGGGGTCACCGGGGTCCGGCCAGGAATAAGTTGCAGTAGGTCCGCCAAAAAGCTCACCTGTTCCAAACTGATAATTAAAATCATCCCCCAGCCCCTCCGGAAGCATAGACATTATAGCGCTGTTATTAAAAGCATACGCTTGTCCTGCTTCCCTAGATTTTTTCCAAGCCCCGCCTTCTCCCCCCTCGTCATCTTCCCCATTCATAAAAAATTTTGCCTCACAGAAATTATTCAGCTGATTTTCTTTAAAAAATCTCGCAATTTTGTCCTCATATGTGGCGCAAATATGAAAAGCCCCCACGCATTTTATGGCTTCCCAAAGCTTCTCTTGAGCCGCTCTAATAGCAGTTTGAACCGCGCCGTTGGTGTTCATGTGCTCCCATTTTTCACACCTGTTGCCATAAACAGCTGCGTCCCAGGCATCCTGAAGATACGATATTGTCAGATAAAGATACCAGTCAGCATTATCAGTCGGCGCAGCAGGGATAGGAGCAATAGATGTTTCATTAGGTAAAGAAAAACCTCCTACACTAGAGCCAATTAAATAGTAGTTGGCTAGCTCATGAAAAAACTTGTAGCGGGTAAACATCTCGTCAAAATAATATCTCATTCTCTTATAATATTGATACTTCTCCTCCTTGACCATGTAATATCCAAAATTATCTCCGCCGGCATTTGCATTTGGTTTATTCCGATCCACTAATTTATTAAAAGCGCCTGCTTGGTAAGAAGCAGTAGTCAAAGAACCGGCATCTGCGGCATTAGAAGCAAAAGTCCTTGCTTTAGCATTTTCTCCCACCCTAATGGTGACCATAACTGCCACCAGCAATCCGGCTAAACAAATGAGTAAAATAGGAAAAATTTGCCCCGGCAAATTGCTCTTTTGTTTGGAATGTCTATTTCTAGCATACCAGAAAAAAAACAAAATTATTTCCTCCTATCTGCTAAGATATCTGGGCTCCCCGGGGGAGCCGGCATAAAAAGATATAGGTGGTTGACCCGGAGAAGTTTTTGTTCCTGCCCTTACCCGGTCTCCTTCAAATGCTACTTGACGACCACCTATATTGTTTTTTGACCATTCCCATAAAAATAACAGCCCCAAAATTAAGGCGGCGACAATAATAAAAATTAGCGCAAATTCCAGCGTTGATTGCCCTTTCTTGATCATCGCATCTCCCTATTCCGATTCTTCAAGCCGCCACCGGTATATGTACCCCCCTGTTGATTATCGCCGAATAAACTACTGTTGAGAGAAACAGTCGTGCCATCAACATCAGCGCTACCAACTATATTATCCGTAGCATTGTGCTTCTTATGCGTAGTAATATTAGGATTCTCTGTTTTATCAAAATCAGTAGTAGAGTTTAGATTACTAGTATAATTGGAATTACTTACTGCTGTTACATTATACAAGCCAGCACGAATAGGAATCTCAACTTCATTAATTCTATTAAGCTCAAAATATGCTTTGGGCTGGTCTGCTTCTGTTAATTTGCCATCTGACCAAAAGACAGAGTTTCCACTGCCGAATTGTTGCAACTCACCTATTTCCATAGGGTTGGTTACATTGGGCATCCTACGAAAATCCGTTGTCGTCCAACGAGCAGAATTATTAATCTCTTTTGCTCTCTTTAAAGTGGCGCGAAATGTCTGCTGCATGTAAGACTGTTCGCGATTATATCTTTCACTATAACTAATTACGATAGAAAAGGCCATGATAATTAACGAGCCCAAAATAGCTAATTCCAGGACTGCCTGGGCTTTCCGGTTACTTAACATTTTCCTCATCTCCTAAGGAAGAGTGCTGCCAGTAATATAAGTAGAGATTGAATCTTCGCTTCCGGTTAACCTTCTCCCGCCGCCCTTAAACTCATCTGATTTCATCGTTGTGTCTAAAGTAAGCTCAGATTGACGACCTACCGCATCTATTGCTGTTGACTGCTTATCAGATATGATATAATCCGTCAGGTCTTTTACCTTACCCTGTACGCTACGCTGAATATAAGTATTCATGCCAACAAACACCAGTCCCACCACGCCAATAATCAGCGCTAAGTCAACTAAATTCTGTCCTCTGCGAAAAAATGCCCTTCTCATAAATCACCCAAAGTTTCATCTATTTGCTTATGAATTTCTTCTTTACCCGTTTCGCTACTAGAACTCTTACTGCTAGTCTGATCTTTAGTCCGCTCAGGCCAAGCTGCTTGCGCAGTATTAGCCGCTGCAAATAAAACACCCAATTCAGTCTCTGCCGTAGTTAGATTATCTTTTGTCCCCGTCAGGCAATTAACTGGGTCACCTCCCACCGTACTACAATTCTCTGGAGGTATCCAAGGTAAGCCGTTTGCTCTAACATATACAGCCCCTGCAATAGCTTCGGGAACCACAAACGTTTCCCAATTTTGTCTAAGCTCATATATAAGTGCCCACTTGGAAACTATTGCAGCAAGTATAGCTTCTAACTCTGTGTTTGGTTCATTCATATTCCCATAAATAACTGTTGTTGAACTTCCGGTGTTAGCTATAGAAGCTAAATTTTTGCTCTCGCTGTTGTTGATCGTGGTATTGCCTGGCGCATATTGCCCTGTGCTTAACTGATCAGCCTGAGAGCGCAACCTCCCCTGGTGGCCGCGGCTGACATAAATGATAACCGCAATAATTCCGGCAGCCACTATTCCAATTAATAAAATATACTCTAGGGTCGTTTGCCCTCGTCTCATTTATTTTTCCTGATCAAAATCAGCTATCGTTTCAGATCCGGCCTTTTTCTGAATATTTCTACTGATTACTGTTTCAATTGCGCCGCCTTTCGTTATGTTTTCCATTTGGGTCATACCAGTTGTGGTAACATATTCTGAACTGGTATGTCGCGCAGAATATTGCTCGCCAACCTGATCTGTTGAGTCTCTGAGCCTGCCTTGAATTCCCCTTTTCATATACACACCCATAGCAATTAATGCCGCTACCACAAAACCAATCAAAATAACAACCTCAAGGGTAGTTTGCCCTTTTGTTCTTGCACGCAACATATTTACCTCCTACTTTAAAGAAAGCTCCATCAAACTATAGTAAAATCTATTCTTCTACTGTACTGCTGAAATTCTGGTCGTACCCGTTCTAATACTAACATCTTCTCCATCAATCACCCTGGTTAAGCCTCCCCCTGCAACAGTCGTTGCTCTTTCTTTAGCATCTCTTTTTGATTCCATATTTTCCGTAGTCGCATAATCTGGTTCATACTGGACGGTGTTTCCTATCGTTACTCCTCCTCCTGCATCGTTCGTAATACTCGTCGCATCCTTAATCTTACCCTGAATGCTCCGTTTAACATAAATCTGCATCCCTACCGCCGCGGCGATAACCAAACCAATCACAATCGCGTATTCTGCTGTGCTCTGCCCTTTTCTTAATCGCCTTAACATTCTTTCACCTCCTTGCCTACAAAGGCACACCCGCGCAATTCTCCGCCACGAAGCGGATGCCGACCCATTCCAATAGGGTCGGGCGCCATAAGCGCGGGGTGTCTAAAAATTAACTTCGCCTACTTTGTTTTCCATCTTAGTACCTAACGTAGTATAGGATGTGTTTAAGTTACCCTTAATCAGCACCGCCACTGCAATAATTGCTCCGATGACAGCCGCCAAGATAATCACATATTCCAACGTGCTTTGTCCTTTCCTAAACTTTTTCATCTCTTCCTCCTTATGATATTATCTTTCTGCGCTATAATAATTTAATTCCCCCTGCTCCTGTTTAAGGCGCGCGTTCATTGAACGCATGATATAAGTAGTCATCGCTATTAACGCTGCGCTAACGATCATAATTAACATCGTGTACTCTATGAAGCTCTGCCCGTTTCTAATTCTTAGAGTCATTTTTCCATGCTCCATTTTAATTCTGATCACAATTCATCTATCTTTCTAAGTAGGACGTGCTGTATTTTGAGTACCGGTTCCTGCCGGATTAGAAATATCAGTTTCTGCCGGATTAGAAACAGAGGGATATATCATATTATAAGTACTTGTTAGATTCGGCTTAAATATCACTCCCGCCGCAATAATCGCGCCGACGACAACGGCCAAAATAATTACATATTCCAACGTACTCTGGCCATTTCTAATTCTTGGAGTCATTTTTCCACAGCTCATTTTGCCGACGCAAAATGATCCTTAAATTTTCAGATCTAAATTAACTATCTTTACTATATCTAATTAAATATACCACCTGAAAACATAACAATCAATATTAATTACTCGCTATTTGAAAGCGCTTTCAAACCAAAATATCTTACCTTTAGTTGAACTTATCTGCCGCTCATTCATCCGGCAGTTAAGATATTCTAAGTCTTTTAGGAATTGATAATCCTGGCTAACCAATGTTCTGGCTCTGACTCTACTTTGGCTGGCAGTAAGCTTTACCGGAATCTTATAAAAACAATCACTGGTAGAAGAAAAATCCTTTGCTGCGTATTCTGCTGGTAAGAAATGCCAACGCAGGTAAGCATCCAGCATTTTAATATAATTTGCAAAAATTTCCGTTAATTCCATAGTCAGTCCTGCCGTATCCATGCCAAAACTATCCTTGGAAAAAAACTTTTGCTCAGTGCCCGCATAAGTAAAAAGCTCAATTTTACGGCTAAAATCCTGGAACGCCTCCTCAAAATTAGGCCAGCGGCTTAAATAAATACCGGCCAACGCATCCAAACCCATTGCCTGCTGGTCGCTATTAAGGATAACCAGACGGATTTTTTCCTTAAGGTCAGTTTTTACAGCGCAACCCTTTAAGGAAAGGCTCTGATTCGAAGATGCTCGAAATAAATCAATCTCAATCTCTCCCAAATACAAATCCCGGTCTATTTCCTTAATATATTTTAAATAAAAATCCCCGATTTTCTTTACTTTCCGGCTGGAGGTAAATTGCCAGGGCCAAAGCCCAAAAACTAAAGTATACCTATGCTCATGCTTTAAAGGTATATTATCTAGCTCTTCTAATTGATTTCCAAATAAAGTTAAGCTGTCCGGATAGTTATCTTTTGAACCGATATTTAAAAGAAGGTTAAAAAAATCTTTGGGGAGGATATCATAACCCGAAGGAGAAAATAAAACTAAGGGTTGGCCCTGAAGAAAATATTTATTTAAGTTATTTTTCAGGTCAACAGCGGTGTTGGAAAAATCATAGGGAAAACGTGTAGCCGGCCAACTCGAATGTAGTTGGCCATCCAAATGGATAATGCTTCCGTCGATAAAATGGACCTTTACTCCTTTGGCCTCGGTAAAAACATTAGAAATAATTTTAGCAGTATCTAATCCTATATCGGTAATCTGCTTGATCTGTGCGTAATAGCTGCTTAATTTCTCTTGAGAATATTGCACACCGATCAGATCCCCAAGCGTGGAAAACTTATCTTTGCCGAATAAAGACTTAAATATTAATGCTTCTGTAAGATTTAAAGAGTCTTCGGGCCTGCCCCCGATTGCCCTGCTAATGGCCGCATTAATTTCTTTACTACCTCCAATTAAGTAATCCAATGCTTTAAGTATTATTGCTCCCGAACAAACCCTGTCTTCCGGTAAAATTTCCGGAGCAACAAGCTCAACTTTTGGCAGGATTACTTCTTCTCTGTTTGTTGGCTGTTTAGATTTCTGCTCTTCTTCTGCCAGTCTAGCCCATTTTTCTTTCTCAGCCTTTAACTCTGCTTCTTGTACCGCTTTTTCTTCTTCAAGTTTACGCGCCTCTTCCTGCTTACGCTTATTTTCGGCTGCCTCTTGAGCCGTTTTTTCTTCGGCGATCTTTTCTTTTTCCTGATCCTGTAAAAAAGGGGACGGTTCTATTTTTCCCGAGCCTAGTGCCTGAAAAATAGAACCGTCCCCTTTTTTATTAATATCTTCAATGACCGGTAAAACAGGCATATTAAACTTCTTTTTCTTTAGTTTGCGCCTTCTACCAATAGGCATACTTAAATTGTTTTCTTTAAAAATAGCATTGATACTGGATTTCGAAACCTTGATATGAAGCTGTTCAAGAACCAGTGAGGTTAAATAGCGGCAACTTAACGCAGGGTTATTCTGTTTATTCTCAATAATAAAGCTTAAGACTTCAGGCTTAAGCTTATGGATTACTCCCATAAATCCTCCAGATTGGACATTTGCAATTAACTATAACGCTATTTTATGAATTTGTCAAGTTAGATTGGACGTAAAAAGCTTAAGATAAAAAAGGGGAGCTTACCCTTTTTCAGCAATAGAGTTAATCTAAGAGTTGGAGTTGGTCTTTAGCTTGGGTATTAGTGAGGCTTAACCTTCCAGCAGGCAATTCAATAACTCTAATTGCTTGCCAATATATACGCGTTATTCTGTTAGGCTTAAGCTTCGGGAGAGTCTTAACGATCCTATAATCCTTATCTACAAAAAGTATATCTATGGCAAAACACATAAAAAAAGTATGCACAGAATTACAGGGATCCAAGATTATTGCTTGATTAGGTAAAAA
>JAUYDL010000072.1 GCA_030691865.1 Candidatus Omnitrophota bacterium | reverse complement strand
ATCCTGTCGGCTCTGACGCTTGTGTTTTTTAGCTAAATTCAAGCCTTCAACGATGGCCCGGGAGCCATCTTCAATTATACTAATTACTTTGCCTTGCTTTCCTTTGTCCTTACCTTTGGTTATTTGAACAAAATCATTTTTCCTAATTTTTTGCATTAAAGTACCTCAGGTGCTAAAGAAATTATTTTATTAAAATTCTTATCTCTTAACTCGCGGGCAACCGGCCCAAATACACGCGTACCTCTGGGGTTATCTTTATCATCAATAATTACTATAGCATTGCGGTCAAAACGTAAGATCGAACCGTCCGCTCTTCTGATGTCACGTCTTGTACGCACGACTACACCCTTCGCCATCTCCCCTTTTTTCACCGTTGCGCCCGGGATAGATTCCTTGATATTAACTCTTACCACATCTCCGATATCGGCATTAAAACTACCCATTTTACCCAATACACAGATTAGCGAAGCCCGGCGGGCTCCCGTATTATCCGCAACATCTAAAATACTACGCAATTGCAACATTTATACAATCTCCTCAGGTTTTACGAGATGCACATTTTCGGCTACTTTGAGCACCTGTTTAACCATAAAATGCTTATCTTTTGACAAAGGACGTGTTTCTACGATAACGACCGTATCCCCAAGCTTAGCAATACCCTTCTCATCATGCACCTTAAATTTATTATAGAGCTTAACTGTTTTAGAATATTTGGCATGCCGGGTTAAATGCATGGTTTTTACCACTACGGTTTTCTGCATTTTATCGCTGATCACTACCCCAGTAAATTCTTTTTGCTTACCCATCTTATTTGTCTTTCTTTTCGTTTAAGATTGTCCTGATACGCGCGATATCCCTTTTGACCAGTGCAAACTTATGCGGCTTCTCTACATTGCCTGTATAACGCTGTGTATTTAACTTAGCTAATTCGGCATACAAGCCTTTTTCTTTCTCTAACAACTCATCATTAGATAGATTTCTTAGCTGTAGTGGCTTCATGTTATTTATGTACCCTAGTTACAAATTTAGTGCGCAGCGGTATTTTATAGGCTGCCAGACGAAAACAGGCCTTGGCATATTCCCGGGGAACTCCCCCTAATTCGAAAAGCACACGCCCTCTTTTGATTACGCAAACCCAATGATCAAGATCTCCTTTACCTTTACCCATACGTACTTCAGCCGGTTTCTTGGTTATCGATTTATCCGGGAAAATCCTGATCCATAATTTTCCACCCTTATGCAGTTGGCGCGCCAAAATAACGCGCACGGCTTCAATCTGCGTGTTTTTAATCCATCCGTTCTCCAAAGATTTTAAACCAAATTCTCCAAAAGAGACAGTTGAGCCGCTAGTGGCTATCCCGCGCCTCTGACCTTTCTGTAATTTACGATATTTAACCCTTTTGGGCATTAAAACCATTATTTACTCCTCATTTTTCCCCAGCCTCCGGCGCTTGGGGAAAAATGACCCTCAAGCTCCCGCGAGGGGGAACATTACTTTAACGCGGCCGAGCAGGCCTAAATGCTTCCCTAGACCCGAATTGCTGCTTCCCGATTTTGGTCTCTTCCTGAATAAATTGTTTTCCCAGGATATCGCCCTTATAAATCCAAACCTTGACTCCGATTAAACCATAGGTAGTAAGCGCTTCGGCAAAACCATAATCAATATCAGCGCGAAAGGTTTGTAAAGGAACCTTACCTATTTTATAAGTTTCTTTGCGCCCCATTTCTGCGCCATTAAGACGGCCGGAACAGGAAACCCGGATACCTTTTACCCCGGATTGGATAGATTGCTCCATCGCTCTTTTTACGGCCCGGCGAAAAGCAATTCTCTTTTCCTGCTGCAAAGCAATATTCTCGGCAACCAGCTGCGCATCCCAAGTAGGATTATTTATCTCCTGGATATCAATAGAGAGCTCATTCTTCACTAAACCATTTAAGTCTGAACGCAGCCGCTCGATATCTGAACCGTGCCGGCCGATGATGATTCCCGGACGCGCGGAAAAAATACGAATTTTAATTCTTTCGGCCAATCTCTCAATAACGATTTTGGAAATCGCGGCTTGTTTAAATTTATTCTTAATAAATTTCCTAATCTTATAATCCTGCTGAATGAACAGAGGAAAATCTTTAGGCTTAGCAAACCAACGTGAATGCCACTGCCTGATAAAACCAATCCTTAACAATAAAGGACTTACCTTATGCCCCATAAATTATTCTCCTCATTTTTCCCCAGCCTCCGGCGCTTGGGGAAAAATGACCCTCAAGCTCCCGCGAGGGGGAAAGATTACTTTATGCTTTTAAATCCAACTCTAACTTAATATGTACGGTACGCTTAACGATTCCTGCGGCCCGCCCAAAAGCAGCGGCCTTAAATCTTTTCCACATCGGCCCGGGGTTACAAAGAACCTTGGAAACATACAATTTATCCGCCGCAAAACCCTTGACCTTGGCATTAGCAATTGCGGATTTTAAGATTTTTATCAGATATTCTTTTGGCCTTTTATTCAAATGCAGCAAGATGCTTTGCGCGACGGCAGCATCCTTGCCGCGGATAAGATCTAATACTAGGCGTACTTTACTCGGTGAAATCCTTAAAAATTTTCCTTCGGCCCTGGCAATCATTTTATGTTTTCTCCAACCCCTTCTTAGCCTTGACACCACCGTGCTTCCTAAAAATCCTGGAAGGAGCAAACTCCCCTAATTTATGCCCGACCATATTCTCGGTAATAAAAACCGGAATGTGCTTTTTACCGTCATGCACCGCGAAAGTTAAACCTACAAAATCCGGAATAATCGTTGAACGCCGGCTCCAGGTTTTAATTGCCTGGCGTAACCCGGACTTAGTCTGTTTTTGGATCTTCTTTAATAAACTTTCCTCTACGTATGGACCTTTTTTCAGTGAGCGCGGCATAATTATGGCTTCCTTCTTTTGACAATAAACTTATTTGAGTACTTTTTACGATTCCTCGTGCGATATCCTTTAGTGGGTTTTCCCCAAGGGGTAACCGGATGCGGATTACCCTGTCCACTTTTACCTTCACCGCCACCGTGAGGATGATCAAAAGGATTCATCGCTACGCCTCTAACTGAAGGCTTAATTCCCAACCAGCGGCTTTTTCCGGCTTTACCTAATACAATCGCATCATGATCAACATTGCCGATCTGGCCGATGGTCGCATGACAATCTAAATTTACTAATCTTACTTCTCCGGAAGGTAATCTGATATGCGCAAGATCCCCCTCTTTGGCCATAATCTGAGCGCTGGTTCCGGCGCCGCGTACGATCTGGCCGCCTTTACCTGTGAATAATTCAATATTGTGAATGAGGGTTCCGGAAGGAATGTTGCGTAACAGAAGGCAATTGCCCTGCTTAATTTCGATTTCTTTTTGATTACTGGCAATAATAGTATCTCCAACGTTAAGACCTAGGGGAGCAATAATATAACGCTTCTCTTTGTCCGGATATTCCACCAAAGCAATCCTGGCGGAACGGTTAGGATCATATTCAATAGCGATAACCTTTGCCGGCTGATCAAGTATGTTACGTTTAAAATCAATTATCCGCAGCATACGTTTATGCCCACCGCCAATGTGCCGAGTCGTAATTCGGCCGTAAGCATTTCTTCCGCCGGTTTTCTTTAAGGGAAGCAATAATGAACGCTCCGGCTTATGCTTAGTAATCTCCGAAAAATCCGGCCCGCTCATATGCCTCCTGGAAGGAGTTGTCGGTTTAAATTTTATTATTCCCATTTTTAATGAGTCCGCCATTGATTCAGTGGCGGACGAATTAATCCCGCCTCCTGCATTCCTTGCATAAGACAAGAATGCGGCGGGATATCCTCACCTAATGAACTTCTATCTTTTGGCCGGCGGCTAAAGTAACTACAGCCTTTTTGGTATCCACCGTGCGGCCTAATTGATGCCTTACTCGTTTGAGTTTTCCCCTGGAAACAAAAGTATTAACATTCTTTACTTTTACCTTATAAGCCTGTTGGACTGCCCGCTTAATCTGAATTTTATTGGCAGCATTATTTACTAAAAAAAGATACTTACCCGCCGGTAAATAGGTGTTGGATTTTTCCGTCTGTAATAGGGCTTTGATAATAAGTGGGATCTGGCTCATGTCTTTAATCTCTCTGTCAGATCAGCCAGGCCGGCTTTAGTAATGAGCAATTTTTGATTATTCATTACCTCATAAGCGTGGCAATCAGAAGCCAGGTCTACGGTTAGGAAACTTATATTTTTTAAAGCTATCTTTAATTGCGCGTCTAATTTATGCGTCAGAAATAAAACTTTCTTTGCTTTCTTTTCTTTTGGCGAAAACAATTTTATATTAGAAAACACTCCTACTGCTTGTTTAGTCTTAGGGGCGACGACCTTAAATTCATCTAAAATCATAAAATTATTTTCATTTAATTTAACATTTAAACTTGTTTTTAAAGCCAGCGCCTTAATCTTCTGGGGAACCTCATAAGAGAAATCACGTGGGTGGGGCCCAAAAACTACGCCACCATGTCTCCAAAGCGGAGAACGGGTGGAACCTACGCGCGCACGCCCTGTTCCCTTCTGTTTCCAGGGCTTTCTGCCGCCTCCGGAAACCTCGCCCCGCGTCTTAGTCGAAGCTAATCCCTTCCTCTGATTAGCCAGGAAACCTAAAATTGCCTGATGGAGACAATCTAAATTTTGGCTGCCGTCAAACACGTCAGCATTAAGTTTGATCGTATCGACTTCTTTGCCTTCGCTATTATATACAGGTAAAGTAAACATATTATTTCTTAACCGCCTTCTTTCCGCCGCAGGCGGATCCGCCTCCGGCGGAGGCCCTTTTCTTGAGGGCTTTAGTGATCACTAAATATCCGTTCTTATGCCCGGGAACCCCTCCTTCAACCAACAGAAGGTTATTGGCTAAATCTACCTTAATAATTTTTAAGTTTTGCACAGTTGCTTTTTGCGCGCCCATATGCCCTGGCATATGATGCCCTTTAAAAACTCTTCCGGGAGTAGTGCTGGAACCAATGGAACCGACTCTACGATGCGAAGTTGAACCGTGCGTCCGGGGCCCGCCCTTCCAATGCCAACGTTTCATACCGCCGGCAAAGCCCTTACCAATAGAAATTCCACTGACATCTACAAAATCACCTTCAGTAAAAAGGTCGACTTTAAGCTCATCCCCTACCTTATATTCAACATTGGCCTCTTTACAGAGGTCCTTAATTACCTTGCGTGGAGTAATATTTAATTTCTTATAAAGTCCCAACTGCGCTTTCTTTAAACTTTTTTCTTTTACTAAATCAAATCCTAACTGAATATTTTTATCCATGACCATAAGAATTGCACAGGGCCCGGCTTGGATAGCGGTAACCCCCACCTGGCTGTTATCTGCCGCAAAAATCTGAGTCATACCAATTTTTTTTCCAATAAGTCCAATCATTTAATTTATCCGTTTTGATTTGCTACTTGATCTCTACATCCACTCCGGCAGGCAGGTTTAATTTCCTTAATGAATCGATGGTCTTAGCTGTGGGTTCAAAGATGTCAATAAGGCGCTTATGGGTAGATAAATCAAACTGTTCCCGCGATTTTTTATCAACATGCGGAGAACGTAATACCGTGTAAATTTCCCTTTTTGTAGGAAGCGGTACGGGGCCGGAAATCTTGGCCCCGGTGCGCTTAACGGTATCCACAATTTCAATTACTGCCTGATCTAGCAGCCGGTGATCATAGGCTTTTAATTTAATCCGAATCTTTTGCGTATTCATGTATTGAGCACCCTTAATCTTTTATCCAACGAAATCCCTGCGAGCAAAGCGAGCAGGGGTTAGGCAATAATCTCAGTAACTACTCCTGCACCCACGGTATGACCGCCTTCACGAATAGCAAAACGAGATTCTTTCTCGATGGCAATCGGGGTAATCAACTCCACTTCCAAAGACACATTATCGCCAGGCATAACCATTTCTACGCCCGCAGGAAGAGCAGCTGCACCGGTAACATCAGTAGTACGAAAATAGAACTGCGGCCGATAACCCTTAAAGAATGGGGTGTGTCGCCCGCCTTCTTCTTTAGTCAGGATATACACTTGAGCTTTAAATTTCGTATGCGGGTGAATGGATTTAGGCGCGGCAATAACCATTCCGCGCTCGACATCATCCTTTTCTACGCCTCTTAAGAGAAGACCGACATTATCTCCGGCCTGACCTTCATCCAGCAGCTTACGGAACATCTCAATTCCGGTAACTACTGATTTCTTGATTTCCGGCCTTAAACCGATAATTTCAACTTCTTCTCCGATTTTTACTTTACCACGTTCAATTCTTCCGGTAGCCACCGTACCTCTACCTTCAATACTGAAAACATCTTCGACCGCCATCAGTAAAGGCTTATCCAGCTCTCTGGGAGGGAGAGGAATAAACTCATCAACTGCTTTCATTAAATCCATAATACACTTAGCATCTTCTCCCTTGGCATCAGTTGCCTTATAAGCTTTATTAGCACAACCGCGGATAATCGGCGTCTTGTCTCCCGGGTATCCATATTTAGTTAAAAGATCCCTGATCTCCATCTCCACTAAATCTAAGAGCTCTTTATCATCTACCAAATCCACCTTATTCATGAATACAACCATACTTGGTACATTAACCTGACGCGCCAGGAGAATATGCTCTCTGGTTTGAGGCATCGGGCCGTCAGCAGCGGAAACTACCAAAATTGCTCCGTCCATTTGAGCAGCACCGGTGATCATATTCTTAATGTAATCGGCGTGGCCAGGGCAATCTATATGTGCATAGTGGCGCGCCGCTGTCTCATATTCAACGTGCGCAACTGAAATAGTAACAACCTTTGTCTCGTCTCTGACCGTACCACCTTTAGCAATATCTGCATAATCTCTGGCTGTAGCTTGCCCGAGTTTTGATAAAACATTACAAATAGCAGCAGTAAGCATGGTTTTACCATGATCAATATGTCCGATGGTTCCAATATTTACATGCGGTTTACTCCTTACAAATTTCTCTTTAGCCATTTCTTTTATCCTCCTTAGCTTTGGCTATCTGAAGGCCAAACTATGGCCCTCTGGCCAGTTTCTTTAAAAAGTTTTTCTTACGTTTGCATTTACTGATCCCGAAACAACTTTTTCCGCTACATGCGCGGGAACTTCGCTGTAGAAGGAAGGTTCCATTGTATACGATGCTCGGCCTTGTGTCAAGGATCTTGTTATGGTTGCATAATTAAAAACTTCCGACAACGGAACATTAGCTCGAATCGTACGTAAATTTAATCTCTGGCCAAGAGCAATTATTTTTGCGCGTCGGCTGCTTAAATCACCGATAATCTGCCCCATGAACTCTTCAGGTACAACTACTTCAATATCCATAATCGGTTCTAATAAAACCGGATGCGCTTTTTTCATACCGTCTTGAAAAGCAATAGAGCCTGCCATTTTAAAGGCCAGCTCCGAAGAATCGACTTCATGAAATGATCCGTCAACCAGGACAACTTTTACGTCGGTAACCGGATAGCCGGCCAAGACGCCATTCTTGGCTGCGCCCATGATACCCTGTTTTACCGCGGGAATAAATTCGCGAGGAATAGAACCACTTTTAATTTTATCTTCAAAAGTAATACCTGTGCCGGGAACCTCTTGTGGGCTCATCTGGATAACACAATGGCCATATTGTCCGCGTCCGCCGGTCTGCGAAATAAATTTTCCCACGCTAGAAACGCTTTTTCTAATTGTTTCACGATAGGCAACCTGGGGAGCCCCGACAGTAGCATCGACATTAAACTCACGCAGAATCCTGTCTACAATAATTTCTAAATGCAATTGCCCCATTCCGGCAATCAAGGTCTGCCCGGTTTCCTGATTATAAGTAACCCTAAATGACGGATCCTCATCTTCCAACTTATGCATTGCCATTCCTAATTTTTCCTGGGCATCCTTGCTCTTAGGCTCAATGGCCTGCTGAATAACCGGATCCGGAAAACGCATCGCTTCAATAAGAATAGGATTTTTTTCCATACAGAGAGTATCACCGGTCTTGGTATCCTTTAAGCCTACCAGCGCAGCGATATCACCCGTAGCAATACTCTCGGTGACCTCCTGATGGTTAGCATGCATTTTAACAATTTTAGTTACACGCTCTCTTTCTCGTTTGGTGGCATTATAAATATATGTTCCGGAAACCAGCGTCCCGGAATACATCCTGGTAAAATAGATTTTCCCAACAAAAGGATCGGTGGCTACCTTAAAACACAGAGCAGTAAAAGGAGCCTCATCATCCGCAACCACCTCTTGGAATTCACCGGTATCCGGGTTAATACCTTTGACCGGTGGCACATCAAGCGGAGAAGGAAGATAATCTACTACCGCATCTAAAACCATCTGTACGCACTTATTTTTAAAAGCTGAACCGCAAAGCGCCGGAATAAATTTATTGGCAATACACCCCCGGCGGATTGCTGCTTTCAAATGCTCGTTAGTAACTCTTTTGCCCGCCAGATAATCTTCCACAATCAAATCGTCTGCCTCAGCGACCTTCTCCACCAGAATCATACGGTATTTTTCAAAATCCGCCGCCATATCTAGCGGGATTTCCTTTACATCAAATTCTTTCCCAAGTTCATCTTTATAATGAATTAACTTTTCCTCCACCAGGTCTAGGACCCCGTTAAAATCACCTTCACGGCCTACCGGAAGCTGGATGGCAGCAACATTAGCCCCTAATCTTTCATGAATTTGAGCTACTACCGCAAAGAAATCTGAGCCGGTGCGGTCCATCTTATTTACAAATGCAATGCGCGGAACATTGTAACGATCTGCCTGACGCCATACAGTTTCTGATTGCGGCTCTACTCCTCCCACTCCGCAAAAGATAACTACTGCTCCGTCTAATACCTTTAAAGATCTTTCTACTTCGATCGTAAAATCCACATGGCCAGGAGTATCAATTAAATTAATCGTGATATCCTTCCAGATACAAGTGGTAGCAGCAGCAGTAATGGTAATCCCTCTTTCCTGCTCCTGAACCATCCAATCCATGGTGGCAGCGCCATCATGGACTTCACCTAACTTATAATTTTTGCCCGTATAAAACAAAATGCGCTCGGTGGTCGTAGTTTTCCCGGCGTCGATGTGGGCAATTATCCCGATATTCCTGATTCTATCTAAAGGTATCTTTCTCATTAATGAGCGCTTAACTTACGAACACGCAGTGTGAGTAAGTTAATGCGCGAATTAATCCCGCCGAATAATTTGAGGCGGGATCTATTTACCATCTAAAATGCGCATAGGCCTTATTAGACTCAGCCATCTTATGCGTATCATCCCTCTTTTTAATTGCTGAACCTTCACCTTTGTAAGCGGCGATAATTTCATCAGCTAACTTTTCCTGCATGGGTTTACCTTTTCTATTCTGGGCAAAATCCCTGATCCAGCGTAAAGCAATAGAAGTGCCACGTTCCTGCCTAACTTCTATCGGTACCTGATAAGTAGCCCCGCCAACCCTACGCGGTTTTACCTCTAAGCGCGGCCGGACATTATCCAATGCCTTATAAAATACTTTTAAGATATCCTGTTCATTTAAATTCTTCAACACAATATCAAAAGCGCTATAAACCAATTTTTCCGCAATTGATTTTTTGCCAGCAAGCATAACCATATTAATAAACTTGGCTATTATTTTACTGTTATATTTGGGATCCGCTAAAATAACTTTTTCTTGTGCTTTTCTTCTTCTCATCTTTTTTCCTTCCCCGCTAGGGGACACCGGCGCAATTCAAATAAGCGCCGGGTGTCTTAGGTATAAGTTTCTAAATTATTTTCCTTCCTTTAGTTTCTTTGCTCCATATTTAGAACGGCCTCTTCTACGTGCATTAACCCCGGAAGCATCCAATGTTCCTCTTACAATATGGTAGCGCACGCCCGGTAAATCCTTAACTCTACCGCCTCTAACCAAAACTATAGAGTGCTCCTGAAGGTTGTGCCCCTCTCCCGGAATATAAGCCGTAACTTCTAAGCCCGTAGTAAGCCTGACCCTGGCAATTTTTCTCAAAGCCGAGTTTGGTTTTTTAGGTGTCATCGTACGCACCTGAAGACATACCCCTCTTCTCTGAGGACAACCCTTTAAAGCCGGAGACTTGGTTTTCTTTTTCTTGGAAATTCTACCGAATCTGATTAACTGAGCAATTGTGGGCATAGGTTATTCCTTTTTTTCTTTCTTTTCAACGCTCCTCTTGGGCGCCTACCTTTACTACTTCAATATCGCGATGCGCCCTGAATCCGGTACCAGCCGGAATCAAGTGCCCCACGATAACATTTTCTTTTAAACCGAATAATTCATCCCGCTTGCCACTGGTTGCCGCTTCCGTTAAAACACGGGTAGTCTCCTGAAAACTGGCGGCGGAAATAAAGCTCTCAGTAGTAAGTGAAGCCTTGGTTATCCCCAAAAGTAAGGGTGTAGCCTGAGCCGGCTTGCCGCCTTTTTTAATCACCCGGGTATTTTCTTTCTGAAACACCCATTTATCCACCTGTTGCGTAGCCAAAAATTCCGTATCACCCGGATCCTCTACTCTTACTTTTTTAAGCATCTGACGGATAATTACCTCAATATGTTTATCATTAATCCGTACACCCTGTAAACGATAAACCTCCTGCACCTCATTCACCAGATACTCCTGTAAGACCTTATCACCGCAAACACTCAAAATATCCTGTAAAACTACCGGTCCATCGGTAAGCTGCTGGCCGGCAGTAACCTTATCTCCTTTATAGACATTCGGATGTTTACCATGCGGAATAATATATTCCCTGGCCATACCCGTAGCAGATTTAACAATCATCACGCGCTGATTTTTCTTGGTTTCGCCAAACTCCACAAATCCGTCTATTTCACTAATCACCGCCGGATCCTTCGGACGTCTGGCTTCAAAAAGCTCAGCCACGCGCGGTAAACCACCGGTAATATCGCGGGTCTTAACAACGGTACGCGGAATTTTCGCCAACAGATCTCCTCCTCCTACTTTCTCGTCGTCTCGCACGATAATGTGCGCGCCAATAGGAATAGGATAAATACCTAAAACTTCTTTTTTCTCATCCAAGATAACTACCTGCGGATGATACTCCGGCTTATGTTCAACCACTACGCGCTCAGATAATTTCGTAACCGGGTTGACCTCTTCACGCATAGTAATATTTTCGCGTAAATCTTCAAAACGCACTAACCCGCCAACTTCAGTAAGCACGGGCAAGGTATACGGATCCCAATGCACTAAAGAGACTCCCTTTTTAACTTGCTGCCCGTCAGCAAAAGTAATAAAGGCACCCTGGGGGAGCGAATAACGCTCAAACTCCCGGCCTTGCGCATCATTAATACTAATTGCTCCGTTTCTATTTAAAACTACATTTTCCTTATTTTTCAGCGTAACCCTCAAATTATGGTACTTAATAAAACCTTCATTCTTAGCCTTAATAAATGACTGTTCAATGGTTCTGGAGGCTGTACCGCCGATATGGAAAGTTCTCATGGTCAGCTGGGTACCGGGCTCTCCGATACTCTGAGCAGCCACCACGCCCACTGCTTCTCCTAACTCAATTAACCTGCCGGTAGAAAGATTGCGGCCATAACATTTAGCACAAACTCCTCTTCCGCTCTCACAGGTCAAAACACTACGAATACGAATTTTCTCAATTCCCAGTTTTTCAATCTGAACAGTTTTTTCTTCAGTTATTTCGCAGCCCTGTTCAATAATAACCTCATCAGTGATAATATCAACAACATTATCTAAAGCCACTCTTCCGATAATCCGGTCATTCAAGCCTACCACTTCTTCATCACCTTCAACAATCGCCGCCACCGTAATACCATTAAGTGTGCCGCAGTCATCTTCGCAAACAATTACCTCCTGGGCAACATCCACCAGCCTGCGGGTCAGGTAACCTGCATCTGCGGTCTTAAGCGCGGTATCGGCGAGACCTTTACGCGCACCGTGAGTAGAAATAAAATACTCTAAAACATTTAATCCTTCACGGAAATTAGCGGTAATCGGGTTTTCAATGATTTCGCCGCTGGGTTTAGCCATCAGGCCACGCATACCAGCCAGCTGCCTAACCTGTAAACGTGAACCACGCGCCCCGCTGTCGGCCATCATAAAAATAGGATTAAATGAATCCATCCCTTTAAATAACAGATCCGAAATCTTATCCGTGGCATGCGTCCAAATATCAATTACCTTTGATTTACGTTCACTATCAGTAATAATACCTTTGCGGTATTGATCTTCAACGCGAGCCACCTCTTCTTTAGATTCTTTCAAAACTTGCGGCTTAGCCACCGGCACAGTCATATCATCTATACCGATAGAAATACCGCCTAAAGTACCCATCTCAAAACCTAATCTTTTAATATCATCAAGTAGTTTAATGGTTGTAGTATGGCCGAATCTTTTATAGCAGCTAACCACAATATCGCTCACTATGCTTTTCTTTAAATCGCAATTAACAAATCCGAACTCCGCAGGCAGGAGCTGATTAAAGATTACCCGGCCGACAGTAGTAGTAATCATCTGATTTCCATTGATTACTTTTTTCTGGTCGAAATCATACAAGCCGCTGACGCGAATTTTAATTTTAGCGTGTAACTCTACCGCTTTGTCATCGTAAGCGATCAGGAGTTCATCGGCACTGGAAAAAATCATCCCCTCTCCAAGCGCTCCGGCTTTTTCCCGGCTTAGATATGCCAAGCCCAAAACTATATCCTGAGTAGGAGAAATTACCGGACGGCCGTCAGCCGGAGAGAAAATATTATTTATAGCCATAATCAATACTTTAGTCTCTAGTTGTGATTCCAGGGATAACGGTACATGCACCGCCATCTGATCACCGTCAAAGTCGGCGTTAAAAGCAGTACAAACTAGCGGATGTATCTTGATGGCTTTTCCTTCAATTAATAACGGCTGGAATGCCTGAATACCCAAGCGGTGCAGAGTTGGCGCACGGTTAAGCATAATCGGATGGTCTTTAATCACTTCATCCAGGATATCCCAAACTTCAATCTTGCCACGCTCGACCATGCGGCGAGCGCCTTTAATTGTATGTACAAAACCCTTTTCTCTTAATTTCTTGATAATAAACGGCTCAAATAATTCCAGGGCCATCTGCTTAGGAAGGCCGCATTCATGCAGCTTTAGTTCCGGGCCCACAACAATCACTGAACGGCCGGAATAATCGACACGCTTACCCAGAAGATTCTGACGGAAACGGCCTTGCTTTCCCTTAAGCATATCGGAAAGAGATTTTAACGGACGATTATTGGCGCCATTTACCGGCTTGCCATGACGGCCATTATCTAGGAGCGCATCCACTGCCTCCTGAAGCATGCGTTTCTCATTACGGATAATAATCTCAGGGGCGCTTAGCTCCATCAGCTTCTTTAGGCGGTTGTTACGGTTAATCACCCGGCGATACAAATCATTAAGGTCACTGGTAGCAAACCTTCCACCCTCTAGCGGAACTAAGGGGCGTAAATCCGGCGGAATTACCGGCACGATTTCTAAGATCATCCATTCCGGCTTATTGCCGCTCTTCTTAAAATCCTCGACAATCTTCAGGCTCTTAATCGCTTTGCGATTATTTAAAACATCTTTGGATTTCTCCAAATCTTTCCTGAATTTACGGCAAACCACATCCAGATCTAACTCTTTTAAAAGTTCTCTGATTGCCTCAGCCCCGATCTTAGCCTTAAAATTTGTTCCATATTTGCTCAAGGCCTCCCGATACTGTTCATCAGTAAGCAGCTCTTTTTTCTTTAGTGGGGTAGTCCCGGGATCAACAATCACATACTCCTCGTAATAGATAATCCTCTCTAGGTCTCTTAAGCCAATATCTAAAAGCGCACTCATCCGGCTGGGCACAGCCTTAAAGAACCAGATATGCGTAACCGGAGTAGCTAAATCAATATGCCCCATGCGCTCGCGCCTGACGCTTGAACGGTCAACGGTTACGCCGCAACGGTCACAGGTAATCCCCTTGAACTTTATCCCTTTATACTTACCGCAGTTACACTCCCAGTCACGCACCGGGCCGAAGATCTTTTCGCAAAACAAGCCGTCTTTTTCCGGTTTTAAGGTGCGGTAATTAATGGTTTCCGCTTTTTTCACCTCGCCTTTCGACCAGGATTTAATTACCTGGGGGCTGGCGATCTTTATTGAAATACTATCAAACGAGACGATCTCTTCCATTATTTAGCCTTTTCTGTCCTGATATCAAGACATAAGCCTTGCAACTCTTTGATTAAAACATTAAATGACTCCGGGGTTCCGTGGGTCAGGCGCTGCTCCCCCTTGACAATCGCTTCATAAATACGCGTCCTTCCGTTTACGTCGTCGCTCTTGACCGTAAGCATCTCCTGTAAAGTGAATGCCGCTCCGTATGCCTCCAGCGCC
>JAUYDL010000026.1 GCA_030691865.1 Candidatus Omnitrophota bacterium | reverse complement strand
ATTCTTACTGCCAGGGGCGGTATGACTTCTCACGCGGCCTTGGTAGCGCGCGGATGGGGTAAATGTTGCATCGTAGGTTGCGGCGGCATTGAAATTGACTATCATAAGAAAGAGATGATCGCAGGTGAAAAGGCATTTAAGGAAGGCGACTGGATTACATTAAACGGCACAAAAGGCAACGTTTATGAAGGACAGCTTCCGATGATGGATGCCACCGAAGAAAATATGATACTCTCGGAGTTTTTAAAAATGTGCGACGCGATAAAGAAACTCGGTGTGCGCACCAACGGCGATACGCCTGCAGATGCCCAAAAAGCCCTGCAATTCGGAGCCGAAGGTATCGGGCTTTTTCGTACCGAACATATGTTCTACGGAAAAGGCTCAGATGAGCCCTTGTTTTTGTTGCGTAAAATGATCGTTTCTAAAACCATTGAGGAAAGACAGCTGGCCCTGGATGAATTATTTCCGTTTGTAAAAAAAGATATCAAAGGAACCATCGCGGCAATGGACGGTTTTCCGGTAGTCATTCGTTTATTGGATCCGCCGTTGCATGAATTCGTGCCTCGCGAGCAGGCAAAGCTTGAACAATTAGCTCGTGATTTAAATATCGATATGCAGGAGCTCACTAAAAGAGCTGAAGGGCTGCATGAATCAAATCCAATGATGGGGCATCGCGGCGTACGTTTAGGCGTAACTTATCCTGAAGTAAGCGCTATGCAAATCCGCGCAATTTTAGAGGCAGCCGCGGAATTAGTTAAAGAAGGCAAAAATCCTTACCCGGAAATCATGATCCCGGTGGTTTGCGATGTAAAAGAATTAACCGACCAATTCGCGATTGCCGAGAAAATATATAAGGAAGTCCTGGTAAAATACGGGTTGAAGAAAATAAAGCATCTCTTGGGAACAATGATTGAGATTCCCCGGGCGGCAATTGTTGCGGATAAACTGGCAACAGTAGCTAAATTCTTCTCCTTTGGAACCAATGACATGACCCAGATGGGTTTTGGTTTCTCCAGAGACGATATCGGCGGATTCTTGCCGGATTATATTAAGAAAGGTATCTTATCGGAAGATCCCTTCCAAAGCATTGATCAGGAAGGAATTGGCGAACTGATCAAAATGGGTATTAAACGCGGACGCGCCACCAACAAGAACCTGGAAGTTGGCATCTGCGGAGAGCATGGCGGTGAACCTAGATCTGTGGAGTTCTGCCATAATGTAGGTATGAATTATGTCAGCTGTTCGCCATTCAGGGTACCGATTGCAAAATTAGCCGCAGCGCAGGCTGTAATAAAAATAAGAGGGGACGGTTCTCTTTAGAGAACCGTCCCCGATAATAAAAATGGAAGCCTTAAAAACGTATCTTAAAGAAGTCAGGTTAATCTCGCTTTTAACTGCCAAGCAGGAAATTGAGTTAAACAAGAAGATCCGTAAAGGGGATGAAATTGCCCGTAAAGATATGATCCGCGCAAATCTGCGCCTGGTGATTAATATCGCTAAACGCTATATGCACCTGGGCACCCCGTTTCTGGATTTAATTGAAGAGGGAAACCTGGGGTTAATGAAAGCCGTTGAAAAGTTCAATCACCGTAAAGGTTTCCGTTTCTCAACTTACGCTGCCTGGTGGATTAGACAGGGGATTACCCGTTCGATTAGCGAGCAAGGCAAGATGATCCGGATTCCGGTATATATGAATGACTTAATTACCAAATGGAAGAAGACCAAAGAACGTTTAAGCCAAAAACTAAAACGCCTTCCTTCTGATATAGAAATTGCCAAAAAATTAAAGCTTACTCCTGAAAAAACAGAAAAGATTAATTTCTGGATGTCCAGCACTACATCTTCTTTAGAAGCGCCAATTGGCGACGACAACGAAAATCAGATATCCGAATTAGTCGAAGACAAGAATGCTATTGCCCCCAATGCTGGAATCGAAAAGCTTCTAGCCCGGGAAAGAATAGCTAACCTCCTGGAGGTGATGTCTGAGAGGGAGAGGGAAATTCTGGATTTACGTTTTGGATTAAGCAACACTAAACCCCAAACCCTGGCGGTGGTGGCTAAAAAGCTAGGGGTCTCCCGCGAGAGAATCCGCCAGATTGAGGAGACGGCTTTAAGGAAATTAAGAAAATTTGTCGTTGGCCAGGAAAAGGAGCTTTAATGAACAACGCCCTTTTAGAAAAATCCATCAGAAGCATTCCGAATTTCCCTAAAAAAGGAATTCTTTTCCGCGATCTAACTACTTTAATTCAAAATAAAACGGCTTTCAAAAAATCCGTGGATTTACTCGCTAAAAAATATAAAGGCAAAGGATTTGATAAGGTGGTGGGGGTTGAGGCGCGCGGGTTTATATTTGCGGCGGCAGTGGCGTATAAAATCGGGGCAGGTTTTGTGCCGGTGCGCAAAAAAGGCAAGCTTCCCTATAAAACAATTTCAACTACCTATGAACTGGAATACGGCACAGATACTTTAGAAATTCATCAAGACGCAATTTGCGCCGGTGAAAAAGTTTTAATTATTGATGACCTCTTAGCGACCGGTGGCACAGTTGGAGCCGTAATTGAGTTGGTAAAGCAGTTGGGAGGAAAAGTCGCAGGAATCGGTTTTGTCATTGAACTAGTAGATTTAAATGGCAAAGATAAATTCAAAGAGTATCCGATATATTCTTTGGTTAAGTTTGGCGGAGCATAAATCTGCGCCTGTAGCTCACCTGGATAGAGCGAGGCTCTCCTAAGGCCTAGGTGGGTGGTTCGAATCCACCCAGGCGCATTTAAAATATAATTGTAATTGACATGGATTTTTCAAAAAAACTAAAAGCAATTGAATTAAGAAAAAATGGTTTAAGTTATTCAGAAATAAGAAATTCTATTGCTGTTTCTAAATCAACATTGAGCAATTGGCTAAAGGATATTGAATTATCTAAAGAGCATAAATCTCGATTAAGTAAATTGCAGGCCACCGGATATATAGGCGCCAAGACAAATCAAACCAGAGCATTATTGCATCATAAGAAAATTAAACAAACCGCGGAAATAGAAGCAATAAAATTGTCTCAAAAACCATTCTTTGTTGCGGGTTTAATGCTTTATTGGGCAGAAAGCGATAAACGTTCTGGCCGACTACAATTTAGCAATTCCGATCCAGATATGATAAAGTTAATGATGAAATGGTTTAGAAAATTTTGTAATGTGCCTGAAGAAAAGTTCAGAATAGGGCTCTTTATTCATACATTACACATTAGAAAAGACTGTCTTGATTTTTGGAGCAAAGTTACTAGTTTGCCGCTTGAGCAATTTAATAAACCGTATATAAAACCCACCATATTTAGTAACAGGAAGAACAAATTATACGAAGGCACCTGCGTAATAAAAGTACACAGTAAAGATTTGTTCTCTAAAATGCTGGGTTGGATAGAAGGGGCCAAAATACCTTTTTTAGATTCATCTACAAATAAACAAGTATATGTATAATCTCCATGCCCATACTTTCCTAAGCGACGGACAGTTGCTTCCCTCAGAGGTAGCTGTGCGCTATCAGGATAAGGGTTACGCGGTAATCGCCATCACTGACCACGTTGATTACAGTAATATCAAACAAATTGCTAAATCCGTTGTAGAATTTTGCCGGCGCTGGCCAAAAAACTCCGGCATCAAAGTACTACCGGGAGTAGAGCTAACCCACCTGCCTCCAGAACAGTTTAAGCCTCTTGCCAGCCTAGCTAGAAAAGAAGGGATTAAAATTATCATCGCTCACGGTGAAACTCCGGTTGAGCCGGTAGCAAAAGATACAAACCGGCTAGCCCTAATGGCAGATATTGATATCCTGGCTCACCCTGGATTAATTTCTGATGAAGATACAAAGTTAGCAAAAGATCGCGGCATATTCCTGGAAATTACTAGCAGAAAAGGCCACAGCCAAACTAATGCCCATGTCATAAAACAAGCCAGAAAATTCGGCGCAAAATTAATTTTAAATAATGATAGCCACACCCCAGAAGATATAATTAGCCCCGCTGAATTAATAAAAGTAGGGTTAGATTTCGGATTAACACCAAGTGAGATTGATAAAATTTATGAGGATGTAAAAGTTCTCTTAACTAAAAAGGAGGGAAGATGAAACTTTTTAATAAACTGTTTTTTTTATCTGCAACATGCTTTCTACTAACTACTGCTCTTACAGGTTGCACAACCATATCCGATAGCAAGGAACCAGCTAACCCGGGGAGCCTTTCTCCACAGGCAATTTTAAAATTTACTGACGTACCGGTTCCGGTTGGTTTAAAAAGCCTGCCTGAACAATCATACTCTTTTGAGAGCTCAGGGGTACGCGTAGGTGTCTTAAAATACCGGGGTAAAAATAACCCAGACCAGATAATAAATTTCTACAAAGAACAGATGCCGATGTACAATTGGAATTTAGTAAATATCGTCGAATACGGCCAAAGGCTGATGAATTTTGAACGTGAAAATGAAACCTGCATAGTTACCCTACAACCCATGGGTTGGGGTAATACTCTGCTAATAATATCTTTAGGCCCTAAATCACAGATTGTGTCCAAGAGAGCAAAATCACCGGTTAAATAAAACAAGGGGACGGTTCTATTTTTCTAATAAACAAGGGGACGGTTCTATTTTTCCTAAATCTAGTATTAGAAAAATAGAACCGTCCCCTTGTTTCGATTAACAGAATCTTAAAAAAACTCTTGACAACTACAGGAGAATAGGTAAAATAATCATAAGTAACTTGATAGAAATTATCCTAGGCAATACAATTATTGGCCTAGTTAACCATATAACTATTAACAGCTAACAAAAAAGGAGGAGTAAAAAAATGGGTAAACGCTTGATTTTAGTATTAGCGCTTGCTTTAGTGGTGGGCTTAACATTTAGCGCTGCCTACGCTGAAGTGCAGAATGTAAAGGTATCTGGAGACATCAATGTAAGTGGAGTGGTAAGAGATCATTTCAATTTAGCAAGATCAACAAGCAATGATCCTTCACCTAGGTCCGTAAAACAAAGCTTCTTAATGTCTCAGATTAGGTTACGCGTGGATGCTGATCTTACTGACAATGTTTCAGCTACAGTAAGAATGATCAATGAAAGAATCTGGAACGGTCAGAATGATAATACTGCTGACACCGACATTGATATTGATTTAGCTTATGTTACCTTAAAAGAATTTTTATATTCACCTTTAACTTTAACTGTTGGTCGTCAAGAAATCAGCTTTGGCAATGGTTTAGTTATTGGTAAATCTGGTGCTGCATCCGGAACTACTAGCATACCTAGCGATCTTTCTGAAAGATCTGCCTTTGATGCTATCCGGGCTACCTTAAACTATGACCCATTAGTTGTGGATTTAGTTTATGCTCAGATATCGCAAAACAATACTACTAGTTACGAAAATTCAACAAGCTTAACTGGTATTAACGCTACCTATGAATTAAACAAAAAGATAAGTCTTTCAGGTTATTATTGGTTAAAAAGGGCTAACACTTTAGCAAGCGATAAAAAACCTGACGATGTAAATACTATCGGTGCTTTAGCTTCTATCACACCGATTGATGATTTAACTGCATCTTTAGAAGCTGCTTATCAGTTTGGTAAAAATACTCAGACTGCTGCCCAACAAAGACATGATGCCTGGGCTTTACAGGCAATGGCAGATTATACTTTCGCTAAGGTGAAGACTACTCCGAAAATTGGAGCTTCATTCACTTATCTT
>JAUYDL010000054.1 GCA_030691865.1 Candidatus Omnitrophota bacterium | reverse complement strand
GATTGGGTAGATTTTGATTTTGACGACCGTAATACCGTAAATAATTCAAAAACGGAAAAAATGTCTAAAATAACCCCGAGATGTAGTTTAGTATATATGTATCAGAGAGATTCCAGTTTTTATGCTAACTATGCTCAGGCTTTTAGGACTCCTACAATAGGCCAGATGTTTACTTATGGTGCTTCAGCTAATACCAGTCTTGTACCTGAAGAAGCAGTAAATTATGAAATGGGATTACACCATTTTTTTAACGAATTTTTAAAAGCAAACATAAGTTTGTACTGGATGGAGCTTGATAATGAGATTTGGTTAGAGCGGTATGAGGATGGTACCAGTAAATATCAGAACTACGGAAAAACTTCCCATAAAGGAATAGAGACGGGTTTAGATTTTAAAATAAATAAATCATGGTCAATCTTTGCGAATTACACTTATTCCAGAGCGAAGAATGAAAATGGTAGCAACGCTGGCAAATATTTGACTAATATTCCTATACACAAAGCAAGTTCAGGGCTACATTTTACCACTGAGTTTGGCCTTAGCTGGGATTTAATTGTCGCGTATATTGGTAGTTCGTATATTGATTCGACAAACGATAATAAGCTTTCGAGTTACGTAACAGCGGATACGAAAATTAGCTATCAATATAAAATGATGAAAATTTTCCTAGCCGTTGATAATCTACTGGATAAAGAATATAATTTATATGGTTCTGTAAGCGGCACTCCTAAAACTAAATATTTTAATCCCGCCCCGGGAAGAACATTTACTTTGGGAGCTGAAGCTAAATTTTGATAGAAGGGGACGTCCTGGATAGAAGGGGACGTCCTGAAAGGGGACACCCTGTACTGTAATAAAGGGGACTAATAATAAAGGGGACGGTTCTATCTTTCATAAAATCGCTTAATAGAACCGTCCCCTTTTACTTAATAGAACCGTCCCCTTTTACGCTTAATAGAACCGTCCCCTTTTACTTTTACGCATTGTAAACAGTCGATTGATGATGAGGCCTTGCTCTGTTTTTACTGTGGCCAAAGCCTTAACCGGGGAATAGGTTTTATGGGTAAGTTAAAATATCCTGCGCATAAAATAGTTATTGTAATTATCGTAGCTACGGTGTTGGTTAGTTTTATGATCCTTATGATTAGATAGGGTAAATTAGTTTCAATTTCAAAACTGGCAAAAAACAGTTGACAAAATGGCTATTTTGACGTATATTTTGTTCTGTAATGCACAAGATTGATGAATTTTGGACAATAGGAGTGTAGTTAATGGACAAAAATGAGATATTAGCCATATTGAAAGATTGGAATGATTGGGAAGGCCAACAAGATATTGGCACTATCAGAAGCGTCTACCTTAACAGATTAGAAGCTTTTATTACGGGGTCTAATCAGATAATAACTATAACCGGGCCAAGACGCGCGGGCAAATCATATCTAATGCGTCAGATGGCAAGAAGGCTTTCTGATAAAGGAGTAAGGAGAGAGAATATTCTTTTTGTTAATTTTGAAGACCCGCGATTCACGCCTCTTGACACAAAACTACTTGCTCAAGTTTATGATGTTTATAAAGGATTTTTATCTCCAACAGATACGCCATACATTTTTCTTGATGAAATTCAGGAAGTAGCTGGATGGGAAAAATGGGTTCGCACGATGCACGAGCTAAAGAAAGCGAAAATTATTGTTTCCGGTTCAAATGCTCATTTGTTAAGCCGGGAATTAGGGACACTTCTTACAGGACGGCATCTTGATCTTACGGTTTTTCCGCTATCTTTCGCGGAGTATTTACTGTTTAACAAAGTGGAAGTAAAAAGCGCCTTTGATATCGTTGGTAAAGAGGCAGAGATAGATGGGCTTCTTTATAAATATATAGAGGCGGGTTCGTTTCCGGAAGTGGCATTATCGGTGAAGAAGACAGAAGTTTTGTTAAATTATTTTGATGACCTTCTAACGAAAGATCTTCTTAAAAGATTTCGTGTCAGGAAAACTCCGGCAATGAAAGCGTTGATCAAGTATTATCTCAGTAATGCCTCGAATCTTGTAACATTTACATCAGCTGGAAAATCCCTTCAGGTCCATACCAATACGATTGAACGGTTTTCAGGGTATTTTGAGGATGTGTATCTCATTTTTTTGCTTAAACGGTTTTCTTATAAGGTAAAAGAGCAGGAAAAAAGCCCGCGCAAAATATACGCGATCGACACAGGATTATGTAATTCACTGGGTTTTAGATTTTCTGAGAATATCGGAAGGCTTGCGGAGAATATTGTTTTTCTAGCTTTAAAGCGAAAGCAAATCCTTGATCCCCAAGTAGAGCTTTTTTACTGGAAAGATACCCAGCATCGCGAGGTTGATTTCGTTATTAAACACGGATTGAAAGTAACGAGTATGATACAAGTTTGCTGGAATATACGGGATGAGAAAACAAAGGCTCGAGAATTGCGTAGCCTTCATAAAGGCATGAAAGATTTGAATATTACAGATGCGGCTATTATCACGGACGCAACAGAAGGCGAAGAAAAACTGAACGGTTATACGGTAAAGATGGTGCCTCTAAGGAAATGGCTATTGGCTGAAGAAAGCGCGATCGGCTTATAAAGGGTTTAGATGTGTTCTTAAAGATATGGGGCATATCCAGGATTCTTTAAGAGTATTAAAGAAGGCTAGTATGAAAAAGATACAAAAGAAGAGTCAGGGGCGTCTACGCATTGGCGATGATTGGAATGCTATTACAATTATCGCGCTTTCTCAGAATAATCCGTTAAAGGCAATAGCTGAATTTGTCGAAAACAGTATTGATGCCCAAGCCCGCCACGTTACCATTATCCGCGGTAAAGAACATGACCAGCAATATTTAAAGGTTATTGATGATGGGCAAGGGATTCCATGCGCTGAAGATGGCATGCCTGATTTCAAGTATGTTGCAACCCATATTTGCGATTCTCTGAAACACCGGCTAAAACAGGAGGGTGCTCAGAATATCCAAGGGGAATTTGGCATAGGACTTTTGAGTTTTTGGACAGTTGGCCATGAGTTAATGATCATATCGTCAGGCAGGGATGGAAAAGCGTATCAGATGGAAATGAAAAAAGGTATGCCCGGTTATGTAGTTATTCCTCGGCCCCGCCTCTTACCTGTCAAGGGCACGCAGTTGATAATTTCTCGTTTGCTTGCAGGAATTCGTAATCTTAATGGCGAAAAAATTCAGCACTATCTAGCCTCGGAGCTTAGGGATAGAATCAGGCATTCGGCCGTTTTGATAAGAATAATTGATCGTACCAGCCGCCTTGAATTCAATGTTGAACCTCGCCAGTATGAAGGCCGGCTTATTCATGATTTACCCCGGATAAATACACCTTTTGGTGATGTATATGTGGAACTATATCTTACCGAAAGAAATCCGGAAAACTGCATCAGCCTATTTCGTTCGGGAACGCGCGTATTGCCAAACATTACTGTTTTAGATCTCTTCCAATGCGAACCGTGGGCTTCCGGTTATTTTCAAGGAGTCATTGATGTTCCGTTTTTACATCTTACTCCCGGTACCCGAGATGGGATTATCCAGGATGAGCATTTTGCAGTATTCTGTGATTCGTTGATTAATCTAAAAGGACGCCTTAATGTAATAGTATTAGAACAAAGTAAGGCCGAAGAAGAACGTATGAGCAAGAATATACTTCGTTCTGTACAAAAGGCATTTTTAAATGCAATGCTAAGTTTGCCCCGAGAAGAATATGATTGGTTTGATATGCCTGAAAAAAGTACTTCGCGGACATCATCCGTAGAAGGGGCTAAAAATTATTCTTTGATTCTTGAAGGAGAGCATCATAGCGAAAGAAAACAGGCGGCGCAAAAGGAATTTTTTGAAGTTGCAGGTCCGTTGTTTTCTGCCAGAATTCAGCCCGGTTCAGCGATTTTGCCTGTAAATACGACAAAAACTTTTCATGCCATTGGACTAGACCGTAGCAGACGGCAGATAGAACAGAATCTTTCATATGAATGGGCAATCATTGAAGGGAAAGGACAACTTGATAAAAAAGACGGAGAATTCGTTATCTTTAGCGCTTCTGATGAACCCGCCTTATGTAAGTTGAAGGTTACCATCCGGCAGCTTGAGACAGTATGTGAGGCGGAAAGCATAATTACGATTGTAGACTCTTTACTGAAAGCGCCTGTTGAAAACAATGAATTTTCAAAAAAAGGTTTGCCAAGTTATACATTGGAAAGTGCCGTCGGCCAGATGTGGCGCTCGCGTTACGATGAAAAACGCAACATTATAATAATAAATAGCGGCCATCGCGACTTTATTTACGCTGGGAAAGAACGCATGAGGAAGCTGCGTTATATTTCCCGCCTTTTTGCGAAAGAGCTTGTGCTGCATAATTTTGTTGGTGAACCTCCTGAACAGCTCTTAGAACACTTGTTGGAATTATCGATGTATACAGAAGATAATTTGAAATGAGAAGGTAATAAAAGAGGCCGTTTCTATTTTTCTCTAGATTAATTTAGAAAAATAGAGAAAGAAACGAGTGTTAGATTATGCCAGAATATACCTGTTCGCATTGTAAGCAGCCGATTTATGATGATGAGGTTTTATGATAAAATAAATTATGGTTTCCGATCGAATCTTGCGAGTTACTTTTGCTATTTCGTTACTTACCCATGGGGCTATACTTTTGCAAAGCCCCAATCTAAACCCATTTTCTCCGCCGCCGAAAAAACAGACGATAGAAGTGCGTTATATTAAAGAGAATCCGCAAACCAAGCCATTGCTTAAGTCGCTGGCTAAGCCTGATTCGGGAAGTCGGGTTTTTAAGTCTGATCCTTTTTTAAATCTTGATGCCAAAATTGGCTCAGGCAGCAGGGTTCCGCCGCCTTATGTCGAGCGGGAGAATGTCTTCAAAGGGTCAAAGGTTATGTTAAATAAGCCTCCGGATTTTGCCAAGCCAACCTTCATAAATTCGCAGGTGTTGGCGATAAAAAAGAAGATCACCTTACCGACGATAGAGATGGCTAAGATTGATAATCCCAGCTATATTAGCTATTATCAGATCGTCAGGGAGAAGATCCGCCGCAGTGCTTACCAAAATTATACGCACAATGAAATCGGGGAGGTCTATGTCTCTTTTGTTATTTCTAATGACGGTTACATTAAGGATGTGCGCTTAGTTGAAGAGAGGTCAGCTGTCAATGATTACCTGAGGGATATCGCGTTAAGGAGCGTTAAAGACGCCTCGCCTTTCCCCAATTTTCCCAAAGAACTTGATTACCCCCAGCTATCTTTTAATATCATAATTTCTTTTGAAATAGAATAGACTAAAAATCATGGGGACGGTTCTATTTTTTAAATTTAAAAAATAGAACCGTCCCCTGGTTTTAAGACCGTAATTATTGACACTTTTTTAAAAGAATGGTATATTAAATATCTAAAATTATACACGAAAGGAGATGATTATATTGACACAAGTTGAAGTTAAAAAAGACGAATCTTTTGAATCTGCTTTGCGCCGTTTTAAGAAAAAAATTGAGCAGGAAGGAATTTTACGGGAAGTGCGTGATCGCAAGCATTATGAGAAACCCAGCGAACGCAAGAGGAAGAAAGCTAAGTCTACCAGAAAATAAGCATGACTTTACGCGGAAATCTTGCGATTTCTACTTCTTGGAACGCTCATCGATTTAATGATGGGGCGAAACTGCTCTTTGAAATAAATCAACTTGGTTTTAAAGCCATTGAATTAAGTTTTAACCTTAGCTCTAGTTTGGTGGATAGCATTGCCAAGGAATCCCGTAGGCTGGGAATCAGTATCCAGAGTCTGCATAATTACTGCCCTATTCCTGACGGGCTTACTCCTAACCAGGCTTTGCCGGATTGTTACTCCTTAGCTTCTCTGGACAAACAAGAGCGTTTTTTAGCGGTTAAATATACAAAATCCAGCATTGATACTGCCAGTAGATTGGGAGCTAAGGCGGTGGTTTTGCATTGCGGTAGAGTCCAGATTCCTGATTTAACCCGGCAGTTGATTAATCTTTATAACCAGGGGTTTAAGGATCAAGCAGATTTTATCAAGTTAAAAGAAGAAATGATCCGTCAAAGAAATAGCCATGCACCGGCTTTCTTTGAGCAGGCCTTAAATAGCCTGGATGAATTAAATACCTACGCAAAAATAAAAGGTGTGTTTTTAGGTGTCGAGACGCGTTTTTATCATTGTGAGATTCCGGATATTTTTGAGATCGGTGTTATCCTTAAGAAATTTTATAATTCTCAAATTTACTATTGGCATGATACCGGGCATGCCCAGCTGATGGAAAACTTAGGCCTTGCCAAGCATAAGGATTTTCTGGATCTTTATGGAAACAGTTTAATCGGGGTGCATTTACATGATATCCTGGGCTGCCAGGATCATCTGGCGCCTTTGGCGGGGAAAATGGATTTTGCGTTGCTTAAGCCGTATCTGGCGAAGGATACCTTAAAGGTTATTGAAGCTCACTATCCGGCAACCGCGGAAGATTTAATAAAAAGCCGGGATTTCATATCTAAGATTTACGATTGATGAGGCCAATTAATTTACGTAAGCCTGTTGTAGCCGGGCAATTTTATCCATCAGGCTCCAAAGATCTTAAGGCGATGATTTCTTCTTTTGCGGATAAATCAGCGCAAAAGATTGATGTTCTAGGGTGCATTCTGCCGCACGCAGGATATATCTATTCCGGAAAAGTTGCTGTTTGCACCATCTCCGGAGTAAAGATTAAAGATACAGTGGTTCTTTTGGGGCCCAATCACACCGGCCTGGGAGCTGCTTTTAGCATAATGCCTCAAGGCATTTGGCAAACCCCTTTCGGGAATTTAGAAATTGATACCGGGCTGGCAAATTTATTTCTAAAGAAATCCAGATATTTGGAAGTTGATAACTTAGCCCATTTAAATGAACATTCATTAGAAGTAGAATTGCCTATATTACAGTATTTCAGGGACGATTTTAAAATTGTCCCGATTGCTCTTATGACCGATGACCTGTCCATACTTAAAAAAGTTGCAGAAGAGTTGGCTTCTGTAATTATTGAGCACAATCTTAGCAGTTCAGTTATGTTTGTTGCCAGTTCTGATATGACCCATTATGAATCGCAAAAAAGCGCTGAGAAAAAAGATTTATTGGCAATCCAGGCAATAACTGCTTTAGATGAAAATAAATTAGAAATCGCAGTTAAGGAATCAAATATTTCTATGTGCGGCTTTGCTCCCGTCTCAGTCTTAATAAAGGCCGCCAAGCTTCTTGGGGCAAAAAAAGGACAGTTAATTAAATACCAAACCAGCGGCGATGCCACCGGGGATTTTAGCAGCGTTGTGGGCTATGCCGGAATTACAATCTATTAAATTATGGATGAGATAAGTAAGAAGGTTGACGAAAGTTGGAAACAGAGTGTCGAAAAAGAGAAAGAGGAGCCAAAAACGCCGGGAGAATTTGTCCCCCCGGAGCCGGATTTTAAATTTTTTATCACCACCCTTACTTTGCAGGCATCGATTGCCTTAGGGCATATGGCTAATCCGGCCACCGGTAAAACAGAGAAAGATTCTACTCAGGCAAAGTTCCTTATTGATACCTTAGGCATGTTGCAGGAGAAAACCAAAGGTAATCTTACCCAGGAAGAGACGGATCTCTTGGAGAATTTACTTTATGAATTAAGAGTAGCTTATCTGTCTAAAGAGGAGAAACAGTCAAAATGATTGATAAAGAGCTGTTGGATATATTGGCCTGTCCTGCCTGTAAAGCGGATGTGGAGTTAATTAATAATAAAATTGTTTGCAAGAAGTGTGGGAAGAAATATCCCCTGCGCCAGGGAATCCCGGTAATGCTTATTGACGAAGCAGAATAAGTAAACCATCTTTCTATGAAAAAGATATTAGTTATTCACGGACCTAATTTAAATCTTTTGGGAACCCGAGAGCCGGGAATCTATGGCCGCTTAACTTTGGCCAAGATTAACCAGATGCTTAAAACTGATGCCAAAAAAAGCAAGGCCAGCTTGGTGATTAAACAATCTAATCATGAGGGTCAAATTGTAGATTTTATCGGCCGGGCTAAAAAGAATAAATTTCAGGGTATTTTGATTAATCCGGCAGCCTATACCCATACCAGCGTGGCGGTGCGTGATGCCGTAGCCGGATGCGGATTGAGCGTTGTCGAAGTGCATCTTTCCAATATTTATTCCCGCGAGGAGTTTAGGCATAAGTCGCTGATCAGTCCGGTGGCCAGCGGGACAATCTTAGGGTTTGGGGCTAAAAGCTACACCCTGGGTTTGGCTGCTCTCCTGGACTTAATCCCAGCAAAATGAACTCTCGCTTAAAAAGTATACATTCTGTGTTAAAACAGAGGGGCTTAGATGGCCTCTTGGTTAGTTTACCCGCGAATATTTCTTATTTGACGGAATCCCTGAGCCGGGATGCGTATCTGTTAGTTTCTCTAAAAGAAAACATCTATTTTACCGATTCTCGTTATACTGAAGAGGCTAAAGTTTTTTTAAAAGATAATGCTTTGCTTAGAGAATGTAACGGTTTTGTATTTAAGCATATTGCTGAAGCTATTCTTAGCCTGGGGCTAAAAAGGATAGGTTTTGAGGAAAGGTATCTGCCGTTTGCGGAGTTTGTCAAAGTTAAGGAGTGTGCCAGAGGAAGATTCAATTTAATTCCAACCCATAGTATAATTGAAGACAAAAGACAAGTTAAAGATGACCAGGAGATTATAAAGCTGCGAAAAGCCACCCGGATTACTGTTTTGGCTTTAGAGCATATCAAGCAGTTTCTTGTCTCGGGCGTCAAAGAAGTAGAGGTTGTAGCAGAACTTGAGCGTTTTATAAGGTACCAGGGGGCCAGGGCCTCTGCTTTTGATATCATCGTGGCTTCGGGGCCTAACTCCAGCCAGCCGCACCATCTTTCAGGGGAGAGAAAACTCAAAGATAATGAGCTTGTGCTAATTGACATGGGAGTCGACTACCAGGGGTACAAATCTGACTTGACAAGGGTTTTGTTTTTGGGTAAAATAAATACCCTTGTGCGTAAGGTTTATGATATTGTTCTTAAAGCTCAGGAATTAGCGATTAAGAGAATCCGGCCTGGCGCTGAAATGGCTGAAATTGATAGAGTTGCACGGGAATACATAGCTGCGCAAGGTTATGCCGGGTGTTTTACGCATAACCTGGGCCATGGTTTTGGCCTGGAGGTACACGAAGCTCCCCTTATATCCGGCCTGGAAGCCAGCGCAATTAAGCCGGGCATGACCTTTACGGTTGAGCCGGGGATATATTTAGCGGGTAAATTTGGCATAAGGATTGAGGATATGGTTTTAATAACAACTAAAGGCTGTGAGGTAATTAGTGGCGCTATCCATAAATGAAATCAAGTCGGGGGTAACGATATTAGTAGAAGGTGAAGTTTATATGTGCATTGACGCCCAGCATGTAAAACCCGGTAAGGGTGCGGCTTTTGTGCGGGCCAGGCTGCGTAACTTAAAGAATGATAGCATCCAGGAAAAGACCTTTCGCGGTGAAGAAAAGATAGAAGAGGCTTATGTTGAGGAGCGCAAATTGCAATATCAGTATTCAAGCGGCGGGATATTTCATTTTATGGATACTGATAATTTTGAAGAGATTGCTATATCCGAAGATATTATCGCAGATAAGGCCAAGCTTCTAAAAGATAACCTGGAGATTATGGGATATTTCTTTAAAGGTGCTACTTTATATGTGAATTTGCCTAATTTTATTGAGTTTACCATTGTGGAAACTGAGCCAGGGTTTAAAGGTGATTCATCTAAGAGCGGAAATAAGCCGGCCACCGTGGATACCGGAGCAATTATTCAAGTCCCCTTATTTATTAATGTGGGGGATAAGATTAAGGTAGATACGCGTACCGGCGGCACCTATGTTGAGAGGATCAACTAAGACACCCCGCGCTAATTGGTATTGCGCGGGTGTTATCTAGGTAGATAAGGAGTCCTTAATGAATATTAAAGAAATTAAAGAAATGATCAACCTAATGAATGAAAACGGCCTTACTGAGCTGGAGGTGGAGAAGGATGATATGCGTATCCGGCTTAAAAAGACAGCCAGCGGGGTGGAAGGATTTGAGGCGCCGGTAGCTTACCCGGTTGGAGGGGTTGCAGCTGTAGGCGGCGCAAAGGCGCAAGGCGCGCAGGAAGCAGAAGAAAAAAATGTAATTAAGACGGTGGAGATTAAATCTCCGATGGTGGGGACCTTTTACCGTGCACCTAATCCGGAAGTTCCTTCTTATGTTGAAGTTGGCCAGGTGATTGAACCCGGCCAGGTAATTTGTATTATTGAAGCGATGAAATTAATGAATGAAATAAAATCAGAGATTAAAGGAAAAATCCTGGAAATATTAGTCGATAATGCTGAACCGGTAGAGTTTGGCCAATCACTTTTTCTTATTGATCCGCTTTAAATCATAAAAGATGTTCTCTAAAATTCTCATTGCTAATCGAGGCGAAATCGCCTTAAGAATAATTCGCGCCTGTCATGAAATGGGCATTCGTACCGTGGCTGTCTATTCTCAGGCCGACCGCAACAGCCTGCATGTGCGTTTTGCTGATGAAGCAATCTGCATCGGGCAGGCATCCTCTGCTCATAGTTATTTAAATATCCCCGCAATTATCAGCGCCGCTGAAATCACCGATGTTGAAGCTATCCATCCGGGCTATGGATTCCTGGCTGAAAACGCGCATTTTGCCGAAATATGCGAATCTTGTAAAATTACTTTTATCGGGCCGACTCCGGAGAATATGCGCCTGATGGGCGATAAAATGGCGGCGCGAACCACGATGCAAAAAGCCGGCCTGCCGATTGTTCCCGGAAGCCGGGCAATTATTAAGAATAAGGAAGAGGCACTTTCGACCGCTAAGTTAATCGGTTACCCGGTGATTATTAAGGCTGCTGCCGGCGGCGGCGGCAAAGGAATGCGTATTTGTCATAATGATTTAACCCTGGTCTCCAGCCTCATAACCGCCCAAACTGAAGCCGAAGCAAATTTTGGCAATTCCAGCGTTTACATTGAAAAATATATTGAAAGGCCGCGTCATATCGAAGTGCAGATTATTGCGGATCACTTTGGACATGTCGTCCAACTAGGTGAAAGAGATTGTAGTATTCAGCGCAGGCATCAGAAGCTGCTGGAAGAATCACCTTCTCCGGTTGTCGACAGTAAGATGCGCCGTAAATTAACAGAAATGGTTTTAAAAGGAATAAAATCCATTAACTATCTTAGCTGGGGTACGATTGAATTTTTGCTGGATGAAAAAACCGGTAATTTTTATTTTATGGAGATGAATACGCGTATTCAGGTGGAGCAACCGGTTACCGAGATGGTCACCGGTATTGACATGATTAAGGAGCAGATCCGGGTGGCTGCTGGCGAGAAGCTCAAGTTTAGCCAGGATAATGTGCAGCTTAGGGGTGCGGCAATTGAATGCCGGATTAATGCCGAAGATCCGGATAATAATTTTATGCCTTCTCCCGGAAAGATCGAATCATTAATTCTTCCCGGAGGCCCGAATGTGCGCGTGGATACGCATATTTACGCCGGATATGAGGTGCCTGCCTATTACGATTCGCTGGTGGCTAAACTGATTGTGCATGGGAATAATCGCCAGGAGGCAATTAAGACTATGCGCCGGGCCTTAAGTGAATTTTACATTGCTCCAATTAAGACTACCATACCTTTTCATCTTAAATTAATGGATAATCCGTTATTTAAAAAGGGAGATATTTCTACGCATTTTGTGCAGGATCTTTTGATGAATGAAGGCAAAGAATAAAGGGGACGGTTCTATTTTTCCGTCGCTGATTTGGGTTAAAAAATAGAACCGTCCCCTTGATTTAAAGGAGAATAAATGAATCGTGATGAATCCCGGAATGAATTAGGAGTTTTAAGGATACATAAAAATGTTATCTCATCTATAGCTTCGATTGCGGCCACAGAGATTGAAGGGGTTAAAAGAGTGGGCAGGGATTTAAAAAGCGGCTTGGCGGAATTATTGGGTAAAAAATTTTTTTCGGCAATAAAAGTAGATATCTCTAAGAATGAAGAGGTAAAAGTCCAGATACCTTTAATTATTAAGTATGGCTATAACATTCCGGAAATCGCCAATCGTGTTCAGGAGAATGTGCGGTTGGCATTAGAGAAGATGAGCAATCTTTCCATTAAAGAAATTAATGTAAATGTGCAGGGCATAGAAAGGGGCTAAAGATATGAGATTCTTTACCGTCTTAGGGATTGTATTTTACGCTGTGATGATTATGGTAATTGGTTTAGCGCTGATTGTGTTTGCATTAAACTTGCTCTTACCTGCGGATATAAATAATTTACTTATCTTTGCTCAGAGTAGCCATAATTCCCGGATAGTGATTGGTCTTTCTGGCGCGCTTTTAATCTTAATCAGTTTTTCTTTTGCCCAGATTATCCTGGGAAAATTTCAGAGAGAAAAAACAATTGCTTTTACTACCTCCAGCGGGCAGGTAACCATTTCACTCTCAGCCGTAGAGGATCTGATCCGCCGGCTGGCAGGAATAATTCCGGAAGTCAAAGAGCTAAGGCCAAATGTTGTGGCGAATAAAAAAGGCATTATTGTCGAAATGCGTGTGGTTTTGCGCTCTGAGGCAAATATCCCGGAGTTGACCAGCCGCCTTCAAGATATAACTAAATCTAAAATTCAGGAGGTTTTAGGTGTTGATGAGCAGATTATTATCAGGATCCATGTAGCCAAGATTGCTCATGATGAAAAAGATAGCCGCAGGAGTAAAGATTTTGAGAAAGAAGATCGTTCAACAATACCCTTTAGTGGGTATGGTAGAGTCTAGAGACACCCGGTGTTCAAGAGTCACCCGACGCTAATTGGTATTGCGTCGGTGTGCGCTAGGTAGCGCAGCGCCGGTGTTGTGTTCGTACACAAGGAGGAATAGTAAATGTTAAAGATCGGTATTCTAACAGGTGGGGGTGATTGTCCGGGGTTAAATTCGGTTATTCGAGCAGTGGTGCGCAAAGCTTTGCTGGCAGGTTATGAAATCGTCGGCATTAAAAATGGCTGGAAGGGTCTAGTGGAAAAAGATACCATGCCTTTAAATATCGATACAGTTTCGGGTATCTTGCCCAAAGGTGGAACCATCTTGGGGACGAGCCGTACTAATCCGTATAAAAAAGAAGGTGACCTGCAAAAGGTTAAGGATAATTTTAAGAAAATAGGTTTGGATGCTTTGGTGGTGGTGGGTGGTGAAGATACTCTGGGGGTTGCTTCTAAGTTGGCTAAAGACGGATGTCCGAATATCGTGGGAGTCCCCAAGACCATTGATAATGATCTGTCAGCTACGGATTATACCTTTGGCTTTGATACTGCTTTAAATGTGGCTATGGAGTGTATCGACCGTTTACACACAACAGCTGAAAGCCATCATCGGATTATCGTGGCCGAAGTTATGGGCAGGCACGCAGGCTGGATTGCCATTGAGGCCGGTATCGCCGGAGGGGCGGATATGATTTTGATTCCTGAAATTCCCATTGATCTGGATGAAGTCTGCAATGTCATTAAAAAAAGACACCAAAGAGGCAAGACATTTAGTATCATTGTGGTTTCTGAGGGCGCTCAGTTTAAAGATAGCGCTATGGTTACTCAGGAACAAAAGTTAGATGCTTTTGGCCATGTGAGACTCGGAGGCATAGGAGAGGATTTGGCCGCGCAAATTGAAAAAAGAACCGGTTTTGAAACCCGGGTCAGTGTTTTAGGTTATATACAAAGAGGCGGTTCACCTACCGCCTTTGACCGTGTATTAGGCACGCGCTTCGGGGTAAAAGCCGTAGAGCTTATCATTAATAAAAAATTCGGGAAAATGGTAGCTTTAGCGGGTACCAAGATCATTGATGTGCCTTTAGAGGAGGCAGTGAAGGCTTTAAAAACGGTGGATATGGAACTTTACAATATTGCCAAGGTATTTTTTGGGTAAACAATTCGGAAGGCACCCGACGCTTATAAGTTACCCGGCCCTTAATGGAATTGGGCCGGTATCCGCCTCGTGGCGGAGAATTGCGCCGGTGTCCCCTAGTGGGGAGGAGGAAAAATGCACGAAAGAATAAAAGATATACTGCTAGAAAGTATACAGGTTAAAGAAGAAATTTTGCGTAATCAGGTCGATTCAATTGCTGAAATTGCCGAGCTGATGATTGATTGCCTGAAAAAAGACGGTAAGGTAATTGTTTTCGGTAATGGCGGTTCTGCCAGTGATAGCCAGCATATTGCCGCCGAGCTGGTTGGTCGTTTTAAGAAGGATCGTTCGGCATTAGCCGGCATTGCTTTAACGACTAATACCTCGATACTTACTTCTTTGGCTAATGATTACGGTTATGATGTGGTTTTTTCGCGGCAGGTAGAGGCACTGGGCAAGAAGAATGATGTGGTGTTGGGGATATCCACCAGCGGAAAAGCAAAAAATGTAGCTTTAGGGATTAAGCAGGCCAAAAAGATGGGGATTAAAACTGTAGCTTTAAGCGGCGGAGACGGAGGGGATATTGTAAAACTCGCTGATGTTTCTTTGGTTGTTCCATCCAAAATAACCGCCAGGATTCAGGAAGCGCACATTACTATTGCCCACATAATATGCGAAATGATCGAGCAGGAACTTTGTCAGGACCAAAAATAATTTCACTTCCCAGCCTTAAACGTAAAGTTAAGCGCCTTAAGCAGAACGGCAAGCGCGTAGTTTTTACTAACGGCTGTTTTGATATTTTGCATTATGGCCATGTCAAATACCTCCAGGATGCCCGCAGCTATGGGGATTATCTGGTGGTGGCAGTGAATAGCGATTCCTCCGTTAAAAAGATTAAAGCTAAAAATCGTCCGGTGATCGCACAAAGCGATCGTTTAAAAATAGTGGCCGCATTGGCCAGTGTAGATTTTGTAGTTTTATTTAATGAGGATAATCCGCTGCGTTTAATTAAAACGCTTAAGCCGGATATCCTGATTAAAGGTGCGGATTGGAGCAAGCAAAAAATAATCGGCGCAGATTTTGTAGAGAGTTATGGCGGAAAGGTCCTTACCGTTAATTTAGTTAAGGGCCGCTCAACTAGTGCACTCATTGAAAAAATCGTCCGGGATTTCTCAAAAGAATGATATCGGCCGTATAATTGATGCTAACTTGAACCGGGTTAAGGAGGGGTTGCGTGTTTGCGAAGAGATTACCCGGTTTATTCTGGATAACCATAAATTTACAGCAGGCCTTAAGCAAATCAGGCATAAAATAGATCGCCTGGGCAGTAAGATTTACCCGCCGGCTAAGCTGTTTAGCCAGCGCAGGGCGCAGACTGATGTGGGAAGATTTAATTCCTGCGGGGAACTGAAGCGTGGTAATTGTAAAGATATTTTCTGGGCCAATATTCAGAGAGTTAAAGAATCTTTGCGCGTGCTGGAAGAATTTAGTAAGCTGGTAGATGCCGGGGTGGCTTTAGGTTTTAAACAGCTCAGGTATAAAGTTTATGAAATTGAGAAAGAGTCTTTTAAAAAAATCTCAGCTTTATCTGATTCTAGATAGGCCCGGTTTTAGCAGGTTTTCTTTAAAAAAAATAATTAGTTTAGTTTCTGGTAAAGAAATTGGCTTAATCCAGCTTAGGGATAAGTCTAGCGCTAAAGCGGATGTATTGAAGTTTGCGATTAAGCTGGCAAAACTTTTAGGTTTGACTAAAACGCTCTTTATCGTTAATGATTATGTGGATGTAGCGGTTGCCTGTGGTGCAGACGGTGTGCATTTGGGGCAGGACGATTTATCCTTAAAGCAGGCCAGAAAGATATTAGGCAAAGATAAGATTATCGGTCTTTCCTGTCATAATCTGCGCCAGGCATTGAAAGCGCAAAAAGAAGGAGCAGATTATATTGGTATCGGTCCGATATATGCCACTGCCACTAAGCCTGGTTGTCCGGGCATTGGCTTAAAAGCAGCCACAGAGTTAAAAGCTAAGATAAAAATACCTTATTTTGCTATCGGCAATATTGGCGAAGGCAATATCAAAGGAATTACTGCTGCCGGCATCAGGCGTATTGCGGTTTGCCGGGCGATTTTAGAAGCCGATGATCCTAAAGGAGCAGCTAAGCGGCTTTATAAAAGGTTAAGAAAATTATGACACAGTTGGAATACGCCAAGAAAAATATTATTACTCCTCTTATGCGTAAGGTCGCGCATCTGGAAGCAGTTAAGCCTAAAGAGCTTATGCGCCTTATCCGCTTAGGAGAAGCAGTCATACCTTTAAATATAAATCATAAAATAAAAAAGCCAATTGCTGTGGGCAGTGGTTTGTCTACTAAGGTTAATGCTAATATCGGCACCTCTACGGATAAATGCCGGATTGCTGATGAAATTCAAAAGCTTAAAACAGCGATAAAGCATGGCGCGGATGCGCTGATGGATTTAAGTGTAGGGGGCAATCTTGCCAAGGTAAGAAGAGAGGTTTTAAAACACTCAACTGTGCCGGTGGGCACGGTTCCGATTTATGAGGTGGCAGTGAGGGCGAAGGAAAAAAATAAAAATTTTCTTAAATTTAGCGCTCAGGACGTCCTGGAGGTATTAAATGATCAGGCTAAACAGGGTGTAGATTTTTTTACTATACATAGCGGAGTAACTCAAAGCAGCTTAAAGATACTAAGGCAGCATAAGCGGCTGATGGGGGTGGTTTCGCGTGGTGGAGCGATTATCGCCAGTTGGATAAAATATCATAAGCAAGAAAATCCTTTTTATTCGCATTTTGATCAAATTCTGGATATTGCCAATAAATATGATGTAACTCTGAGTTTAGGCGACGGGTTGAGGCCGGGTTCGATTTTAGATGCTACGGATAAAGCGCAGATAGCGGAATTAAAAATTCTGGGGTCATTAGCTAAACGCGCCAGGGCGCAAGGCGTGCAGGTGATGATTGAAGGGCCGGGCCATGTTCCTCTGGATCAGATAGAAAAAAATATTGCTTTAGAGAAAAAATATTGCTCAGGCGCGCCTTTTTATGTATTAGGGCCCTTAGTTACCGATGTGGCTGCCGGCTATGATCATATTACTTCGGCCATTGGAGGGGCAATTGCCGCCAGCGTAGGCGCTGATTTTCTTTGTTATGTAACCCCTGCTGAACATTTGCGTCATCCGACAGTCAGCGATGTGCGGGAGGGGGTAATTGCCTGCCGGATTGCCGCGCATGCCGGAGATTTAGTCAAACGCAGAAAACTGGCAATTGCTTGGGATAAAAGTATTTCGATTGCCCGTCAGGCGCGGGACTGGAAAAAACAAATTAAGTTATCCATTGATCCTGATAAGGCCAGGGCGTATCGATTAAGCAGTAAGCCAAAGCTTTCTAGTGTGTGCACGATGTGCGGAGAATATTGTTCAATTAAATTGATGCAGGATTGTAATAAAAGATAAGTTTGCGGCACCCTGCGCTTAAAGGATTTGCGCAGGTGCCGCGCTTGTGCGCGGGTGTAATTCAGTGGTAGAATGGCAGCTTCCCAAGCTGCATATGGCGGTTCGATTCCGCTCATCCGCTTTTAAAACCAGTAGTTAGCCTGCCGGCAGGTAGGTAGTTGGTAGGTAGTAGATAGGACTGATGAGAGAAATTATTTTAATACTGGCGATTTTAGGTATAGCAGGTTGCGCGACTGTCCCCCCGTATACCGGGCCGACTTTACCTGTCTCGGCTCAAGGAGTCCCAGGAGTACGTCACCGCATAGAAGCAGGCCAAACACTCTGGAGAATATCTAAGCTCTATGATGTAGATCTTGATGATATTATTCGTCTCAATCATATTTCTGAAGTTGCGGCTATTGAAATAGGCCAGGTCCTTTTAATTCCTAGCCGTTTAAGGACGCAGAATATTTCGATAAAATCTAGCGTAGCTAGCGGAGACGATTTTATCTGGCCGTTAAGTGGTAGAGTAATCGCCGGTTTTGGTTCCACTTATCGCAACTTAATCAATAAGGGTATTAATATTCAGGCTCCAACTGGCTCGGATATTCTGGCCACCCGCAGCGGCAGGGTAGTTTTCTATTCTAATAGTTTCGGTAATTATGGTAAAACCATAATTATCGACCATGGAGACGGCCTGCGTAGTGTTTATTCCAGAATTTCAGAGATTTTTGTGCAACCGGGAGAAAACGTGCAAAGGGGCGCGTTGGTTGGCCGGGTGGGTGCCAGTATTAGAGATAAAAATAGCTATCTGCATTTTGAGATCCGTAAAGGCGCCATGCCGCAGAATCCACTATTTTACCTATCATGATAAAAGACAAATTTTTTGACCGCAAGAATTATATCCAGATATTAGAAAAGCGGGTGAGCAGCCTAAAAGAAGGCTATCGGCAGAATATTGCTATTATCGGCGATGAAAATGTCGGAAAAACCAGCATTATTTCTAAATTTCTGGCTAACTTCTACGATCCTAGAATTATTACCGTATATTTAGAGGTACGGCCTGAGTCTCTTGAAGGATTTGCTAGAAGATTCATCGGCGCGTTACTGTATAATTTTCTCTTAAATAGCGGCCTGCCTTTAAAGGAAGACCTGGATTATCTGGTTGCCAAATCCTCCCGGTACATACCCAATACTACCGCAAGAATAAATTTTATACTTAATGAGCTTTCCCGGAGGAAGAAGATAAATATTGTTACCGAGCTTTTTAATCTCCCGGAGTTAATTAATCAGGAAACCGGTAAATTTACGGTTTTGTTTTTAGATGAATTTCATAATTTGGAGGATATTGGGGTAAAAAATTTATACCGGGTGTGGAGTAAGCTGCTCATTGTACAGAAAAATACACTTTATTGCCTGGCCAGCTCCAGGATGTTTAAAACTCGGGTTATCCTCTCTAAGCAGCTTTCTTTGTTGTTTGGCAATTTTGAGATTATTACTATTGAGCCATTTGATATTCATACTAGTGGCCGCTATCTGGATCAGCACATTGGCGGCTTAAAGTTAAATCCGCAGTTAAAAGATTTCATTATTAACTTTACCGGCGGTTACCCCTTATACCTGGAGTTGATCACTGATGCCTTATCTAATAAGCCACAAGACAATGGTTTGGCCTCCAATGGCCAAAGCCAAACGGATGTGGTGGTGAATTTAGCGGATATCCTTGAGGATCTGTTATTTAATACTTCGGGGATTCTTAATCAGAGATTCTCTAATTATATTAAGCGTTTTCTAGATGTAGGCGCCAGCAATGATTATGTTTCCATATTTTATTTGATTGCCTCCGGACGCAATCGCATTAAAGATATCGCCCATATCTTACATAAGCAAAAAAAGGATCTGGGGATCAGGATTAATTATCTTCTAGAGCTGGATGCGATTACCCGCAGCGGAGATTTTCTTAAAATTAGCGACCGATTATTTGCCTACTGGGTGCGTTTTGTTTATCAGGAGAAGATGCGTTCATTATCATTTGACGCTAAGAATCAAAAAGAAAAGTTCCGGGATAACATCCAGGAGCTTATCCAGGAGTTTGCCAAACAGTCGACTAAACCGTTGGCTAACCGTGTTTGGGAACTATTGCAGCTATTTGAGGATGATCTTGTACAGATTGAACGTAAAAAGATCCGGCTGCACCACTTTCGCGAGGTAAAGCCGTTGATATTTGGCCAGCGTTTTTTAAAAGACGGTTTATTGGGCCGTTCTAGCAATGCGCTGTGGATTATGGCGATTAAATCTGATGCGCTTACTGAGCAGGATATCACGGAGTTTTCAAAGGAATGTAAAAGATATCATCATAAATCGCAGCGTAAGATTATGATTACTCTGAAGGAAGTTGACCCAAATGCCAGGCTAAGAGCGTTGGAAGAGAAGATCTGGACCTGGGACTTAAACAGTTTAAATCAGATTTTAGATTTATTTTCTAAGCCACGGGTAATTGCATGAGTCAGGTTATAAACTTTAGCGAGATGAGTAATTCCCCGGATCATATTAATGGCGTAAGAATTGGCGTAATTTCGGACACACATATTCCGGATAGAGGTGAGCATATCCCCCAGGTAGTTTTGGATGCTTTTAAGCATGTAGATTTAATTATCCATGCCGGAGACATGGTAGGTTTAGGGGTAATTGATGAATTAAAGTCCGTATGCGCAGAAGTTGTGGTGGTAGTCGGGAATATGGATCAGCAGGCGGTGAAGAAAAAGTATCCGGTAAAGCAGGTTTTGGAGATTCTTGGGTACAGAGTGGGTCTGATGCATGGATCTGGGGCTCCGTTGAATCTTCCGGAACTGCTTAAAGATGCTTTTAAGGAAGATGATTGTGACCTGATTATTTTTGGCCACTCGCATAAACCGATGAATGAAAGAATAGGCGGCATACTATTTTTTAACCCCGGAAGCGCCACTGACCTTAGCGCTGCGTATAATTCTTACGGGATAATTGAATTAAAGAAAAGGTTAGCCAATCCTGATTTGACTTGCGATAGCCAGAGTGAGATTGAGGCTAAGATAATAAAAATTTAAAATGGATAAACTTTGGGCCCCTTGGAGAATTAATTATATCAGGAGAAATCGGCCGCAAGGCTGTATTTTTTGCCGGGCCAAGAAAAGCAAGCTTCATGATTATGTAATCTTTAAAACAAAAAAATCTATTTGTTTGTTGAATATCTATCCATATAATAATGGCCATCTTTTAGTTTCTCCGCTGCGGCATATTGCGGATATAGAGCTGATGAACGAAGAAGAGATCCTGGATATGTTTAAATCTTTGAAGCGAGCTAAGAGGTTGTTGCAAAAAGTTTTAAAGCCGCAAGGCTATAATATAGGTTTTAATCTTAGCTGCCAGGCAGGTGCAGGAATTACCGGGCATCTGCATTTGCATATTGTGCCACGCTGGGCGGGGGACACTAATTTTATGCCGGTAATCGGCAACACTAAGGTTATCTCACAGTCACTGGAGGAGTTGTCTAAACGATTAAAGGATGCCCATGCATAAAATTAACGAATTTGAAAATAAGTTTCTTGCTCCTTATGCGATGAAAAGTTGCGATTCCCGCGGCCGGGCGCATCAAGAAGATGAGCATGCATATCGGTCATGTTATCAGCGTGACCGGGACCGCATTATTCACTCGGCAGCTTTTAGGAGGTTAGAGTATAAAACCCAGGTTTTTGTAAATCACGAAGGTGATTATTACCGCACGCGACTGACGCATAGTATTGAGGTTTCTCAGATTGCCCGGACCATCGCATGCGCTTTAAGTTTAAATATGGATTTAACTGAAGCCATTGCCTTGGCTCATGATTTGGGGCATACACCTTTTGGCCACTCCGGGGAAGAGGTGCTGGACGAATTAATGGCTAAAGCCGGGGGGTTTAATCATAATCTCCAGGGCTTAAGGGTAGTGGATTTCCTTGAGGAGCGTTATCCGGAATTTCCGGGCTTGAATTTAAGTTGGGAGGTAAGAGAAGGGATCGTGAAACACTCTTCGGTTTTTGATATTGCGGTGGCGATCAAAGAGTTTTCCCCTAAGAAAATGCCGACGCTAGAGACTCAAGTAGTGGATGTGGCTGATGAGATTGCTTATGATAATCATGATCTGGATGATGGCCTTACCTCCGGGCTGATCAGCCAGAGTGATCTGGAGGGCCTAGAGATTTGGCAAAAAATAAATCGCTTGATCAATCAGAAATATGCTAAAATTAACCCAAGTAGTCGGAAGTATTTGATTATCCGCGGCTTAATTGATTTACAGGTCACGGATCTAATTGCGCATACGCAATCAGAGATTTCCCGGCGCAAGATCAAAAAATATACCGATGTTGGAAAGATCGATTGTAAGATAGTAGATTTTAGTAGCAAGATTAAGCAGTTAAGAAAGCCGCTTAGGCAGTTTCTCATGCAGAAGCTTTACCATCATTACCGGGTTGTGCGCATGAGCACTAAGGCCAAGCGTTTTATTCGGGAATTATTTATTGAATACCTCAAACGTCCCGCACAGATGCCCCCTGAGATACAGCGTAGGATTCCTCAAGGTGGAGTAAAGCGGGTAGTTTGTGATTATATCGCCGGTATGACTGACCGGTACGCTTTAGATGAGTATAAAAAATTATTCAACCCCTACGAAAAAGTATAGATTTTTAATTTCCGCGGTGCATAGTATTTACCGCCTACTTAACTCTACCTATGAGGTTAATGAGTTAATCAGCCGCATGGGCCGCCTATTTTGCCAATTTTTTAATGCCCAATATTGCTTAATCGTTTTATTGGATCCCAATAAAAAATATTCTATTATCAAATGCACGATTAATGATAATAAGAAACTGGTGGTTTATAAAAAGACTAAAATCAGCGGCAGGGTTGAAGAAAAAATCATCAAAGGTTCCTCGGCTGTCAGAAAAGGCAATCTTTTAGGTATTCCGCTTATTTCTGAAGATCTTATGGGTTTTACGATTATCAAACGCACTAAGCCAACTCACCCGTTTGACCTGTTTGACCAGGAAATGCTGATGACTATGGGCGAGCAGGCGGTGATCGGGATTAAGAACATGCAACTTTACGAGGAACAACAACGCATAGTTTTTGGCAGTATTAAATCTTTGGTCACGTTTTTGAATACCCATGTTTCCCGGGACTACACACATTCACCGCATTTTAGTAAGCTGGTTTGCGCATTGGGTTCTGAAATTCATTTAAATGAGAAACAGCTGCAAAGCCTTAAATACGCCAGCCTCTTGCATGATGCCGGAAAAGTGGATATTCCGGTGTCGATATTAACTAAGACCACTAAGCTAACTAGTGAGGAGTATGATATTATTAAAAAGCACCCGGTTAAAGGGGCGCAGATTTTAAGGCCTTTACAAATTTTACGTCCGGCTATTCCGATCATTATGTATCATCATGAGAAATATAATGGGACCGGTTACCCTTCGCAACTCAAAGGCGGCCAGATTCCTTTGGGCGCGCGGATTATGTCGGTGGTCGATGCCTTTGAGGCTATGGTTTATGGCCGGCCGTACCGCCAGAGAATGGATATTGCTTCAGCGATAAAAGAAATAAAGAGAAAGAGCGGCACGCAATTTGATCCTAAAATAGTTGAGGCCTTCTTAAAGGTAATTAAAAAGTTCAATAAGAAAGTTTACTTGGAGCAGGATGGCTCTTGAGTAATAATATTAGTTTATGGTAGAAAAGCAGGATTATTCACAATCTGAACTTTTTTCTCCGGGTGAGAATAGCGGGCAATATAAGCCGCGCAGCCATAAAAATCCGTTTTTTTTACGTATCCGGGGATATGAAAAAGTTATGCTTTTAATCATGGGCCTGGCTTTAACTGGTATTATTTCTTTTTCTTTGGGGGTGGAAAAAGGAAAACGTGTTGCCTGGGTTAAAAATAATACCACAGATCAGGCTGGCTATACTATTCAAGTGGCAACTTTTAAAAACAAGCAACTTGCTTTATCCGAAGTTCAGTTGTTACTAAAAGAAGGATTAACTCCGATGGCTTTTGCTAAAGGAGATTATATTATTTTGTGCGTAGGCAAATTTTCTAATCAAGAGAGCGCGCAACCTTTGCTGATCCAGTTGCAGAGAACCTACGCGAGTTGCCGTATAAGGAGGCTATAAACATGTCAATACATCCGTCATTAACTATTTCGGAAAAGGACAAAAAGACCCGCTCGGTATTAAAACGTATTGAGCGCATCAGGCAGATGCAGGAAAAAGGTAATTGGAAACAAGGGGATTCGGTCTATGGTTTACCCAAGATCAAGACCTTAAGGATTAAGATTAAAAAAGAGAAGGTTGAGAAGGCTGCCACGACTACAGAAGAGGGTGCACCGGCTGCTGCCCCTAAGGCTGCTGCTGGAGCAAAGGATGCCAAGGCTGCTGTTCCTAAGGCTGCTGCTCCTAAGGCTGCTCCCAAGGCTTAAATAAAAGTAAGGTTAAATTAAATGCTGCTAAATCTTAAAATTAAGGACACACTTATTTTTCTTATGGTTTGTTTTAGTCTGGTGGGCACTGTATTTGCGGAGACTTTTGGTGCTTTTACAGGTCAGATCAATGCCAACGGCATAAATGTTCGAGTGGATGCCACGGTAGTTGCAGAGGTCATTTGCACTCTGGCTAAAGGCGAATTAGTAGAAGTTGTCTGGGAAGCCTATGATTGGTATAAGATCCGCCTGCCTGTCGAGGCGCCTTCTTATATAAAAAAGAATCTTTGTGAATGCAATAATGTTAATACTGATTTTGCTTCCCAATCAGGCAAGTGTCTTAGCGCTAAGGTAATTAAAGATAGAGTAAATATCCGGTTGGGGCCGACTGAATCGGCATGGATTCTGGGGAAAGTTGATAAAGCCACGGTGGTTAATGTCATTGCAGATGAGGAAGGCTGGTATAAGATTCATCCGGTTTATCAGAGTTATGCTTGGGTGAATAAAAAATTTGTGAATAAAGAGGTGGTCCTGTTCCAGAAACAGGATGCTCCGGTTAAGGTCACAGATACTGTCAAATTAAACGATCAATTGGTAGTTGAGGGCAAGGTTAGCCCTTACGGGATAGTCCTCTGGCGCAAGGCTACGCATAAGTTGATCACCTCTGAAAATAAAATATATTTTCTTAAAGGCGATCGCAAAAGTTTAGACAGCCTTAATTATCGCAAAGTTAAGGTTACGGGAAAATTAATCAGTCTGGCTGCAAGTAAATATCCTATTATTCAGATCGATATTATCGAGGCACTAAATTGAACCTTTTGTATTCAATTATTTCCTTTGCCGCTTCTTTTGCGCTTTTACTGATTGCCATAACCGTGCACGAATTTGCGCATGGTTTAGTGGCTTATAAGCTGGGAGATTCTACGGCTAGATTAAGCGGCCGGTTAACCTTAAATCCGCTGGCGCATATTGATCCTTTCTGGACTATTCTTTTGCCCTTGGTGCTTTTTTTATCTACCGCCGGACGTTTTGTTTTTGGCGCGGCCAAGCCTGTTCCCATAAATTACCGGAGCCTAAAGAATCCCAAAAGGGATATGATCTGGATTGGCCTGGCCGGCCCGCTGGCTAATTTTATCCTGGCTTTTATTATGGCCGGAATATTAAGATTTATTCCTGCGCAGGGCATTAGCGCAACAAAATATCTGCTTACGATTAATGTTGTCTTAGCCATATTTAATCTTATACCTATCCCGCCGTTAGATGGTTCAAGAATTTTAATGGGTTTATTGCCAGCGCATTTATCAGAGCAGTATGCGGGGTTTGAGCGTTATGGTTTTATTATCCTTTTTGTATTTATCTGGTTGGGAATGTTTGATCGCTTGCTTTGGCCGCTGGTGGGCGCCGTAATTAGAATGATGGGGGTAGGGTTTTAATATGCATAAGGTAAGGGTTAATTTAGGTAAGCGTTCATATCAGATAGTTATCGGAGGTGGTATATTTTATCAACTTGGCGCATATTTAAAAAAATTAGATATTGGAACAGATGCCTTCATTATTACCAATGCCTTTTTGAAAAATAAATACGGCGCAAAGTTGTTGCAAGTTTTGTCCGGGAACGGATTTAATTGTCATTTTAAGCTGGTTGCGGATAGCGAAAAAACCAAGTCTATAGAAACAGCCAGCCTGGTCATTAAAGAGTTAGCTAAGTTTGACCAAAAGAAAAAAGTTTTTATTATTGCTTTTGGCGGAGGGGTGGTTGGTGATCTAGCAGGATTTGTGGCTTCGGTTTATAAGCGAGGTATTAACTATGTCCAGATTCCTACGACTTTGTTGGCTCAGGTGGATTCAGCCATCGGCGGCAAAACCGCCGTTGACCTGGATTTAGGCAAGAACTTAGTGGGAGCATTTTATCAGCCCAGGCTGGTTTTTAGTGAGATAAATTTTTTAAAGAGCCTTGATATAATGCAGGTTCGCTGCGGGATGGCGGAGGTAATTAAATACGCAGTAATAAAAGACCAAAAGCTTTTTAGTTTTCTAGAAAATAAATATCAAAAAGTAGTGCAGCGAAATCCTGCTACCCTGGAAACAATCATTCATGCCTGTAGCCGGATTAAAGCAGGCATAGTTTACCGGGATGAAAAAGAAACTTTAGGCTTAAGGAGTATTCTTAATTTTGGGCATACGATTGGCCATGCCATTGAGGCTGCCGGCGGGTATAAAAGTTATAACCACGGCCAGGCAGTTAGCCTGGGCATGATCGTTGCTGTTGACTTAAGTAAAAGGTTAGGATTAATCGATACACAGTCAGCGCTACGTATTAGGAATTTGATTAAGCTTTATGGCCTGCCTATAAAGATAAAAGGCGTATCGGCCGCCAAGATTATCCGGGCGCATTATCACGATAAAAAGTTTTCGGGTAAGGAAAATAAGTTTGTGCTTATCGGCGGTATTGGCAAGCCCAGGATCGTGCGAAATATTAAATTAGATTTAATTAAAGAAGCAATCTGCGGGGCTTTTTTTGCGTTACCTGTGAGTGGATAGAGTAATCCTCTGGCCGGCGTTATCTAGTTCTACAGTATTGGTAGTAATCAAACCCACCTTAGCTCCATCAACGTAATCATTCTCTCTTACAATCTGGTTATTGACTAATGCGTAGCCGTCATTATCGGAGAAGAATATTCCGTTTAAAACAAAGTTGAGTTCTGCGGGTTTCTTTTCTTCCGGTGGTTGGCTCGGCAAGGCAGCTGCAGGGGGAGAATTTGTAGTTTGGATAACAGGCAAAGCATTTAACTTTTGCGTTTGAGTAGTTTGGAGCTCATGGCTCAGCAGGTTAAATATAAAGTTGCCCAGCGAAAGCCCGGCCAATAAAATTAAAATATAAAGGAGGAATGGTTTAGCTCCGGCGGGCTTAGGCGCCAGGAGGTTATCTTTGGCGGCATTTTTTTGGAGGTACTCTTCGGTTTTTTTTAATGCCTCATTAATGATGCTCATGCGTTTTTACTCACAAAGTAACTGTCCAGCTCTTCGATACATCTTTCGATAATACCAAAATCTATATGGTTAGTTTCACTGACAAACCCGGCTAAAAGCGCCCGATCGCAAATCATATTAATTAATCTGGGCGTACCGCCGGAGAAGCGGCTGATCATTTCGATAGCTTCATCGCTAAATTCAATTTGGCCTTCTAACCCATGCTCTGCCCTGGCAATCTTTAAGCGGTAGTTAATGTAGTCTTTGATTTCATCGTTGTCTAGCGGCGTAATGTGATATCTAACCATAATTCTTTGCCGCAGTTGTCTTAAATCATATAAATTAAGCCGGGTATTTAATTCCGGTTGTCCGACTAAAATTACCTGCAAGAGCTTATCCTTTTCTGTTTCTAGGTTGGAAAGCAGTCGGATCTGCTCAAGTAAATTGGGCTCTAAATTTTGCGCCTCATCAATGATTAGCACCAGATTATTTCCGGCGGTGGATTCGCGTAGGAGAAAATTATTTAACTCCAAAACTATGTCTAATTTTGTTTTATTGTTAGAATTAATCCCGAAATCATTAACGATTGATTTCAACAATTGGATCTCAGAGAAGGTAGGGTTCAGAATAAAGGCGGTTTTTACGTTTTTGCCAACTTGGTTCAGGAAAAAACGGCAGATGGTGGTTTTACCAGTGCCGATTTCTCCGGTTAAAACAATAATCCCTTTTCTTTGGCTGACTCCATAAAGTAAATGGGAGAGAGCTTCTTTATGTTTTTTGCTGGAAAAAAAGAAAGCCGGGTCGCTGGTAACATTAAAAGGGCGTTCTTTTAGCCCGTAGTATTTGCAGTACATTTATTCACCTCGTTTTGGCTTTGGCTATTGGAAGCCGGACCATGCTTCTGTAAGCAATTATAGCAAAATTGCAAATTTTGTAAAGTATTGACATATTTTAAAATGTGTGTTATATTTTTTTAATGGTGACATTGCAAAAACAAAAGGAAAATCGCTGTTTTCCCCGGTTAAATTTTCATTCCAAGATTCGTTATCAGTTCAGGGGCAAAGCGGATTTTGATAGCGGTATTAGTAAGGATATAAGTTGCGGTGGTTTAAGACTCGCTAACGAACAGTTTATTCCTACCTCGACGTTGGTAATGCTTGAAATTAATATTTTAAATCGGATATTAAGGCCTGTTGGTAAGGTAGCCTGGTCAATGCCGCTGGCGCATTCTAACCGTAATCAAACCGGTATAGAGTTTGTAGAGTTTAATAGTGCAGAGCAGAACTACCTCAAAGATTTCATAAATATGCAGGTATAGTTAGTTTCAACCTAAGGAAAGGAAAATTGTCATGGCGCTAGAAGCAGTTAAGGAAAGTGAAGCAGAAGCCAAACCCAAAGCCGAAAAACAGACCAATTGTTTGGCCTGTAACAAGCTGATTAAGAAACTAAAACGCTATTATCGTGACGGAAAATTCTATTGCAGCAAAAGATGCTGGCGCACATTTATCAATAAATCTAAGCCGCAAGGCGATGGTTTGGCCTCCAATAGCCAAAGCCATAAGGCAGAAGAGAAAAAATAATGAAGAGCATTAAAGAACGCAGGGTACATCCACGTCTGGCGCATAAGTTGCCGCTTAATCTGGCGGTAAACGGCTATGATTTTTCTACCGTCTCACACAATATCAGCAGTGTGGGTGCCTATTGTCATTTAGATAAATATATGCCGCCTTTTACCAAGATTTCCGTAAAATTAAGCCTGCCGAATAGAAGCCAGGCAGGCAAAAACACGATTGTTGAATGTAAGGGGGTAGTCGTAAGGACTGAAGATGAGGCCAGCGGCGGATTTAACCTGGCTATATTTTTTAATCAAATGCGTGAAGATCAGTGTAAAAAGATCGCCCAGTATATCAGTCAGTTCTTGCCTTAAAATTCTGTGGCTTTGGCTATTTGGTTGCCAAACCATGGTTTTCCAGCCAAATTGAAAAAAATCGTCAAATATAATCTGAAAGTTAAGCTAGTAATTGGCTTCATCTATAAAGATGAGGCTATTTTTATAAAAGCCAAAGAAAAATTAAGAAAGAAATTTGGCAAAATTGATTTTGAATCAGCAGGCATTGACTTTAATTATACAGATTACTATGAAGCAGAGATGGGTAAAGGGCTCAAGAGAAAATTTATCAGTTTCTCTAAGCTTATCTCTATTGCGGATTTATATCGAGTCAAGCTTTATACCAATCGGCTGGAAACAAAATTTTTGACGGCCAAATCCCGTCAGGTGAATATCGATCCAGGCTATATTGATTTAGCTAAATTGGTACTGGCCACAACTAAGGATTACGCGCATAGGATATTTTTGCGTAAAGGCATCTTTGCCGAAATAACCCTTTCTTTTAGAGGAAATTCGTTCTCTGCCAATGAGTGGACCTATCCGGACTACTGCAGTAAAGAATATATCGATATTTTTAATCAAATTAGAAAGTTCTATGCACCCTAATGTCAGATTATCCGGGGTATCTTAATGCCTATAAAAGTGGAGAGTTAAAAAAAATAGCTGATGCGCTATTTTTATCACTTGAGTCTTGCCAAATTTGCCCGCGCCGTTGCAAGGTTAACCGTTTAAATAATAAAATCGGTTTTTGTAAAACAGCATCGCTTCCTAAAATTTTTAGTTTCATGGCTCATTATGGTGAAGAGCCGCCAATCTCAGGTACTGGCGGCAGCGGTACGATATTTTTTAGCCATTGTAATATGGGTTGTGTCTATTGCCAGAACTATGAGTTTAGCCAGTTAGGAAAGGGCCGGGAATACACCTTTAGCGAGTTAGCGCAAGTAATGCTAAAACTACAAAGCCAGGGATGTCATAATATTAACCTGGTTACTCCCACGCATGTTTTACCGCAAATACTTAAAAGTTTAGAGCTAGCTATTTTAAGGGGGCTAAAAATACCTTTGGTTTATAATACTAGCGGTTATGAACTAGCCGGAGTGATTAAGTTTTTAGCGGGTATAGTTGATATATATCTAGCGGATAGCCGTTATGGGGATAGCCTGGTTTCTAAAAAATTATCAAAAGCTGCGGATTATGTCAAATATAATCAAGAGGCGCTCAAAGAAATGCATCGGCAGGTGGGGTTGGCTGAATTTAGCGATGATGGATTGATTAAAAGAGGCCTGATCATCCGGCACCTGGTGCTGCCTAACCGCTCCTCGCAAACAGAAAAGGTCATGAAATTTATTGCTGGCGAATTATCCGAGGATACCTACATAAGTTTAATGAGCCAGTATCTGCCGTATCATTTGGCCTCCGGTTACCCTAAAATCAATCGCCGCCTGAAAAAAGAGGAATATCAGGAGGCTAAGGAAATTCTAGAGCGTTATCATTTGCTTAACGGCTGGATTCAGGAGTCATACGGGGCGGAAAGATTTGCCGGAGTAAATATTAAGCCTGGTTAAATATGCCTAAAGAGCCGCGTTTTAAGAAAATTATAAATTTTGTTTTTGCCAAACTTTTTTATATCAATGATTCTGCGCAGAAGATTGCCTTGGGCGTGGGTTTAGGGGTATTTGCCGGTTTACTGCCCGGAACTGGCCCGGCTGCGGCATTATTTTTGGCTTTTATTTTCAAGGCTAATCGCGCGGCAGCATTATTGGGTGGCCTGCTTACGAATACCTGGCTCTCATTAGTAACTTTTATCTTGGCAATAAAAGTGGGTTCTGTTATACTTAAACTGAATTGGCAAACGGTGCAACAGCAGGCTCAAGGGTTGCTTAAAAACTTCGGCTGGACTGGATTTTTTAAACTTTCCTTTTTTGAAGTGCTTTTGCCGGTGATTGTCGGTTATCTAGTTATTGGTTTAGTTTTAGGCGCGCTTAGCTATTCCTTGACCTTGTTAATAATCAGGAGAAATTCCCATGGAGATAAAACAGCTCACCCCAAAGGCGGGAAAACGGAGGCTTGATGAAGAAATTAGTTTTATTAAGGCACGGAGAAAGCAGCTGGAATAAAGAGAATCGTTTTACCGGTTGGATCGATGTTGATTTATCGGAAAAAGGAGTACAGGAGGCCAAGCAGGCCGGCCAGGTACTTAAACGGGAAGGTTTTGTTTTTGATGTAGCCTATACCTCTGTTTTAAAGAGAGCAATCCGCACGCTTTGGATTATACTCGATGAAATGGATTTAATGTGGATACCGGTTTATAATTCCTGGCGGCTTAATGAAAAGCATTACGGCGCCTTACAAGGCTTAAATAAATCCGAGACTGCCTTAAAATATGGGGAAGAGCAGGTTCTGATCTGGAGGAGAAGTTACGATATTGCTCCGATGGCTTTGGAAAAAAATGACCCGCGTTATCCGGGGCTTGATGCTCGTTACAAGGATCTTAAGCCCAAAGAATTACCACTTACTGAATGCCTAAAAGATACGGTGGCTAGATTTCTGCCTTTTTGGCATAAAACAATTGCTCCGGCGGTAAAAAGCGATAAGCGCGTCATTATTGCCGCGCATGGAAATTCATTGCGCGCTTTAGTGATGTATCTTGATAATATTTCCGAGGAGAAAATTGTAAGTTTAAATATTCCTACCGGCCTGCCTTTAGTCTATGAGTTAAATGATAATTTAAAACCAATTAGAAGTTATTATCTAGGTGATACGGAACAAGTGAAGAAGGCGATGGAGGCGGTGGCTAATCAGGGTAAGGCAAAGTAGACACCCCGCGCTGATTTGTATTGCGCGGGTGTTGTCTAGGTAGACAAGAAGGCTAACTATGGCGGTTAAGAGAGTTATGACTGGCAGAATGATTTCAATTCTGTTTTTAGTTTTTATGTCTGTAGCATTAGGAATTATTAATGCTGAAGAAGGGGGTGTAGGTATGAAAATATTAAGCCCAGAGTTCCAGAACAATGGATTTATTCCTAAAAAGTTTACTTGCCAAGGGGAGGATGTAAATCCAGCATTAATTATTGAGGATATACCTAAAGAAGCGAAAAGTTTAGCGTTAATCGTTGACGACCCTGATGCACCTATGGGGATGTGGGTCCATTGGGTTGTCTTTGATATTCCGCTTATTAATCGTATAGAAGAAAACAGCATTCCGGGAAAACAAGGGCGTAACGATTTTGGCAGAAATGACTACGGTGGGCCATGCCCGCCTTCCGGTACCCATAGATATTTCTTTAAAATATATGCTTTGGATAAAGTATTTAATTTGGATGAAGGGATAAGCAAATCTTCGCTTGAAAGTGCAATACTCGGCCACATATTGGACCAGTCAGAATTAGTTGGTTTATACAAAAAGAGATAAAGCAAAGAAGCATGGCTAAAACGCAGGGTAAAACAACATAATAGTGGCAATGGTTGCAAGTTTACTAAGTATAGAACTCCGGTTAAATTGGTGTATAATGAAAAGGTAAAAAGCAGATCTATCGCACTAAAGAGAGAAGCTGCGATTAAAAGCTTGTCTTAAGTAAAGAAAATAGAATTAATAGGTTAGTAGGAAAAGTTAATGGCAAATTTTTCATTTGAAATTGTTTCTGAAGTTGACCTGCAGGAAGTAGATAACGCGGTAAATCAAGCGATTAAAGAATTGAGCCAGCGTTATGATTTTAAGAATAGCAAGGCCTCCATTGCTTTTGACCGCAAAGAAAAGAAAATCACCTTAGTTGCAGACGATGATTTTAAGCTGCGCGCGCTTACGGATATTTTGACCCTGCGCCTGGCAAAAAGAGGAGTTTCTATCAAGTCTTTCAAATTTAATGATCCAGAAAAGGCTTTTGAGGGCTATCTGCGTCAGGGGGTCCAAATTTGTATGGGGATTGATAAGGAACGCGCAAAAGAACTAACCGGTATAATCAAAGGTTTAGGAGCCAAAGTTCAAACTCAAATCGAAGGGGAGAAGATTAAAGTTAGTTCAGCCAAAAAAGATCAACTGCAGGCAGTGATCGCGCATTTACGGGTTTTGGATTTTCCTATTCCGCTGGGGTTTGGTAATTATCGATAGGTAGTCTTCCCAAAATAAAGGGGACGGTTCTATTTTTTCATCGCTTCCATTTTTTATAATAATAAAAAATAGAACCGTCCCCTTTATTTCCAAATCAAGAGCTAAATTATGATTTCCGTAAGTAATGTATCTTTAGAATTCGGGCAGCGCAAACTTTTCACTAAAGTAAATATTGTTTTTTCTTCCGGCAATTGCTATGGTTTAATCGGCGCTAATGGCTCAGGTAAATCCACTTTTTTAAAGATTCTTTCCGGAGAGATCGAATCTTCTACCGGAGAAGTGACTATCCCCGCAGGTAAGCGTCTTTCCGTTTTAAAGCAGGATCAGTTTGCTTTTGACCAGTTTACTGTTCTAACTACAGTGATTATGGGGCACAAGCGGCTTTATGAAATTATGACGGAAAAGGAGGCGATCTATGCCAAAACTCCTTTTACCGATGAGGATGGAATTCACGCCTCAAAACTTGAGGAGGAGTTTACTGAACTAGGTGGCTGGAACGCTGAGTCTGATGCCGCTAAACTCTTAAGTGATCTGGGGATTGAGGAGTCGCTGCATAGCGCGCAGATGACTCAGCTGGAAGCCGGGCAAAAAGTGCGCGTATTATTAGCTCAGGCATTATTCGGCAATCCGGATATCCTGCTTCTGGATGAGCCGACTAATCATTTAGATGTGGAGTCATGCATGTGGCTGGAAGAGTTTCTCTGTGAATTTCAGAATACGGCCATCGTGGTCTCGCATGACCGGCATTTTCTGGATAAAGTCTGCACCCATATTGCGGATATTGATTACTGTAAAATCCGGCTTTACCCGGGTAATTATACTTTTTGGTCAGAAGCCAGCCAGCTTGCTGCCCGTCAGCGCAGCGAATCCAATAAAAAAATTGAAGAACAGCGTAAAGATTTAAAAGATTTTATCATGCGTTTTGCCAATAACGCTTCTAAAGCCCGCCAGGCAACCAGCCGCAAAAAAATTCTGGAAAAACTTACTTTAGATAATATTGGCCCTTCTTCGCGTAAATACCCTTATATAAATTTTGAACCGGAGCGCGAGGCCGGTAATGATCTCTTAAGTATAAATAATTTATTCAAAAAACTGGATTCAGAAGTAGTGTTTGAGCGGCTCAATATTACCATTCATAAGGGGGATAAGGTGGCTTTTGTGGGGCCCAATGATCTGGCTAAGACAATACTTTTTCAGATTTTGATGAATGATGTCCAAGCGGATAGCAGGCAAAGCCACGGAACATTTAAATGGGGTGTTTCTACCCGAAGGGCTTATTATCCCAGGGATAACTCAGCATTTTTCAATTCCTCCGTAGCGATAGCTGATTGGCTCAGGCAATTCTCAGCCAACACTGAAAATGAGTTTATTCACGCTTTTTTAGGCCGCATGCTTTTTTCAGGAGAAGAATCATTAAAGCCGGTAAATGTTTTATCCGGCGGAGAGAAGGCACGTTGCATGTTTGCCCGGATGATGGTTACCCAGCCCAACGTACTTATTTTAGATGAACCGACCAATCATTTGGATTTAGAGTCAATTACCGCTTTAAACCGGGGCCTGGATAAATTTCCAGGGACGATTCTTTTTTCTTCTTATGACCATGAGCTAGTTCAGACGGTAGCCAACCGTATTATTGAAATTACCCCCAGAGGATATATTGATCGCATCAGCACCACCTTTGATGAATATTTAGCCAATGAGCAGATCAAAGAGCAGCGCCACCAGTTATATAAAACTACGCATTAAAGAATAACGGGGACGGTTCTATTTTTCCGTCGCTTATTTGGGTTAAAAAATAGAACCGTCCCCATGATTATACCAAGAGGAGAGAGCGAAAGATGAAAGTGATTGCATTTAACGCCAGCGTCCGTAAGGATGGGAATACTGCGATTCTGATCAAACAGGTTTTTAAGGAGTTGGAAAGCTCAAACATTAAGACCGAGCTTATCCAGCTGGCCGGGCAAAGAATCTGTGGGTGTATTGCTTGCGGCCAATGTTCCATTACTAAGAATAATAAATGCGCGGTGACTGATGATCTGGTTAATGAGTATGTTGTCAAGATGATTCAGGCAGATGGGATAATTATCGGCTCTCCGACATATTTTGCTGATTGCACAGCTGGCGCCAAAGCCCTGATTGAAAGAACGGGTATGGTCAGCCGGGCCAATAATAACCTGTTTAAGCGTAAAGTAGGAGCGGCGGTGGTAGCGGTCAGGCGGGGTGGTGCGATTCATGCCTTTGATTCCATAAACCATTTCTTTACCATCGGCGAGATGGTCATAGTGGGCGCGTCATATTGGAATGTGGGAATCGGCCGCGAAATCGGAGAAGTAACCAATGACCAAGAGGGTTTAAACACGATGAGTGTTTTGGGTAAGAACATGGCCTGGCTGCTGAAAAAAATTAACACTTGATTTCTCTTTGATAGAGTCCTATAAATATTTAAAGGAACAAATTTCATTGTAGAGAAGCTCCCGCCTCAAATTATTCGGCGGGATTAATTCGCGCATTAACTTACTCACACTGCGTGTTCGTAAGTTAAGCGCTCATTAAGGAGGAAGCATGGCATATCAGCAAGGTGGTGGATTTGGCGGGGGCCCCCGGGAGATGCATAAGGCAGTCTGCGATGAATGCAAAAAAGAATGTGAAGTGCCTTTTAAACCCAGAGAAGATCGTCCGATATACTGTAAAGAGTGTTATTCCAAACGCAAAAACGAAGGCCGTTAATTAAAAAAAGGGGGGACGGTTCTATTTTTTAAATCATTTTATTCTTCAGAAAAATAGAACCGTCCCCAGGTTTTTAATAATAGGAGGGCAAGACTATGGCGATTAAAGTAAAGGATAAGAAGTGCGGATCATCCTTTCTGTTTGGTGAAAGTGTTTCGGATAAGATTCGTAAACGCGCCCAGGAGCTTTTCGAAAAACGGGGGAGTGCTTCGGGAGATGCCCTGACTGATTGGCTGGAAGCAGAAAAACAAATAAAATCTGAGTTAAGAAAGTAATTTGTTAAAAAAATCCCGCCTCGGGAAACTCCCCCCGGGGGGGTTTTAGTCTAAAGGGGGCTTTAATTTTTGAACAATAAAGGACTATGCAGCAATAATAGTCCTTTATTGCTTTTATCAACTAAGTGCCTGGATAGATTAAAGTAAGAGGATCAAGTTATGAAAAGCCGGGTTTATTTTATTTCGGTAGGCAGTTCACAGAGCCAGCAGGTGATTAACCAGAAACTTAAACGCCTGATTGATGAAAGTAAGGTTTTGGATTTTATTCATAAAAACGATAAAGTCGCCCTTAAGCTGCATTTTGGCGAAGAAGGAAATACCGGTTTTGTCAGGCCCCAACATGTGCGCGTGGTTTCTGATGCGGCTATTGGCCGAGGTGGCGATGTATTCCTGACAGATAACAATACGCTTTATCGCGGCAGGCGCTCCAACTCTAAAGACCACTTGAAGTTAGCTTATGAGCATGGATTTACTAAAGAAGTAACCAATGCGGATGTGATTATTCCGGATGATACCCAAGAAAAAAACGTTGCTTGCGTAGAAATTAATCAAAAATTTATTAAGAGCGCTAAAGTTGCCCGTATTTTTATCGATATCGACGCGTTTATCGCAGTCAGTCATTTTAAAGGCCATATTTTAACCGGTTTTGGCGGTGCATTAAAGAATGTGGGAATGGGTTGTGCTACCCGGCAAGGCAAACTTGCTCAACATTGTGATCTGGCCCCGATTGTCCATGCTGATAGATGTATTGGTTGCGGTGAATGTGAAATAATCTGTCCGGTAAAAGCAATTAAGCTGGTAAACAAAAAATCCGTAGTGGATAATGCAAAATGTATCGGCTGCGCCAGTTGCCTGGCGGTTTGTCCGACGATGGCGATGTTTATAGATTTTAATGCCGGTAGCCAACTGCAGGATAAGATGGTTGAATATAGCCTGGCGGTGCTTAAGGATAAGAAAGAAAAGAGCGGGTTTATAAATTTTGCGATCAAAATCAATAAGGAATGTGATTGCTGGGGCACACAGAACCCGCGGATCGCTCCGGATGTCGGGATACTGGCATCCAATGACCCGGTAAGTATTGATCAGGCAAGTTTTGATTTAGTCAATAAGGCCTGTGGTAAAGATATTTTTAAAGCTGCCCATCCTGAACAAGATGGTACAAAGCAGCTGCGGTATGCTCAAGGCATCGGCCTGGGCAGTCTTGATTATGAGTTGATCAAACTGTAAAAAGAAGCCTACCTACCGGCAGGCAGGGGGGGGAAGAAGTCGAGGTTTCGCCCATTGATATTAATCAGACAAATGAATATTGGAATCAGTATTTATTGGATGATGGGACAGTTAACCGGAGGACCCTCGTTCGCTTTGCTCACGAGGATTTTATTGGGTGAAACTTAAGGGAGGGTTCAATGTTTAGAGAAAAGATTAAAGTTTTAGATTGCACGATCAGGGACGGTGGCCTGATGAATAATCATGATTTTGACTTGCGTTTTGTGCGCCAGGTTTACAAGGCGCTTTCGGAAGCTGGTATTGATTACATGGAGATCGGCTATAAAAATTCCAAGCGGATTTTTAATCCCAAAGAATACGGGAAATGGAAATTCTCCGATGACCAGGATATCCGTGAGGTGATCCAGGGGATTTCATCTCAGACTAAGATTTCGGTGATGGTGGATGTGGACCGGGTGGATGTGGATGATGTTTTGCCTAAGAAGGATAGCCCGGTGGATATGATCAGAGTGGCTACTTATGTTAAGGATGTGGACAAGGCGATATATTTGGTCAATCATTTTGCGGATAAAGGCTATGAGACTACGGTAAACATCATGGCCATCTCCCGGGCCCTGGATAACGAACTCACCGAGTGTTTGCAACAGCTGGAAAAGGAGTGCAAGGCACAGATTATCTATATTGTCGATAGTTTTGGTTCTTTGTATCAAGAGACCACGGAGTTTTTGATTAAGAAGGCAAAAAGTATTCTAAAAAGCAAGGAAGTTGGGATGCACGCGCATAACAACCAGCAGCTGGCTTTTGGCAATACTATTGAGGCGATTATCCATGACGCTAATTATGTGGACGGGTCCATTTTTGGTTTAGGCCGGGCAGCCGGGAATTGTCCTACTGAGTTAATTCTGGGATTTTTGAAGAATCCCAAATATGATATCCGGCCGATTCTGGATGTAATTTCTAAGGAGTTTATTCCTTTGCAGAAAAAAATCGAATGGGGGTATTTTATTCCTTATGCCATAACCGGGATCCTGGATGAGCATCCGCGCACCGCGATTGCTTTACGGGAAACTGATAAAAAAGAAAATTATCGCGAATACTACGAGAGTTTAGTCGGCGAAGCGGAAGATTAATATGAAGAGAAGAAAGCAACTGCTTAAAATTGCTAATGCCAGGAAGAAAAATAAAGAAAAAAATAAAAATAAAGATAAAGATAAAAATCTAAGTATTTATAGTTATAAATGCGGCCATAAAAATATTAAATTAACGGTTCAAAAAGTTGAGGTACTCAAAAACTCTGAGGCATTAAATTCTATTTTTTATTATAACTGCACTTTTTGTAGCAAGGATTTTGATTCCCAGGTTCAAATTTGCCCTGACTGTAACCAGCCTTTAGTAAAAATCAATCTTAAAAAATGCCCGCAATGCGGTGCCAAGAATAATCCTCTCAAGCAAACCTGTTGGGTATGCAGTGCCCCTTTCCCAAAATTAGAGCTGCAGCCAGAGAAAGAAACCCAACTGCTCCTGACCTTAAATATTGACGGCAGTTTTTATAGGAACACCGATAAATCATTAGGTTTAGGAATAAAGAAACTTTTTGAGGATTTAATTTCTACGGGCTTTAGCAAAGAACCTCTGGAGGCTTGGGCAAAAGTGCATGAAGGTGATATTGAGTATAAAAAAGATCTCTTGAGGCAAGAATGTAAGTATCTAGCGCGAGAATCTAAACGGAAAAGTTTTCTCTATATAGTTATAGCTATCCTGGTAATTGTTATTAGTTTCTTGATCACCATGGTTTTCTGGTATAGTTAAAATAAGGGAACGTTTCTGTTTTTCTGTGGTATAATACTTAAAAATAAAGGGAACATTTCTATTTTTCTGTATTTATAAGAAATCTTAGTTACAAATTATTAACAATAGCAAAAGAAAGGAGAAAAGATGAATCTTCTGCCGCTCTTAATAATATTTGTCGCAGTGGGTATACTATTTGCTCTGTTTATGATTTTCAATCCTGCTTTGGTTATAAAGGTCCATATAAAAACCTCTGCAAAATCGAATTGGCGTACGGAACCGATATCTATGGAAAAAGAACTAAAGAATACAAAATTTAGGGGTGTAATTTTGGTTGCCATTAGCATATTGGCAATTATACTATTCAAGTTCTTTACAATCTAAGATAAGTGTTAACGATTATTTTCATCGCGGCCTGCCTGGTTTTTGGGCTGGCTTATTTAAAATACGGTAAATTCCTGATCCGGCTCTTTGAGCTGGATAACCGCAACAAAACTCCCGCCCATACCCTGTCTGATGGAGTAGATTACGTGCCAGCTCCTACTCCGGTATTATTCGGGCACCATTTTTCATCCATTGCCGGAGCTGGCCCGGTTTTAGGCCCCATCATCGCAGGTTTAGCTTTCGGTTGGCTGCCAGTCTGGTTATGGATCATCATTGGCGCTATTTTTATCGGCGGGGTGCATGATTTCTCCAGCCTGGTGATTTCTATTCGTAACCGCGGCAAGTCCGTTGCTGAAATTGCTAATATTTATATGTCCAGGCGGGCATACCGGCTGATGCTGGTTTTTATCTGGTTATCTCTGGTCTATGTGCTCACGGTATTTACGGATCTGACGGCTGCCACCTTTAAAGCCGATGGAGGAGTAGCTACTTCTTTGATTTTATTCATGATCCTGGCGGTGGGATTTGGCATATCACTTTACCGTTTAAAAATGCCACTGCTCTGGGCTACCGGGATTTTTGTGTCTTTACTTTTTTTCAGTGTTTGGCTAGGCCAGCAGATACCGTTTAATAATATTCCGGCTTTATTTGGTGATACCGCAAAAACCTGGGATGTGGTTTTAATTATTTATTGTTTTATTGCTTCGGTTACCCCGGTTTGGATGCTGCTGCAGCCCAGGGATTATCTTTCTAGCTTCTTGCTCTATAGTTCTATTCTAGGGGGATTTCTGGGGATACTTTTTGGCGGATTGGCCTTAAAATTTCCTGCTTTTTGCGGATGGAGCTCGCCGGATATCGGCCCGATGTTTCCGCTTTTATTTGTGACCGTGGCCTGCGGCGCTATCAGCGGATTCCATTCGATTGTGGCCAGCGGACTTCTTCCAAACAAATTAATAAGGAGACTAATGCTTTGCCCATTGGCTATGGAGCAATGCTGATAGAGATTGATATTCATGATCCGTTAGTTAAACAAGCACCTTTGGCTATTTATGGAGCAGGGATGGCTAAGTTTTTTTCTATATTCGGTATTCCGGCAAAATATGGTAATTCTTTTGGGATCCTTGCTTTGTCTACGTTTATTCTAACTACTCTTGATACTGCTACTCGGCTGGCCCGGTATATTCTACAGGAATTCTTTAATCTGGAAGGTAAACATACCCGGTATCTGGCTACCGCTATAACTCTTTGTCTGCCGGCGATATTTGTTTTGGTTAATCTTAAAGATGCTAGTGGGGCGATTGTTCCGGCTTGGAAAACCATCTGGCCTATTTTCGGGGCGACTAATCAGCTGCTGGCGGGTTTGGTACTTATGGTGGTAGCGGTTTGGTTAAAGAAAAAAGGTAAGTCCGTTTGGTTTGTATTATTACCAATGCTCTTTATGTTGGTAATGACATTGTGGGCATTGGTCATGGTAATCCGGCAATATAAATTCAGCCTGCTGGGGATTATTGGCGGTATCCTGCTGCTTTTAGCTGTTTTCTTAATTCTGGAAGCGATTAAAATATTTGAAGTCAAGCACCATATCCGGCGTATTATTAAACTATAGTAAAAGAAAGGAAAAAGAGATGAATTATATCCCCGTTTCAGTAGCATTTATTATAGTCGGTATAGTTGTTGGCCTGCTTGTGTTTTTCTATCCTGTTTCGGTGATGAGGATGCAAGTAAAATTTTATGAAAAAATCAATTGGCGTATCGAACCCATATCCCTGCAAAAAGAATTTAAGCGTACAAAAAATACGGGATTGTATTTGTTGGCTCTTTGTTTGCTCGCCAGTATATATATTAAATTCTTTTTAAAGTAAAAAAGTCTCAAAAAAGTCTCAGACGCTTTCCGAGCTAATCTGGAAACTGTCTCTAGATTAAGATGAAAAGTGTATCTTTAGAAAAAAGCTAAGAAGAAAAAGAAATAGGTTTACCTGCAAAGGTTTAAGGGGGGCTGGATTTAACTATTCAGTCCCTTATTTTTCTTGACAAACCACACATTTGTGTGGTAATGTGTTTCTGGAAGCAATTATCCGGAAATTCCGGTTAGTTCCAAAAAGGAACATGCTGAAAGAGTGGAGGAGGCAGAAAAAAATGGCAGAAATATTATATGTTCAAGGTAGAGATATTTCCATAATATCTAGAGAACAGCAGAATTACATATCTCTGACTGATTCGGTAACTCACAAGGAATTCTTGTCAGTTCAACAAGAAGGAAATCGCAGTGTTAAGCGCAGTTAGGAAAGAAGTTGAGATTAATTTTTAGTGAGGAGGAGCAAAATATGAAAAAAGAAATAATTGTGCAATTGAGCAAAACGTTTGAAGAGTCAGCTTATGCCCAAAACAATGTTGAATACTGGATGGCACGGGATATACAGAAGCTTTTGGATTATACTGAATGGCGTAATTTTTTATTAGTTGTTGATAAGGCAAAAATCGCCTGCATGAATTCTGGCCAGAATATAAGTGATCATTTTGTTGACGTCAACAAAACGATACCCATGCCTAAGGGGGCTGAAAAAGATATACAGGATATAATGCTTACCCGGTACGCTTGTTATCTTATCGCCCAAAATGGTGATTCTCGTAAGGAACAAATCGCTTTTGCTCAAAGTTACTTTGCTATTCAAACCCGTAGGCAGGAATTATTGGAAGAACGTATCGCGTTGGCGGAAAGGGTACGCGCGCGCGAAAAGCTTGCTGATACCGAATCAGAACTCTCAGGGATTGTCTATGTGCGTGGCGTTGATGGGGAGGGCTTTGCGCGGCTACGTAGTAAGGGCGATTACGCGCTTTTTGGTGGATACACGACGTTAGATATGAAAAAGAAACTAGGTGTATCTGAGAAACGTCCGTTGGCTGATTTCTTGCCGACCATAACCATTAAAGCTAAAGATCTTGCCGCGGAGATAACCAGTTTTAATACAAAAAAGAATGATTTACGCGGTGAACCGGCTATTACAGGCGAGCATATAAAGAATAATAAAGATGTTCGTGAATTACTTGGGAAAAGCGACATAAGGCCTGAAGCGTTGCCTCTGGAGGAAGATATTAAGAAGTTGCAGCGCAAGCTAAAATCTGAAGGAAAAAAGATTGCTAAGGATGTAAAAAAGTTAAAGTAGGTCTTGCAGAAACATAGAAGTTTTTGTTAGGTTTGACCAAGAACAATAAAGAAACAAACAATTAAAATAGGAGTAATTTTAAACCATGGAAAATAAGCCATTTTTGACGCCGAAGCAGGAGAAGGTGCTTAATTTTATTCGTAAACGGATAGGAGAGAGGCTCCCTCCTACAATCCGGGAAATAGGAGAGGAGATGGGGTTTAAATCTACCGGAACAGTCAGGGACTATTTAAAGGCTTTAATGCAGAAAGGTTTGGTGAGGCGGATGAATAATAAATCTAGAGCGATTGAGTTAACTGAACGCGCAAGTTTTAATAAGATCCCTATAATTGGTACGATTATGGCTGGTAAGCCGAATTTGGCTTATGAAGAAATTCAGGGTTATGTGGATGCTGATGATTTGTTTCTGGGACGCTTAGGTTTTGATGATGTTTTTGCTTTAAGGGTTAAAGGCGACAGTATGATCAATGCCGGGATCCTGGATGGTGATGTGGCCATTATTAAGAAACGCCCTAATGCCGACAATAATGATATCGTTGCCGCGTTATTAGATAATAATGAAGTTACTTTAAAAAGATTGCGTAGTAAATCCGGTAAGTTTCATCTGGAAGCTGCGAATGTAAATTATCCGCCAATCTTTGAAGAGTTTAAGGTAATTGGTAAATTGATTACGGTAATTCGGAAGTATTAAACCTAAGGGGACCCTAAGGGGACGGTTCTCTTATTACCTAAGGGGACGGTTCTCTTATTACCTAAGGGGACGGTTCTCTTATTAGAAAACCCTTGTTAGAGAACCGTCCCCTAGACTTGTTAGAGAACCGTCCCCTAGATTATAAATAGAACCATTTCTTATGAATATATATGAACCAAAATAGTTTTAGCCCTAAAGCCCGCTGGGATAGGTTCAAGGCGAATAAAACCGGCTTTAATCCCGATACCTTAAATGAACGCATCGAAGTTTTGGCGTATTTTAAGCAGGCTAAGATTTTTCCCAAAAGTTTCACCTGGAATAATAAAGAATACCAGATCCAAACTATTACCTACAACTGGCAGGAGCGCCTGGGTCAGGCTTTGGTTAACTACTTTTCCGTACTTTGCGCAGGCCAAATGTACCAGATTTCATTTGATAATTCCACCTTCCGCTGGCAAATCGATAAACTAATCCAATGATTCTACATGTTGATATGGATGCTTTTTTTGCCTCAATTGAGCAGGCAATTAATCCCCGACTTAAAGATAAGCCTTTAATTATCGGCTCGCGTGGCAACAAAATGCACACGGTAGTTTGCGCGGCAAGTTACGCTGCCAAAGCTCTGGGGATTCATTCCGGAATGTCTTCTCGGGAAGCTTTTACTATTTGCTCAAATTTAGAGTTTGTGGCAGCGGATCAGTCTAAGTATATATGGACTTCAGAGCAGATTTTTGAGCTTCTGAAAAGCTTTAATTTACCCTTGAATTATGCCTCAATTGATGAATTTCAAATGGACTTAATCGGCCATCAAGACCCGGTAAGTTTGGGTAAAGAAGTTAAAGAGAAGATCTATGCAAACTTTAACATTACTGCTTCAGTAGGGATTGCCAAAAATTGGCTCTTGGCTAAGATGGCTTCCAAGATAAATAAGCCAAATGGCTTGACTTTAATTAATGATTCAAACTTTGAACAAGTCTTACGCCAAACTTCGCTGGATAAATTATGCGGTATGGGTGGAAAAACCGGGCAAATTTTTATGGCTCAGGGCATGAAAAGTTGTTGGGATTTATACCTAAACTTACCGCGATTTTTTGATGAAAATCCCGGTAAGTTTGAGGAAAATTCCGGTAAGTCTAGTGAAAGGCCTAAGTCAGTAAGTCATTCATATACCTTACCCAAATTTCAAATAAACCCCCAGATTATTCAGGCATGGATTCGCTTATTATCTGAAATGGTTGCTGCCAGATTACGTCAACAAAATTTAGTCAGCGCAACTGTGCATCTTTGGTTAAACGGCCCGGAAATCGGTAATTTTGGGGCCCAAAAAACGCACCGAGGCTCAACTAGTGACGGTTATGAGATCTACCAAAGAGCCCTTAAAATAATGGCCAAATCAAGCCTAAAAAACCCTAAAATCAGGGCAATTGGAGTTACCTGTAGCAGCCTTTCTGAAGGCATCTATAACCCTCTGCTTAGCGAAGAAATCCGTAGGGAGGGGCTTATAAAGGCCCTAGACCGCATAAATAATCGCTTTGGAGAGGGGTCAATCTATCCCGCAATTACCGTTTTAACCCGCTAAATAAAATTCTTCATTAAAAGCAAAAAATCCAGAGAAGATGGCGCATAAATCCTGCCTAGATTGTTAAGCATAAAATAACGCGGTAAGTTTAAGTAAAGAATAAATGCCTTTTCCACAGCTTAAAAACAGCCCTAAATAACCCGTTGTCTTCCATAGCCTTATAAACACTTAGCCAAGATAGACAAGTTAACATAATATATATTATATCCACTTCCCAAAGATATCCTATACTCTGAATAAGCTATTCTTTTTTTGATAAAGTTCCTTCATTTGTACCTGACTTGGGGTTTCTTTGAAACCCTTTGATTTTTCCTCTACCTGTAAATCTTTAAAAGCCCGTAAGAATGCTTGCTCATATTTCTCTTGCATTTTGCGCACGCCTTTTAATATTTGACTAAAGGTATTATCTGCAATACCCATTCTCCTGGCAAAATCCCTCATAGTAAAACCAAAATAACTCTTTATATAGTGACTGCCGTATTTTTGAGTTAGTTGCCTCAAATACTCTAATTCTCGTTGAATATCCATAAAAACCTCTTTTCTATTTCCCTATACCTTAGTTAAGTTAACTAATTTTCTCATTTCTGCTCCCGGGAACTGATAACATATTGACCGCCTTGTATTCTTATGGCGGATCCGATGGTTATTCCTTTAGCAATCAGGTTATGTGCTTTTCTTAAAATCCGGCTAAAAGTTTGCTGGGATATACGCATGGATTTAGCTGCCTCTTTTTGGCTTAAACCCTGGTAATCTGCCAGCCTTAAAGCCTCAAATTCATCCATCTTTAGCTCTACCTCATCAGGCCTTCCTGGCCTGCCTCTGGGGCTAAATCGGCTGATTTTTGGGTCAACTTTGACTATCCTGTACTTTTTTGGTCTACCTCGAGGTCGCATTTACTTAGTTTTACCTATCTTTAACGCCCCAGTTATTTTGAGTACTTACTCATAAGTATCACTAAAAGCCCGGATTGTCAAGCACAAAATTTTCCTAAAACCCAAAGAATGAAAGTTTCCTTTTTTTTTAATTCATACCAAACCTTGGTTTTGGAGGCTCATCTGGTGGCTCAATCAATTTCTTAATCGCCTCAAATATCACCTGAATATCTGTCTCATGCAACTGATATTTTCGCTCCAGCTCTTCAAGTTTCTCTGCTAACTCCTTGTTAGCCAATAGTACCTGTCGTATCTTCACAAACGCCCGCATAATAGCAATATTGACCTGAATCGCCAGCTCAGAATTAAGCACGCTAGAGAGCATTGCAACGCCCTGCTCTGTAAATACAAAGGATCGTTTTCGCACTCCTCCCCAACTTGAAGTCGCATTTTGCGACTTCAAGTTGGCAAACTCTTCTTTTGTAAGCTGATACATAAAATCTTCGGGGAATCTAGAACGATTTCTTTTAACCTGCTCATTCAATCTTTTTACCGGCACGCCATACAACTCCGCCAAATCCTTATCCAATATAACCTTCTTACCCCGTATCACCAAAATCTTTCCTACTACTATATCAACTGTAATCTCTTTTTTGCTCATTCGAGTCTCCTCTCTACTTAAATAGACGCGAAAGAAGCAAAAATCTAACAAACAAAAAGCGTAAAAAGGGCTGGATTTAACCGTCCAGCCCTGCTCAAAATCCGGTTCCAATTATATGCGCTGCTAATCTTTATAGCGAATAGCTACCCTGCTTTCCCTATTTAATGAGCTAAATTTTGTAAACTTTATCTTGTTGCCTTACCCGGGAGCTGACTTGCAGGCCGATTTCGTCGCCTTTTTTGGCGGTTTGGATATCTACTCGGTCAATCTGTATGGAGGTTACAATTTGGGTAATATCGGTGGTATGCCCCTTTATCTTTACTGTATCCCCCTTAGCTAAGGGGCCCTTTAATTTAATTACTGCAGCTTGGACATGAGGGAAATAATGCGTGATTACGCCGATGAGTTTGCCTTCGACTTTAGCAGCTTTTTTGATTGCCGGCTTTTTTATTGTGGACTGCTTTTTTAAAGCTGGCTTATTTTTACTAACCTTTTTTTTAATTGCTGGTTTTTTTGCCGCTTTTTTGACCTTCCTTTTCTTTTTTAAAGCCATGCGACCCTCCTTTTTTATTTAAAGGTTGAACCCTGCTTACTTCTGCTCGCAAGGTGATCTCTTAACTTAGAGAATAACCCTCTCTGATATATCAGTTACAATCGGTATACGACTATTAATACCCTGAGCAGCTTGCATGATCCCCCATAAAGAAACCAACAGGAATAACGCATATCCAAAAATCCCAATTAACCAGCCTAAAAAAGGAATAATTGAAAGTATGAATGCCACTACTTCCATTACAAATAGCACTAGTCCTTGTTTGGCATGGTAAAGGGCAAACTTGTTATCTTTCTTTAAGATTAAAGTAATTATACAAAGGAAAGAAACATACGAAATTATGGCAAAAAATTTGCCTTCGCGGACCTGCTGTTCTTCCTGTGGGTTAGCCATAGGTATTTATTTGTTAACTTCCAGTAAAGAATCCAAGGTGCCGTAAGTATTTAATTGGGTTAACGGGTTAGCCGGATCTTCAGACCAGTTTCCATCAATGACAAAACGGTAACGGTATTTACCATTGTTTAAGTTCAAGCGCTTAGTCCAGCATCCGTTAGTTTGTTCCATGCGGCTGTTTTCATCGAGTTTCCAGTTGTTGAATTCTCCGGCCAGATAAACTTCTTTGGCATCCGGGGCCTTAACGCTAAGCACAACTTCATTTAACCCGGGCAGCTCTTCCTTGAGAATTTCTTTCATGCGTTTCTGGAAAGTTTTTTCTACTGCCTGGCTGGGTTCCGGTGTATTTTCCTGAGTGATAATTTCCCGCGAAAGAGAGAAATAATCTTTTGCTCCGCGGCAGTATTTATCATAAACCAGAATGTGCAGGCCGGCGTTCTGCGCTTCTTTTAATTTAACATTTACATGGATAATATTGGAAAACATTTTATTTCTATAATCGTTTTTGATCTTTTCCAGCATGATAAATGAATGCTGGAGGCGGGAATCAAAGTTAGCCACCAGAATCCGGAACTCCACGCAATGATTTAATCTTTCCGCTATCAAATTAATAATGCTGGTGAGTTGGCTTACCCCTTCTAAGGAAAATCTGCTGGCCTCTACCGGAATAATTATCTCATTAGCTGCCCGGATGGCGTTAATGGTAAGGATTCCTAAATTTGGCGGACAGTCAATTAAAATATAGTCGTAATTGTTTTTAAAATTTTCCAGAGTTTCACAGAGCCGGGACTCCCTGCCAATCTCTCCGCTTAATTCCTGCTCCAGTGTGCTTAAAACAATACTGGAAGGCGCGATATCAAAATTCTCGCCAAGATTCTGAATAATTTCTTCAAGTTTACATTTTTTATTGGTAATTTTAGAGAGGACGTTATAAATGCTCAAATCCGCTTTTATGTCCAAGCCGCTGGTGGCATGCGCCTGCGGGTCAAGATCAATAAGCAGAACCTTGCGGTTATTAGTTGCCAGTGCCGCTGCTAAATTTATGCTTGTTGTGGTTTTACCGCAGCCGCCCTTTTGATTAGAGATGGTTATAATGCGCATTTAGGTTCTCCTCCTATTTTAAAATTCTTATATTATCCAGATAAACAATTCCTGATTTCTCCCTGGCATTCCACTTCTCAATACTAAAAGCTAATTCTTTCATTTGGGTCCAGTATTCCATCCGGCCGAAACGGCTCAGATTTATTTTATGGTCGATCCATTTATTGGAGATATCTTTGATGTAAATTTCGGATCTTTCGTTAAAGCGGTTAGTAAACTCTACGCGCAATGAAATTATATCTTTAGGGTTAGTTTTCCTTACCGTAAAAGCCAAAGTTTTATAGTTGGACAAATTTAACTGTTTGAGGTTTAAGAAAAAAATTTCTTTTGTGGCCGCGTCAAAATTAAAATTAATTTTTACCGTATCCTGATATAAAAATAAGGCAATCTGTCCGGGTTGATTACGGTTATGGAGATGGGAATAAGTAGCAAAGCTGCCTAATCCTAAAACCAGTATGGCGCCAACGAGCATCAGGCCTTGCACCGCTTGAGGATAAGATCTTATTTTGCTTCTTTTCTTTGAAGATTTAAAAGAGGCATCCAGATAAATATTCGCCAGATGCTCGTAAATTTCTTTCTTATTCACTACGTACCTTCTGCTGTTGCATAATTCTTATTTATTAACCTGTCTTACCTATTAAAAAGTTACAGGTCTCAACTGAATATTATATAGCATAAAACCCTATCGATGTCAAGGGTTTAAGAGGCCTGAAGTTTTTGGGGCCTGGCAATGACAAAATACCATAGTTTGTGTCATCACAGCGACCAGATACAAGAGGTTGTGTCTTGGCAACGATGCTAGGGGGTTAAGGGCTTAGCAAGATATGCCGGAGGCTCTTGTTTAATTAGCTGATAAAAGTTAGTTAAATGCAGTCTAAACAAGCGGTCAAATGAACCATCCGGGTCTTCCCCTGCCCACCAGAACCAATCACTGCCCTCTAAAATGTACATTTGTTTCCAGGCCAAGTCAGGAGGGTTTTTAGTTTCGCCAATTGCTTTGCGCGCCTGCGCCAGCCATTCCCAGGCTTTTACTTTATGGCAGTTACCAATCCATTTTCCGAATTGTCCGTAAATCCAGGAGCCTGCGCTCAAACGTTTTATTTCTGATTTGGCCGGGTTAAGTTTTAAATACTCACTTACCGTAGTAGTTTTTACAAAATCTGACTGACTAATGCGCTGATAGAATAATTCCAGAAAATCATGTCCGTCATTGCGATAAAACTCCCAGGCGTTCTCTCCATCTAAGGCAATGGTGACTAAAATATCTTTACCCTTAAAGGTTTTGTTGATATTTTCTAAGTGCGTCATAAAATTATTTACCGCATCCACCTCTTTCATCTTATGGTAAACAAAGCTAATCAAGTCTGAAAGATTGCGATCGCGAAAAACAATATTCAGCTGGCCCTCTTTTCTTTTTAAGAGGTGCGGCTGGTAAAGTAGTTTGGTGTCGCGTTTTTTTAGTTTTAAAGATTTAAATAAAATTGCTTCATCAGTGACAATCCATTTTATTCCGGATTCAATAATATAAGGCAAGATATGTTCGCTTACCCCCTCTTCAGATGGCCACATGCCCAGTGGCGCATTATTAAATCTTTGCTTATAAAATTCTATTGCGCTATCAATCTGATATTTGGCATCCAGGGGATAATTAAACCCTTCTTTAGGTAGGACAGTTTTTTTATTTGCCTTTTTGGCGATATTGGTATCATAAAGTAAGGGTAAGATCGGATGATAGTAAGGCGTTACGCTGATTTCAACCTGTTGATTATTTTGCGCTAGTTTATAGGCCGGAATTATTCCTTTTAAAATTTCCAGCTGCTGGCTTAAAACGATTTGTTTATCCTCCTCAGTAAAAAATCTTTCTTTGTCCACTACCTTCTTTAATTCCGGGATATTCTTCCTAAAAGACGGATCAATCCAGTAAAGATTAAAGCAGACCTGCAGGTCAAGGTAATCGGCGAGATTAAATTCCTGGCCGGATTGTTTCTTAAAATACAGCTGGTAGTAGCGCGGAGAAAAAGCAATGACCTTATCCTTATTGATAGAGAAGAAATTCTGCAGGATAAATTCTTTATCGGTTTTGGTTAGCTGCTCAGCTGGTTTTCTAGATAGCTGCAGGTATTTATCCTTTAGCCCGGTGTTATTATAATCTTCAATTTGTTCGAATAATGACGGCACGACATTGAAAGTCAGCTTCATTTTGGGGAATTTCTCTAGGATGAGCACCATATCCAGATAATCTTTGACCCCATGCAGCCTTACCCAGGGAAGGACACTCTCCCCAGTGATGAGGTTCTTGTAATACGGCTGGTGCATATGGTAGATAATGGCAAGATTTAGCATAAATAAAAGTAATTAGAATGCGTCATTCTGAGTGGAGCCCGAAGGGCGAAACGAAGAATCTAAAAACGAGATCCTTCAGCGGAGTTTACACTGAGCGAAGCGAATGTGCCTCAGGATGATGTTAATACAAATCCTATTGCAGATACTCTTTAACGTAATTTATAGGTATAGCAAAATTTAAATTTTGCGCCTCATCATAACCGGATGAAGTAATTCCAATGACTTCACCGCGCATATTGATTAATGCTCCTCCGCTTGAGCCGTGCGAAATAGGAACGCTAATCTGAATTTGCTTTACGCCGCCGGAATCGCGCACCGCGCTGATTAATCCATCCGATACTGTGTTCGCCAGCCCTTTTGGATTACCAATAGCAACCACGCGCTCGCCTACAGCTATTTGTTCCGAATCACCCAGAGGCAAAGGAGTAGCATTTACCGGTGTATTAACTTTAATCAAAGCTATATCGCGCACAGCATCAGTCTTTATTACGCTTACATTGGTAATTAACTCTTTATCCTGCGCAAATTTTACGCCCAAGCCTTCCGCACCCTTAATAACATGGTAATTGGTAACAATGGTTCCATCGGAACTGATAAGAAAACCGCTGCCCAAAGCACCGCCACTGTTACTGACAGTAGTAATCATAACTATTGAGGGACTGGCAATTTGCACTAACCCTTCAATTGACATACTCATATTTGTCGCAGAACTATCAGAAGCAGAAACGGAACTCTCAGATACTTCAGTTTTAGGCTTATCCGAAGAGGTCTCACCATAAATATTCTTCCATCTTGACATTAGATCGTTTCCGGCTTTACTCGTAATGCCTGCTTGTACGATAAAATCCGCGGTAATCGGTTCTGAAGACTCCAAAACCTTGGCTTTTGACAAATCAGAGCTTAAAATTTCAACAATCTCAAGGCTGCCTACTTTGGCCTTATCTGTGCCTAAAACTTTGCCAGTTACCGGATCAATAATCTTGTTTTTTACCTTGTAAACTTCCAATACATCCTTGTTTTTTAACCCCTCATCGCTACCTGCGCCAAGATACACAAAACCTTCTTCCATCTTAATAATACGCGTAATCCAGGGCTGGCTGTTAATCTTGGAAGAAAAGTTTTTCACGGCATTGACAACAACATCCTTTATTGTTATGCCATCACCCTGTCCTGTAGCGGATATATTCCCGGTTTCCACTTCGCACAGGCGCAAAGCTAAAACGTAATTGTTGGCAGCAACTCTTTCTCCTGCCTCGCTCTTAAGTAAATTTGCAATGACAATATATTTAACCCCATAAATATTACCTATTTTATTTGCCTGTTCAGAATTAACCCATTTAGAATTACTAAACTCCGCCTCCCGTAAAATAGCATTAATATCCTGCCGTTCAATAATAGCGAATTTTCCGCTTTCACGCAAAGCATTGGTCAGGAGTCCGGTAATTAACTGTGCGTCTGCTTTTTTTTGCGGCGGTTTCTGACTGTTATCGATCTTAATATCAGCCTTATCAACAGAAATTATTTTTGTTTCTAAAAGCTCATCAACTGGAGGATTAAACAGGCTATCTTTAAATTTTAAGTTATTTTCTGATACAAAAACCGCGGCTTTAATTTTTAAGTCTTTTTCAATGACATTGCCACTAATACTGCTTTGTTCGTAAGTATAGATTTTCTTTGCCTGATCTTGCGCGAAGGCATTAAAACTATTTAAGGCCAAAAAACTAAAACTTAACAAAAAAATAAAAATTTTTATAATCATAACCACCTCTCCTTGTTTACCTAGACAACACCCGCGCAATTCTCCGCCACGTGGCGGATACCGGCGCAATTCTAATAAGCGCCGGGTGCCTACTTAGCGCGGGGTGTCTATTCAGCATAGCGGCAACGCGTAACATACTTGGCCGCCTGAGTATTCATTGCCTTAACCTCATAATAATAATAGGCATTGTGCGGAATAACCACCAGCTCCCAATTCGTTTGGTCCCCGGTAGGATAGCCGTCTTTATCTTTAAATATAGTTTGAAACTGCACTCGCAAATTTTCAGATAACTTATTAAATAATTTAGCCTTTACCACCAGCCGCCCATCTTCAGTTGCCGATACTAACTGATCTGACAAGAGAAGCCGCTTATTCATTCCCTTGCTCAGATAGACAAAGGTCTCCGTTTCTTCATAAAGTTGAGACTCTTTTATCGGCTTAATTCCCTTAGCCGGAACCCCCGCGCAACCGGCAAGCATAACCGCTAAAAACAAAAATAATATTTTTTTACGCATATTAGTTATCTCCTTGTCCACTAGGACAACACCGGCGCAATTCCAATCAGCGCCGGGTGTCTTGATAAGTATTATTGATAAACAACCCCGGATGTACCCACGCGTTTAACTTCGTATTCATTTTCCCAAATAATTTCTGATGTCTCCGCGTCAATCAGCTGAAAGGACATCGAGATATAATCTGACCTGTCTCCCTGGTTGGCCTTACTTAACCCCATCAACTCGCCGGTCAAATAAAAATCCACTCCCTTTAAATCCCCGCTCTTGCTTGAACCGACTAATCCATCACGCTTAGACTGCCTTTCTTTTAAAATATCATCAATGCGGTCACGGGCAAGAAATGTCATTTTACCCTGAGCGTTCTGGTTAAGCTGAATGCGGATTTTTTTAGTAAAGATATCCTTATTAATTATAAAACGTGTTGAATTTTTTACTGGAAGCAGCGCGATTATTGGCGACCCCTGGGCATTCATTATTTGCGGGACGTTCAAAATTGATTCTGCCATTTTCCTGGAAACAGTACGGATATCTGTGGCTTCTATTCCTGTTCCTCCCAGCCCATCATCCTCATCTAAAGGCACAGTCTTAGTATAAGAAGTTTCTACTGTAGCGCATCCAGCTAAACATAAACAAAACATACAAATAAATATGAGATTTTTCATTACTACTCCTCTCTAATAAAATGAATCCTTGCTAATTTGCCTATCTTTTAATATCGGAAAGATTTCTTTAAATTTTAATATATCTTGCTCAGAGGTATCCTCTATCTTGCTTAAGGATGTAAAAACTGACTTAGTATCTAAGTTACTAAAATTTAAACGGCCAAGATAGTTTATTTTATTAGGATAAATATCAAAAATCTTACCAATTTTAAGCGCGGCTGGCATAGCAAAAAATGGATTAACCATTCCATTAAACGAATCAAGACGGTAGATTCCGCTGCTTAGGACTACTGAACAAAAATATAAATTATCAGTCGCAGAATAGTTTTCTGAGCCGAGCGGTAGAGAAAATACTCCTAAAGTATTATAAAGTTTATACTGATTAACTTCACGCGCCATAAAACTTGATAAAAAAAGGCGCCCGCCTCCCGAATTATCCGCTTTTAAAGTAAACAAGGCCACCCCGCGATTATTGGTTAAATCAAGCGAAGTTTGCCCTTTGGTTAAAACATAAGGATTTACACTAACACATCCAGAAAGCGAAAATGTCAAAAATATTATAAAAAGTAAATTTTTCATTTTAAGATTCTACTCCACGAAAACGTTTAAAAATGACATTGTTAGAGTTATTCGTAATTTGGACATTTATCTTGGAGCTTTCAATTGTTTTGCCCGTAGAATCATAGGCGTTAATCTGTAACTGATGCGTTCCGGGGGCCAAACGCAAAGAAATTATTTGCAACTCCGCAGGCAGCAGGCTCCAATGCCGAGCGTCAGCATAAGGATTAGTGGCATTACTAACTGCCCCTGTAGCGAAGCTCAGAAGAGAAAATACCCCATAAGGATCATAAGCCTGTGACATAGTAGAAAGCACGTTTGAAACATCCGCGGTAGTTTGTTTAAATTCCGCCTTGCCTTTTAACATGCTATCCATAACTCTTCCGCCGCGGGTAGAGGCTTGATAAAAAACATCATTATGTTTAAGAAAGCTCTCCGCTTTAATTTGCGTAAAATTATCAATTGTAACGCTAAAACCCACAGCTGGGTACGGCTTGATAGTAAAAATTGTTTTTTCCCCATAGGTGCCGATTTGATATTTAAGGGGGCCCCTGCCGGTCTCAACGCAGATTAAGGTATTATTATCAGGATTAATGAAATCTTTTAAATTATTAATAGCGATCTTACGGTTATTTTCTTCTATCTTGTCCCCGGCTAATTTAATATCCGCCTCAAGTTTGCCAATCTCAGCCTTGAGGGTGTTAATTACTTGCTCTAGCTTAATATTTGCCTTAGTTTCTTTCTCCAGCAGCTCTTTTTGTTTTTTATCTAAATCATCTAATAAGCCCTGTTTTTGAGAAACCAACAGTCGATTATCGGGATGGGAAAGATAAAAGGCTTCAGTGGCCTGTTTAAAAAAATCATCGGCCATAGATTGATTTTTTTGCAGTAACTCCAGGCGCGTGGCCATTAAATACATTAATGCCACATCGCTTTTATAAAGTTTGCCTGTAACATCAGAATCGCACAGAATACCATTTTTAAAAGCCGCCAACGCGTTTTCCAGGTCGTTATCCGCATAAAGCAGTATTCCGACATAAAAAGAGTTAAACACCTTCTCATAAGGATCGCCTTTATATCCTTTGGTCATCTCAGAGCTAATTAGCCCCACCGAGTTTAATTCCAGGTTTTTAAAGGCAGCAATATCATTCATTAAAACATAGGCCTCCATAAATGCGTCTTTGGCTTCTTTAAACTTGCCCTGCGTCAAATATAAAGAACCCAATTGATTGTTCCACAACGCGATATCATGGTCTTTTTTTGCTATTAGACCCGTAAAGATTAGCTCAGCCTCATGGTCATTGCCGGCATAAAAATCCATTTCTGCCTGCATCGCGTCTTTATCTTGCAGATTTTTTGGGCTGTATTTTGGTTCTTCGGGATTGGGATTATTGCTTTGTGCGGCAAAAACAGGAAAGGTAATTAAAGATATAGCAAAAACAATAGCGGTTAATTTAATTATTTTAAAAGGCATAACTTTAATAATGATCTCCCAAAATATTAATGAATTATTTTAACATCACCAAGTAGTATGTCAATACAAATTATTAAGCAATAAAAAACCCTCGGAGGATTTCTCCTCCGAGGGTTTTAGAGTGTTTCTACATAAGCTGTATTAGAATATAACTTTCATTGAACCAATTACCTGAGTTGCAGTAGCGTAATTAGTTGACAAACCATCTCCGGGCTTAAACATACCACCGGTTAAAGCAAACTGCACGTCTTCAGTGTAGTCATAAGTAGCAGTTAAATCCAAAGCATCTCCAAGATGATTTTCACCAGTATATGAGTTATTGTAAGTACTGGTAGAACCGTAATCATAGGTACTCGGACTTGTTATAACTGTTCCTGCATTTTGTCTATGGGCAACATCATAATAACCATATACTGCAGAAAGAGTAACGTCTTCTACTGGTTTCATGCTAGCTTTCAGATTTAATACTTTCATATTGCTGAAAGGCAGAATGGCATAGACGATGTTATTTAGTTTTTGGCTATAGAACATCGGATCCCAACCTTCATTTCTAGTAGCATTACCAGTTACCCCACCGGTAAGATAAGTGAA
>JAUYDL010000050.1 GCA_030691865.1 Candidatus Omnitrophota bacterium | reverse complement strand
TTCCTTATAATCAAAATTATCTCTTTCCAAATCAATCCCCGAGGTGAATTCGTGGCCTAATCCCATAATTTCCTGATTCAGGCTGCCTTTAAGCATAAAACCATATGCATTCTCATCCTCGAGCTGTTCTTTCTGAGAATTCTGAGTAAGGTTGGGGCCAGTGTAAAAGGAATCGGCGTTATCATATTTATAATAAAATATCTCTTCCGTTTTTGCATTGCTGCTTATATCCCAGGCATGCGTAATACTGATGTCGGTTTTTGTTTCATCGCTTTTATCGTTCTCCGTACCCGGACGCGCCTGACGCCGGTCTTGCGCAATCTGGGCCTCGCTTAAAGCCCAGGGCAGAGCCCCGCGTTTTTTCTTATAATAGTCTAATAAAAATTGCACTTTTTGATCATCGTTAATATTATAATCAAGCCTTCCACCTATATGCGTCCGGTCATAATTACAATGCTTCCGGAAACCATCGGTAATTTTTTGGCTTACTCCTAAAAGAATCCCCAGCTGCTTATACGCGCCTGAAATAGATGTTTTATATTCCTGCGTATTAAAACTTCCGTAAGAAGCATAAACTTTAGCCTCGGGTTTATCTTTCGGCTTCTTGGTAATAATATTTATTACACCAGACATTGCGTTATCTCCGTATAAAGCTGATGCAGGCCCCCGCACAACCTCAATACTTTCTATGTTATCCAACGAAATCAAATCCCAATCAACCAGTTTATCTTTGCCTTTGTTCTGGGGTATTCCATCTACTAACACCAACTGATGCGAAGACATACCTCCATAAAAACCGCGCATATTAACTGCCCCAGCAGTCCCCACACCGGAAGAATCGTACATATTAATACCCCCTACATCTTTTAATAAATCCGGGATGCTTTTGGCGTTTGAGCTTTGGATATCTTTTTCTGAAATAATACTTGTATTGGAAGGAACCTCTGATATTCTTCTTTCTGCTCTTGAAGCAGTTACTGTTATTGGCTCTAACTCTACAACCTTAGCCTTACTATATTGGGTTTCCTCGGCATAAATATCTACAGAAACCACCAACATTATCAATCCTAGCAAAATACAAATTTTCTTTTCCATTTTCTCCTCCCACGAGAATACTTCCGAGATAAGTAATCGTCCGGGCTCGTAAAACAGTAGGTAGACTGATTTACATTACCGTTGCGGGGCAGCGAAAGGAATCGCACCTTCACTTCCTTTACCTATCCGGATAAATTAATTAATTCCTTATACTCTGTGCTTATAACAATACCAGCCAAGAAAATCGCTTTCGGGGACGGTTCTATTTTTTAACCCAAATAAGCGACGGAAAAATAGAACCGTCCCCTTTATTCTATTTACTTCCCGCGCTTTTCTTTCTCTTCTTGAGAAACAAGAACAACGTATGGCTTTGAAGAAACCGGATTCTTTTCCACAACCACAACCGTTTTATACACTTCCTCGATAATCTTATAGCTCAAGACTTCTTGGGGTGTGCCTGTCTTATAAATTCTGCCCTCATTAATGAGCACCAGGCGCTGGCAATATTCGCTGGCTAAATTCAGATCATGCAAAACCATAACTACCGTAAGCCCAAGTTCTTTATTTAACCTCTTAATAAGATCCAAAATGCTTACCTGATGCGTTATATCCAAATGCGCGGTTGGCTCATCTAATAAAAGCAATTTCGGCTCCTGCGCCAAGGCGCGCGCTATGAGAACAAGCTGACTTTCTCCGCCGCTTATCTCCGACATTAACTTACCCTTAAGCTTAAGGGTATCAGTCAAGCTCAGGCATCTTTCCGCAATAAACAGGTCCATCTTTGACTCAAAAAATTGCAATCTTTCCAGATAGGGAATTCTACCTAAAAGCACAAAGTCTTCTACACTCATATCTACCCCGCCAAAGTTCTGCGGAACTACTGCTACGTACCTGGCCAAATCCTTAAATCTCATCTGCCATATATTTTTTCCATTAAGAAAAACCGCTCCTTTGCTTGGTTTAAGGACGCGGGTTATAGCTCGAAGAAGCGTCGTCTTTCCTGAGCCATTAGGCCCAATTATTCCCACAAACTCCTTATCCTCAACCTTAAATTCAATGTCTTGAAGAACAGGCTTTGAATCGTAACCGCAGGCCAGGTTTTTTAGCTCGAGCATCTATTTACCCTCCAAACTAACTTGCTTTTTGGATAAGGTATAAATAAAAAGGCTGCCGCCCAATATACCGGTAATTACACCAACAGGTAATTCTAGCGGAGCAATGATTATCCTGGCTAAACTGTCGCAGAATATAAGAAAAATCGCGCCACAAAGAAATGAGCTGATTAAAAGTATCCTGTGATCTGACCCCACGAACATACGAATAAAATGAGGAACAACCAGGCCGACAAAACCAATGATGCCGGCTACAGATACGCTAAAACCCGTAAGCAAAGAAGCTACGACAAAAAGCAGCCTCTTGGCTCTTTCTACATTTATGCCCAAATGAAGCGCTTCCTCTTCACCTAAAGAAAAAGCATTAAGATCAAAACAAAAAAGATAGGAAACCGCCAAGCCAAATACAGCTATGCCTAATGCTAATTTTATAAGCAGCCAATTTGGCTCTTCTAAAGATCCCATAACCCAGAAAACAATCCCATGAAGGTCTTCTGTATGCGAAACAGACATGATCAGCATGATTAACGATGAGGAAATAAAACTTATCATCACGCCGGTAAGAAGAAGGCCTTGTATCTTTAAGATGCCTTTTCTTATACTTAAAGAATAAACGAGCAAAATAACCAAAATCGCGCCTAAAAATCCGCATATAGGTAAAGATATTATTCCCAGGCCACGGCTTAACCCTAAAACGATATTCAGGCACACGCCTACAGCTGCTCCCCCTGAGATACCAAGGGTATACGGTTCAACTAAGGGATTACGAAACATCCCCTGTAAAATTACACCTGCCAAACTCAATGCCCCACCTATAGCAAACCCCAAGATAATCCGAGGCAGACGGATATCAAAAAGGATGCTATATTCACTGGAACCTCTTCCTTCAAAAATAACTTTTAAAATCTTCTTTAAAGGCATATCTACTGAACCCACGCATAGGGAGAAAAGGGCAATTCCCAGGAGCAGGCAAAACAAAACCAATACCCAGAAAGCCCAGTGAATAACTTTTTTTCTCATTTTATTCTCCCGGATGTAAAATACAAACGAACTCTTTTAAAGTCGTTATAAAACTCTGTGGCGTGGGACTGGTAATTTTATCAGTATCTATAATGTAAATTCGGCCAAATTTTGCCGCGCTTAAAGCATTATATTTCTGCCAAATCTTTTTCTCTTCCTCTGCTACCATACCCATAGTAGTAATAATTATTACATCGGGATTTTCTTTTAGAATCCGCTCTCTGGAGTAAATACCTTCTTTTGCCTCTTTAGCAATATTTATTCCGCCGGCAAATTCAATATAGTCATTAACAAAATAATTGCCCGTTGCCGCAAATAAAGGCCTTGCTCCCACCTGAACAAACACTTTGGATTTATGCAAACCTTTAACCTTTTCTCTAATTAAAATTGCCTCATTTTCGGCATTCTTTACAATCTCTTTTGCCTCATTTTCTTTATCAACTAACCTGCCTAATTCCAAGAACTGTTTACATATATCATTAAAATTTTTTGGCGTAGAAAAGGTGACAACCCTTAGCCCTAAGTTCTTTAATTTCTCTATTGAGCGCGGGTCTATTAAAGACGTTGCCAAAACTAAATCGGGCTCAAGACGAAATACTTTCTCTATGTTTACCTTACAAGCTGTGCCAACTTTTTCTTTCTTTTTTGCTTCAGGAGGATCAATGCAGTAGACGGTATTAGCTATCAACTTCTCCTGAACTCTTAAAAGATATAGCGCCTTAGTTATAGAAGGCCCCAAAGAAATTATTCTTTGAGGGAAATTTTCTTGAGCCAATAGAGATTGCGCTGTAAACAAAAATACAATTATTCCTATTTTCCCAATTGATAATTTTGAATTTCTCATTTAATATATCCTCATACCCCGATTACCATTACAGAAAGATAGGTAAAAGACTCTTTGAGTATGCCGCTTAGTCCTCCATGAAAAATGCGCTCGTTTTCCAAGGATAGATTCTCAAAGATAGTAACTGGCAGCTTAGGGTCGATACCACCGGATATGAGAAAATTGGCAACATCCTGTGGCATAAAATCTGCTACAACGAGCACAATAGTTATCCTCCCATCCCTTACGCTATTCAAAAGCATAGATTTTGTTATTTTCATATCGCCGCGTAGAGTATGAAACGTCAAAACAGTTACTTCCTCTAAAACTAAGCCTAATTTAGCCGCGGCCACCTGGATTGAGCTTATACCTGGAATTACCTGAGCATCCTTAAACCGATCAAGAAGTTCCTTAATACCGGAGGAATAACACGGATCCCCAACCCGCAATATCGAACAATCCTTGCCTATCTCTCTTTCTCTTGCCACTATATCGAGCATCTCATTTTGATTCTCAACAGTTTGAACCAAAACTTTTTTATTGCTTAGTGATTCTCTAACAGCGTTTAGGCTTAGTTCATAACCAGCGATTACATCGGACTGTTCAATGATTTGTTTTGCTTGCATAGTCAGATACGCTGAAGAACCCGGGCCCACGCCTACGATATAAAGGTTACCAAGCTGTTTATCCATTTGCTCCATCTCCTATCTTAATATAATCTTTTCACTTCATGCTTTACTTTTGTTCCAAAATGCAGAATAGAAACATTCTGTAGGTATTTTTCAGCGACCAACTTTACCTCTTCCATTTCGCTTTTAGTTGGCCGCCTGAACCTGTCATTTTCTGAATAGGGAATATATCCATCAATGCGATAAGGGATTGTAGAATCAACACTGCTTATAAATTTCGCGATTTTTTCTATCTCAATATTATCAATGTATCCGGGAATAAATATACTTTCAGCTCGGAGTTTAATATTGTGGTTATGGGCGTATTTTTTAAAGTTATTTAAAACCCGAAGTGGGTCATCTTTACCTGTAAAATCCTCAAATAACTCTAGAGTAATTGCTTTAATGCTTACACAGGCTTCATCAATTGCTTCATCCTCAACATATTCCCAGCCATTGGTGATAAAAATATTGTGAGTAAAAAAATCTTTCTTTAAAATTCTTGCCAAAGGTAAAAAATCTCTATCTATTGTTGGCTCTTTGCCCAAAAAGATTGCTTTTTTTAAGGACAAGGGCTTTAAATAAGGCACGACTTTATTTATGTTAAGCGCCCTATTTTTTGCTTGCGCAGCCTCCTTCTTATCCAAATGACAATCTAAAGGGTAAGTATCGCCAATGCAGCCTCTGCAGGAAAAATTACAGGCGCTATTAAAATAAAGGCAAACCTCGCTTAACTTTGGCACGTAAGTAATATGATAAACACCCATAAAACTTTTACCTCGAGAAAAGGTTTAAAAACCAATGATTATCTTTCAAAACTTTTTCTCCCGTAGTAAACTCCACGGGTTTCTTAAAAATAGGCCCGTCATAGACAAAAGTATGATACTCGCCGTTTTCTCCGCAAAGGTCAACCTGCGGCAGGCGCTTTATATCCCTGACAAACTCTGCATCAAGCTGCCTTCCCAGCCATTCACTGCCCATACATTCAAGCTTTACCGCTACAATAACCGCCTTAAACCCGCAAGCGATGAACTCGCCCATAAGCGACTCTCTTGACCGCTGCCACAAAGGCAGTATCGCATTTAAGCCGCTTTCGCTGCAGACCCGCTCAACCCAATCACGATGTTCTTGCACATCTATATCTCCGAATACGCCAGCCTGAACTCCTTCTTTCTTAAAAAACGTAAGGGCCTTTTTGAATTCTTCTTCATAGCCTCCCCAAGTCGCTTGTCTTTGCATAATAGGAATCCCCATGGCTTCTGCCTGCGCTTTCAGCATAGCTACACTCAAATGATGAGAACGCGAATGCGTACCGTTTTCAGAAAGCATGTTCAATAGATATGCAACCTTTACTTTGTCATTTTTGATTGCATTGTAATATGCCAATGTCGAGTCCTTCCCGCCGCTCCAGGAAACAAAAGCCTTTCCGTGATTTTGAAACATACTAAAACCTCCTTAAGGTTATCTCATCTTAAAAGTAGTAAAAGCATCTTTATCCCATCCATCCCAAAGATAAGCGTCGGTTTTATTGTCAGCAATAAGACGGAAGGCATAGCGGACTTGCTCTACATAAAGTTCACAAAATGCTCCTCTGGTTTCAGTTGAGCCGTTCATCCCATAGGCTTCAGCAGGACAAGGCGCGCCGCAAAAATGACGGATAGCGCAACGATGACAAGACTCAATATTCTCAATACACCTCTGTGTAACAGATTTAAATGACGCTGTTTTTAAAACATTCCGGATATCATCTTTAAAAATATTGCCGCCTTTAAACTTTTTAATTCCAATAAATTCGCTGCAAGGAAACATATCCCCGCTACTTGAAACCGCAAAAAAACACCTTCCGCCGCCGCAGGGCGAGATATCGCACATCAAGCGACGAGCTAAAGGAGCAATAATGCCAATTAAGATGTTGGCGAAGTTTGCTACCACAAGTTTACGGCCGGTTTTTTGATAAAGTTGATATGAGCGATCCAGCGCCTGCAAATAATGCCTGGCTATGTCTGAATCCAAAGGCTTATACTTACGACTGTTGATAAGAGTGCAGCGCACAGGATTAAGCATACATGTAGGCACTTCCATGCGATGTAAGAATTCAACCATCTTAACCTGCGAAGCCATATTCTCTTTGGTTACGGTAGAAATAACAGAATAGTTATCATAGCCTCTAAGCCGCCGGATTGCTTTTATTACTTTCTGCGAAACACCGCGGCCGCCCCAGTTTCTGCGCAAGCGATCAGCTACATAAGGAGTGGCTCCATCGAGAGAAAGGCCAATACTTATTCTTCTTGATTTTAGGAATTCTATATCCTGGGAATCCAAAAGTGTTCCGTTGGTTTGAATGCCAAAACGAAAATCCTGGCCAAATCTATCTATGGCTAAAAAAACAGCCTCTTTATTAAGCAGGGGTTCTGCGCCGTGAAAAACAATCTGCGGTTTTTGTCCTTTAGGTAAGCTGGATTTAAAATAAGTTTTTAAAATCTTTAGCGCTTCCAAAAGCTTGCGGCTAGACATATGCTTACCATTCTTGCGTAAGCTTCTTGGAATGTAACAATATGAACAATTCAAGTTGCAGCGATCCGTAGGATTAAAATATACCGCGGACGGCTTTAAAGCCGTCCTTAAAGTCTTTATCTCCTCGCTAAAAACCCCTAGCTTCCTATGGTATTTACGAAGCAAAGGAGAGTCGTTTAGAACCTGGCTGACTTGATCTTTCCTCACCAGCGCCCAGAATGCCGTATCCGCAGAGATAACTCCGATATAATCTTTATGCCCAATGTCTATAGGCTGAAGCTGTAAACCGTCAGCCGTATTAAAACGATTTAACTGATACATTATTCTCCGCTAGAATGTAAAAAATATGTTTTGTTATCAATTCCGGAAAGACCGACCTGTTCTATTTGCGGCCTTTCCGGCGAGATAAATCACTCTATTTCTTGTCTAAAAGAACATAATGAGACAAACCCGTGCCATTTGCCTTGCACTTCTTACGATAGGCAATCACGTTTTTCTTTACTTTGCGCTCTTTTTTCTCCATTCTACATCACCCCCTTTATTTATAAATTATCACCACGTAGGTGATAATTGGTTGGAACCGCAAACTTTACAGTGAAAAGTATCTATTTTTAAGCCAGCGCCACATCCCAAACAAGGTTTTTTCGTATCTTTTGGCGTAGGAATACTGCCTACTACTTTACGGAAAATCTCGTAATAGTAAAGGTGCTCCTTGTTTAAAAATTTCACAGGATAGGCTTGTTGTTTTTCTTTAAATTCATCGTCAGAAATTTTTTTGCTGATAACCTCTCTTATGCGGGTCATTCCAGAGCCGATTTCAAGAGGCCGCTTGCTCTGCCAGGCAACTTCCTTAGAGAGCATCTCTTCAAATGCTTTACGCACAATCCACTTACCCCATATGCAATTGCCTTCCTTCCTTATCTTCATCTCCTTGGGGAGACTCAGGGCAAAATCCACGACTTCTTTGTCGGTAAACGGCTGGACGATCTTGAGCCCCAGAAATCTACCGATATCATTAGAGCTATATACCATGGTCTTAGTGATTCTGCGGATATAACTATCTAAATCATCCATCTCCTGCATAAAGGAATACCCGCCGAACAATTCATCACCGGCATCTCCAGTGGCTATTGCGGACACCCCAAGCTCTTTAGCCTTCTTCAAACCAAAATAGGCGGCTAGATCATTAGGTATCGCCGGGTCAAAGGAATGCAGAATTCTGATCACTTCAGGTACGGCGGCAATGGCCTCATCAACATCTACCTCATAATGAATATGTTTGAAGCCAAACTTTTTGGCTAATAGTCCGGAATAATAGATATCCTCCGTATCGTTTCCCAAGCTTACCGTCACCGCCACTACCTTAGGATTGAGAGCCGCAATTACAGCGGTATCAAGCCCGCCTGAAAAAAGGAGCCCATCATACGGCTGGCGCCGCACCGCCTCTAAAAGCACACGACGTAATGTTTTGATTTCTTTTTTCATACGCACTCCTCTAATGCCCGCATCAACCGTATGTTTTCTTTATGCGAACGTACTGCTACGCGTATAAATTGCCTATCCAGACCGCGAAAATTAACGCAATCTCTGATAAGAATACCTTTCTTGAGTAATCGTTTTTTAAGGCACGTTGACGTAATCCATTCATCCTCTATCTTGATTAAAAGAAAATTTGTCACGGAAGGATACGGTTTAAGCCCTTTAATCCGGCCGAGAGACTCGTAGAGAAAGACACGCTCCCTTTCAATAAGCTGCTTTGAGCGTTGAATAAACGTATCTTCGTTGAGCACATGTTCAGCAGCTGCTTGGGCTAATACATTGACGCTCCACGGCATTTGATATCGTTTAAAAACTTTAATATTATCCTCATGCGCGATTACATACCCGACCCGCAGGCCCGGCAAGGCAAAAAACTTGGTTAGCGTCCTAAGCACAATGAACTTTTTCGACCGTGTTGCCTGAGCAATAAATGTGTGCGCTTGTTCATTATGCACATAATCCATGAAAGCCTCGTCAATAACGATTCGCTTGGCAGGGATATTTTCAATATCTGCTCTGGTTTTCACAATCAGATTTCCTGTTGGATTATTAGGGTTGCACATGAAAAGCATATCGCAATTATTGATGTGATCGAGATTCAAACAAAAACCTTCGCCTTCCAACATATGTATAAACCGTACCTGACTCCCTGAAATCCTGGCTGCGCGCTCATATTCGGTAAAAGAAGGTACAGGAAGAATTACTTTATCAGGCCGAAAGGCATTCAGGATGAGATAAATGAGCTCGGTTGAACCGTTGCCAACCAGCACGTTTTCTTCTTTTATTTTCCAATAGCGAGCAAGCGCAGCCACAAGGCGAAACGCTCTGGGATCAGGATAATGAACTAAATCTTTGAGCTGCTTGTTTAACAATTTCTTAATCCTCGGAGGAATTCCCAAAGGGTTTATATTGGCGCTAAAATCCAGCACAGGCGTTTTTCGCCTTTGCTTAATTTCATAAATATTACCACCATGTTGATAGAGGTTTTCCATATTTTTCATAAACAAATCAAATGCATAACCGCCTGCTTAAACAGAATTCCAACCGCAAGCATTAACAATGAGCTAACTTCGCTTATTGTTATGGCTTCCTTGATAAGAGATATCGATATCGGCCGTCGCTGCTCTCCCAAATATGGATGCTTGACTATCCTGCCCGAGTAGCTACAAGTTCCGCCGAGCCGCACTCCTAATGCGCCGGACATTGCCGCTTCACTAATTGCGCTATTGGGAGAATCTTGTTTTTTGCCATCCCTGAACATAATGCGAAGAGACTGCACGGAATCCTTACCGGAAAACAAAGCTGCTATAGGAATCAATAATCCAGTAATCCGTGCCGGGATAAAATTAGCGATGTCATCGATCTTGGCGGCACACCATCCAAAGTAAAGATATCTCTCATTCTTATGCCCGATCATCGAATCAAGCGTGCTTATTGCCTTAAACATAACCGCAAGCACCGGACCACCCAGAAACAAATAAAAGAGCGGCGAGACAATCCCATCGGTCGTACTCTCGGCAACTGTCTCTACTGTTGCTTGAATAACCTCATCTTGTGACAATTTCTCTGTATCCCGTCCAACCATAAGAGAAAGTTTCTTGCGGGCTCCCTCAATATCGTTTATCGAAAGCCGCTTCCATACCGCGCGGGCATGTATAACTAAATCCTTGATGGCAAGTGTTGTATAGGCAAGAAAGATCCATGCGATCTTTCCGGCAATAGGATGCAACTTTCCTACCAGTTCAATAATCGCATATACGCATACCCCACTTATAGCAATCACGCCGAGTACAGTGACCGCCCCATAAAAACGTTGGATAGTCTTATGCGTACTGCCGTTGAGCGTTCTCTCCAGAATTGAAATTAGCCTGCCCATCAGCCGCACCGGATGAGGAAACCAATAAGGGTCGCCGAAAACGAAATCCGCAATATAGGAAAACAGTATCAAGTCCATATCGAGCCTACTGTAAGAATAAAAAAGAGCGCGCTTACTTCTGTAATCTCGCTTACTGCTCCGATGGTATCGCCGGTCATCCCGCCTATTCTAGCTTTTACGTAACGGATAAATAGTAATGCCGAAATAAGGGAACTAAAGAAAATTATAATGCCTTTTAAGCCAAATAACGCAGAGAAAACAATTATTGTAAAAATACCGCCTATGATAATATCTTTCTTACGAGCGTATTTAATAAATAATCCCGCCTTACCTTCATTGCGGGCATACGGTAGGAGGCATCCTATTGCCTGCGTCCAACGCGCAAGACAACACATCGTGATCAGTGACCGCCAAAGAACGTCTTTCGGAATACTAATAATCAAGGAGAATTTTAGGAGTAAAAGTAACGTTATGCCGGCAACTCCCATGACCCCGATCCTTGGGTCGCGCATTATCTCGAGGATTTCTTCTTTGGGTTTTGACCCATAAAAACCGTCGCAGGTGTCCGCGAAACCATCAAGATGCAACGCCCCGGTGATAAATGCTGAGGCTATCAGCACAATTGCCGCCGCAACCGGCACAGGCAGAAACCCGCAGGACAACGACACGAATGATAACACACCTCCCATGGCCGCCCCGACCGCAGGAAAATATACGAGTGATCTGCCATAGTCTTGCGCTGTGATTTCTTTATGGATATTAAACGGCAAAACGGTTAAGAATTGAAGTGCGATCAATAGACGTTTCATAATAAAATTCTTACGCATCATCGCGTTCGGAGACACCCGCACTCTGAAACGTGGCCATCTCGGTTAAAATTTTTATACTTGTTTCGATAATGCTCATTCCTAATGCCGCTCCGGTCCCTTCACCAAGGCGCATATCTAAATCCAATAGCGGCCTTAAATCCATATGCGTAAGCATCAATCTATGCCCTTTCTCCTGTGAGCAATGCGCTGCGATCATATATTCTTTTACCGCAGGCTTAAGCGTATAGGCAATGAGCGCTGCAGCGGTAGAGATAAATCCATCTATCACAACAGGCACCTTCCGCGCTGCCGCGGCCAGAATCACGCCTACCAATCCTCCGATCTCAAAACCGCCGATCTTAGCTAACACATCCAACCCATCAGTTGATTGAGGAGCGTTAATCTTTATCGCTTTTTTGATCGCGGCGATTTTTTTTGATAATCCTGCATCATCAATCCCCGTACCCCTTCCGGCAATCTCCTCAACAGATTTACCGGTAATAACCGCAGCTATGGCAGCCGAAGGTGTTGTGTTCCCAATCCCCATATCGCCTGTTCCTACGATATCGATACCTTTGGCGTATTCGGCCTCAAAAATTTCGATTCCTCCTTCTATCGAAGCAATGGCCTCTTTTTTGGACATCGCCGGGCCTTCAGTCATATTTTTTGTGCCATAGCCTATCTTCTTTACAATTAGGCCGGGATGGCTTTCTAAATCAACTGCCACCCCCATATCAACTACGATGACTTTTACTCCTGTATGACGGGCTAACACGTTTATTGCCGCGCCGCCCTTTAAAAAGTTATATACCATCTGCGGAGTCACTTCTTTAGGGAACGCACTTACCCCTTCTGACACAACGCCGTGGTCTGCGGCCATCGTAAAGATAACTTTATTTTTTAGCTGCGGCCGCAAATTCCCAGTAATGACAATCATCTGCTTGGCGATCTCTTCCAAGCGTCCAAGGCTGCCTTGCGGTTTGGTCAGATTATCCAGCCTCTTTTGAGCCTCTTGCGCCAAGGAATAATCAGGTTTTTTAATCTTTTGTATTGTATCTTGTAGCAGTTGCATCATGCTCTCCTTTCATTACCATCGGAATACCCGCGTACATCATAATCACCTTGTCGGCGCTCTGAGCTATCATCTGATTAACACGGCCGAGAAGATCCCTGAAACGTCTCGCTAACGGGTTATCAGGCACTATGCCCATACCGACTTCGTTTGAAACGACTATTACCTCGCATGCGCTCTTTTTGATTGCGTCAATCACGCTTCGCACCTTCTCTTCTATCTTTTTATCGCTGGACTCAACCGCCATAAGATTGGAAATAAACAATCCTACACAATCGATCAATACCGCGTCGTATCCAGCTTTCACCTCTCTTAAAGCGGAATCAATATGAATCCCTTCTTCGATCACTCTCCATGTGCGAGGGCGGGATTTTTTGTGCAATTTTATCCTATGTTTCATCTCGCTGTCGCCGGGAATGCACGTAGCGATAAAAACTATTCTTTTACCTGTGGATTTTGCCAGATTCATTGCATAACTACTCTTACCGCTTCTTGCGCCGCCTAAAATAAGAATAAGTCTTTTCATAAGGCAATTTTTTCTTTAATCAAAAGATGCGATGTATCATTCATTTTAACTACGTGAGGCTCCGATTTTTCAGAATACTCTATAATATTTAAAGCTCCGATATTTTGCTCTATTTGCCAAAACGCCTCTAAGCTAAATTTCAAGGCATCGCATAATATTACTCTTATCGGACCGCCGTGGGTGACTAAGACTATTTTTCCATCCTTATGTTGGAAAAGAATAAGAGATAACCTTTTTCTAACCCTTTTACTTAAATCTTTTAGCGCCTCGCCCTTAGGAATTTTAACCATTGTCGGATTATCCAGCCAAGTTCTATAGAGTTTCGGGTATTTTTTAATAATCTCTTCGTATTTCAGTCCTTCAAAAATACCAAAATTTATCTCCCTGAAATCCTGCGATTCCTCAATCGATTTATCCTTAAAGATTATCTTTGCTGTCTTGGCAGCTCTTTTCAAATCACTTGAATAAACCTTATCAACATTTAATCTTTTTAGCCTTTCAGCTAACCTTTTAACTTGCCATATCCCTTTCTTATTTAAGGGCGGGTCGCTATACCCACAGTATCTACTTTCTGAACTATAATCCGTTTCACCATGCCTTATAAGAATCAGACTTGCCATAAAGATATATTCCTAAAATAAAAATCCTTAAGCCCTCTTTCGAGAACCTAAGGATTGCACCCTGGTTTACTTCATCCTTCCGCGAGAATATAGACTATATTTAACTAGTCTATTCTTCTATATAGGCAGGTTTTCTGGCTTCCGGATCAACCTAATCATCACGTCTTCCCACCCCAAACCCAGCAAACTGGGTGTGAGGCAGTGGCAAATTGTGATTTTCGTCCCCGGTTACAGCGGCGGGACCGCATCCGATTTTTGGTAGCCTACGGATTTCCCTTAACCTATATTTATACTACTAAATTTTCTTCTTTACTTTAACACTCAACAATTATTTGTCAAGGAAAAAAGGAAAACGTCTTTTTTTAAAACTCAATCCCCCGGCGCGCCTTTACCCCTTTAGCATAATAATGTTTAACTTCTTTTATTCGACTAACCAAGTCCGCTAATTTTATTATCTTAGGATGGGCATAACGGCCGGTAAGCACCAACTCTATTGTTTTAGGAGTATGCTTTATTAATTCCAGCAAACCGCTCAAAGGTATCAGTTTTAATTTTACAGCGATGTTAACTTCATCCAGAATAACCACCCGGTACTTTCTTGCGGCGATAATTTCATTTGACCGCTTCAAACCGGCCAGAGCCATTTGTTTATCAATTTTTTCAGGAGATTTTTTTATAAAACAGCGGCGGCCAAACTGCTCTACCTTAATATTATCGATTTTCTTGAACGCTTTAATTTCATGATAATAGCCTCCTTTGGCAAATTGGCCGATATAGACATTTAGCCCTGCTCCGGCTGCTCTTAAAGCTAGCCCAAAAGCAGCAGTGGTTTTACCTTTTCCGTTTCCCGTATAAACCTGGATCATACTGCCACCGCCTTCCAACTCAACATACCTAAAGCACATAATGTCGAAACAATCAGCCCCGCACAAATCACCCCGGCAATAATCGCTAAAAATGCATAACGAAAACGAATCTTAAATAAAGACGCCGCGATCACTCCGCTCCAGGCGCCGGTTATCGGAAGCGGTATAGCCACAAAAAATATCAGCCCCAAAGCCTCATATTTCTGGATAGCGTCTGAATTTCTCCTGGTGCGTTCAAAGATCCAATCAAAAAAACGCGACCAGATCTTGAATTTTCTTAAAGCCTTGGTCACCGGCTCAAAAAGAAAAAGCGCCGGAGCCACAATTAAGCAATTACCTAAGACGGAAAGCCAAAAAGCCTTGAGCAGCGGCATTCCGAATGACAAGGCCAACGGTATTGCGCCTCTTAATTCACAAATAGGTAAAGCGCCGACAATCATCACGACATAATCTTTAGGCAGTTGGTTTAAATATTGCAGAATAACATTAAGCATGTTTAGGGGGCCGGATAAACTCCTGAATCATAAAACGTAAGAACCTTAAAGTATCGACTAAAGGATTAATCTGGCTTTTTTGCCCGGAATAAATTGTCTTAACTGGAATAGATTCAATTTTAAAACCCAGATGCGCCGCCTTAATTAAAACTTCAGATTCAGTTTCATACTTAGAAGTTGACAGATCTATCTTAGCCAATAATTCCTTTTTTACTAGGCGAAATCCACATTGTGTATCAGGAATATTCTGCTTAACAATTAGAGAGATAAATTTTGACATCAAAAAGTTAGTAATCACCCGCAAGACAGGCATTCCTTTAGTCATCCCCATGCGGTTTCCCACAATCAGCGCGCTCTGAGAAGTTTGAGCCTTATGGATAAAGGCCAAAAGATCATCAGGCGAATGCTGGCCATCGCCATCCATACTGATCACGGCATCAAAATCACGCTGGAGTGCAAAATTATACCCCTTAATTAAAGACGCCCCTTTACCCATATTCTTCAGGTTAACCAAGACCTTAGCGCCGCAAGCAGTAGCGATCTTTACTGTGTCATCAGCTGAACCATCATCAATGATAATTACCTCTAGTCCTAATTTAGTAATCTGATTAATCAAATTAGCAATTGCCCGGGATTCATTATAAGTGGGGATAATTACACAGATACGCACCCAGTTCTTCCTTTCATTCTTTAACCCCTGCCCGCGGCGGAAGGGCTGGGTCTACCCAGAATCTGCGAAAAACATACCACTGCTCCGGATATTTACGTATATAATCTTCAATGACAACTTTATACACTTTGATTAGATTCGCTAAATCTTTTGCTTTATCACCGCTCGGTAAGAATTCTATCGGTTTTTCTATTCTCAGGGTAAAGCTGTTATCCGGATTCCTAAGCATAAATCCAGGGACAATACTGGCGCCGGTCATCAGGCTCAAGGCTGCCGGGCCTTCAGGAAAATGCATAGGCCTGCCGAAAAAATCTATAATAATCCCTCTTTCGGTAAAATCCCGGTCACCTGCTAAGGCCACCATATTATTATTCCTGATTTCGGTAATACAACTCCTTATCGCCTTACCCATGGCAATAACCTTGACCCCTTTTCTGTTTCTCTGGGCATCAAAAAAATCATTAACCTTTTTATTTTTATGCGGCAAAGCTACCACCCAAAAAGGATAGCCTAATTGCGCAATAACTACCCCCCCTAACTCCCAATTACCTAAATGCGCGGTCAAGACAATTACGCCCTTACCCCTGGCTAAAGCCTGATCAAAATAATGCAGATTCTCTAATTTTATGTTTTTATCTATATATTGACGATTTAACTTTTCAAAACGGAAGAAATCTACCAGATATTTAGCAAAATTCCGAAACACCATTCTGCTAATTTTACGTAGTTGGAGATTCGATTCTTTAGGAAAAATAACCCGCAGATTAGCTTTTACAGACCGCCGGTCACAGAAGGCAAAAAAATAATATCCTTGAGCTAAAAAAGCCGCTAAAAAATAAACTAATCTTAGCGGTAAGGTTAGCGCGAGAAATTGACCGAAGCGATAGATATAATTATTAAACACGATTTATAAACTTAAAATGAGCTTGGCAATATCCATACTTGCGCCAGGTTTAGCAATCTTTAATCCGGCGGCTCTCAGCCGCTCTAATTTTACCTTATTCTTTAACAAATCATCAATGACCCGATAGACCTCTTTAGGTTCATCCACCTTAATTGCTGCCTGCTTTTGAGTCAAGAAATTAGTATTATTTATTTCCTGGCCGGGAATTGGCTTAACAATAACCATGGGCAGCCCCATGCTTAAGGCCTCGGCAGTAGTGACCCCTCCGGGCTTAGATATAATCACCTTGGAAATATGCATTAATTCATGGATATTCTGGACGAAACCAAACAGATGAATCTCTTTCTTATAATGTTTTATTTTTCGTTTCAACGAACGGAATAATTTCTTATTGGTCCCGGCAACAATCAACTCCTGGATATCATGCTCGCTTTTTTCTAGTGATTTAACAATCGTTTTAATCGGACCCAGGCCCTGGCCGCCTCCCATAATTAATACTACCGGCTTATGCGGATTTAGTTTCAATTTACAGAAGATATCTTCAGGTTTTAGCTTCTGATTAAACTTAAGATCAAACGGAATCCCATAGGGCTTAATCTTAAGTGGCTTAACTCCTTTTTTCTCCAGGCGCGCGGATACTTCCTCCGAAGGAGTTATATAATAATCCACCGCATCATAAACCCAATAAGAATGCGGGATATAATCCGTAAGTACCGCCACCAGCGGTAAATTTACCCCATAAGTTTTCTTGAAATCAGCGACCATCCCGCAGGGGAACGCCTGAGTACAAACTACTAGATCCGGATTAAAACTATCGAAGAGTTTTTTGAGTTTTGGCGAATTTGATTTATGGACGTGCTGTTTAATATTTTCCAGGCTCTTAACTACGCTGGGATTATCATAAAGATAGTCCCAGATCTTAGGAGTACGCTTAATTACCTCCATATAAATCCGATTAATCACTTTTTCTGATATGGGATTAGTATAATTAAAGGCATTAATATTTAAGATCTCAGAATCCGGATGCAGTTGTTTAATTGCCTTTTCAATAGCCAGAGTAGCACTACGATGGCCGGAAACTTCAGAGATATACATTAAAATTATACGTTTAGGGTGCATGATAAAAATTAAATTTTACCTTCCTGGCAAAGCTCCAAAAAAGTATCCGCAACTGCGGGAGAAAACTGCCGGCCGCTTAAATGCCTGATTTCATTAATTACGTCAACCTTATTCAGGGCTGCCCGATATGACCGGTCAGAGCTCATCGCATCAAAAGAATCTGCTACAGTGATTATCGAAGCAATCAGGGGAATTTGATCACCTTTTAGGCCTTCAGGATAACCCATGCCGTCGAATCGTTCGTGATGATACCTGACTCCTAAAACTGCGCCTTCCAGCTCTTTAATCGACTTTAAGATATTTACTCCGATCATTGGATGCTCTTTAATCCGATTACGCTCACCCACAGTAAGGCTGCTTCTTTTATTCAAGATATGCTCCGGCACACCGATCTTGCCAATATCGTGCAGGAGACTGGAAATATGTAAATTCTCCAAGAATTTGCCATCAAAATTTTTCTTCGCCTTTATTCCCATCCTCTGGGCAATCTCCATACTTATATTTGTTACCCGGCTAGTATGTCCATGGGTATAATGGTCCTTGGCTTCAATAGCCGCGGCCAGAGCTATAGTAGTACGGATAAACAACTGATGTTTACGATCTAATTCATACTCTAACTCCTTAAACAATTGCGCATTTCTGATGGCCATAGCCACATTGGAATTAAGCGCTACAAAAAAATCCAACTCCTCGTCGATAAATTTCTTGCCGCTCTCCTTCTTACCCAACAATAGGAGCCCTAACAATTCATCCCGGAAATAACTAGGGATACAAACCACCGTTTCCAAGAGCTCCATTTGATAAATGACATGGGCCAGTTGCTGCTTGGCTTCTGATTTCAATTTATCGCCTTTTAGCGCCAGTTTTGCTTCACCAAGTAATAACGCCTCCCTCCCAAAGATAAAACTGCTCTTATGCTCTCTAAAGAAACGGATTAACACATCATCTTTATCAATACAAACTAAATCCAAGGGAATTTTCTTATGCAATGAGCCCCGGGAAACCGTAAGCAGATAGCCTTGTTTTTCTTTGTTGTGTAAAAAGAAACTGGCGTGGGCAATCTTGGCTTTATCCACCATCATCCGCACGATCATCTTAATCAAAAGGTCCGGATCGTGCACAAAGATCATGTTTCTGGCTGTGCTCTCTAATTCTTTTTTATAATCAATTGGCATTTAATTTATAACTTTCCCTTCGAGTCGATTGCTCCTGCTAAGATTAGAGGTTGACTTCTGATGAATCCATTTCTCAAGAGATTTTTTATGAAAACGCCAATCCGTACCGATCTTAAATGCCGGGATCTTCCCTTCCCGGGCATATTTATGCACCGTAAGCGGATGTATGCTCAAATACTGCGCAACTTCTTTTGCCGTCATAATTTCTTTACTGATAACCATAGCCTTCCTTTGTTTTCTAACATATCTAGACTAATCTTATATATACTAGAGAAGTCAGATATTGTCAATAAAAATGGCTAACTTTCGTTGATCACAGCCAGAATTTGCCCTACGTTTACAGTATCCCCTTCGCTATACATAATCTCAGAGATTATTCCTTTGCAGGGACTAGGCAGATTAAAGGTAGATTTATCCGTAGTTAATTCCACCAAATCATCATTCTCGTTTACCATTTCACCATCCTTAAAAAACCAATATGAAACGGTCGCCTTAGTAATGCCCTCCCCTAATTCCGGCAAAACGACTTTGATCATCGGGTCCTCCTCATTTTTCCCCAGCCTCTGGCGCTTGGGGAAAAATGACCCTCAAGCTCCTGCGAGTGGGAACATTATTTTACCAACTTATTTAATTTAACGACCCAGGTATTGACTCAGAGAAAGTAGGATGCGCAAAAATCATCGCGCCAACTTCACTAAAAGTAAGATGACAGGAAATTGCTACAACTAAAGTAGCAATTAATTCCGTAGCCTGCGGGCCAATTATAGCTGCACCAATTATCTGGCCAGTCTCTTGATTGCTAATGATCTTAACAAACCCTTCAGTTTCATCAATAATGCGCGCCATTGCACTGGCATGAAAATCAAACTTGTGTACTTTAATTTTCAAACCCGCAGCAACCGCATCCTCTTCATTTAAACCCACACTGGCAATCTGCGGCTCGGTAAAAATACAGGCAGGCACAACTAAATTATCAGCCTTTTGTCTGTTACGGGAGACCATATTCTGTACTGCCATTACACCCTGATAAGCCGCATAATGAGCAAGCATCACCTGCCCCGTACAATCCCCGGCGGCATAAATATTATCCAGGCTGCACTTAAGATAATCATCAACCACTATTCTATTGTTTTCTAACTGGACCCCTAAATCCACCAAACCTAATCCATTGGTTAAAGGGGCGCGTCCGACACAAACCAAGGTTTTAGAATAATTCTCTAAATCAAAAGTAGAAATATCTGCACCGGTAACTACCTTAATTCCTTTTTTCTTAAAAATAACTTCTATCTTCCTGGCTACCTCCCTATCCTCTGTCGGCAAAAGTAGCGGCATCTTTTCAGCAATCGTCACCTGTGCCCCAAGAATAGAAAATAAACTAGCAAATTCACAACCAATCACGCCTGCGCCGATAACTAACAGAGATTGCGGAATCTCAGATAAGGCAAGAGCCTCATCGCTTGAAATTATCTTTTTTCGATCAAATTTTAACTCCGGTAATTGGATGGGACGGCTTCCGGTAGCAATAAGTATAAACTTAGCATTGATTATGCGGCCATCAACTTTTACTTCCCGGTTAGAGATAATTTGCGCCAAGGAATTAATAAAATCAATCCCGGCCAGCTTACTCTGCATACCCTGCGCAAGCTGGCGAACAACTTTATCTTTTTTCTCTTGAATGGTTGCCCAATTTACCCGTAGATTATTTAACTCTACACCGAAATTTGATGATTTTTTGGCAAGTGAAAATATCTTGGCGCAGGCGATTAATGTTTTGGTAGGAATACAACCGTAATGCAGACAGGTTCCGCCAATCTGATTGGAATCGATAAGACAAACTTTTAAACCCAGCTCTTTTGCCCTTAAGGCAGCGTTAAAACCTGCCCAACCTGCTCCGATGATCGCCAGATCATACATAGGTATAGATTAAGCAAATAATTGTGCTGCTGTCTGAGCCACAGCCGTAGCGGATTTAGTCAGCTGGGCTAGTTCATCTGCCGAAAGATCTAATTCAATAATCTGTTCAATACCATTCTTACCTAAACGGCAAGGAACGCCGATACAAGTATCTTTGATACCATACTGGCCGTTTAGATAACTGCATAAACCAATAGTGCGTTTTTCATCCTTAACTATCGTTTTAACGATTGAGGCGATTGCCGCTGAAGGAGCAAAAAAAGCACTACCTGCGCCAAGATTGGCAACAATCTGAGCCCCTCTGTTGATAGTGCGGCTAATTAACGACTCAATTTTATCATCGCTGATAAACTCATCCAGGCTTACCCCCTTAACTTTGGTAAACCTGGGCAAGGGAAGCATACCTTCACCATGGGCACCCACAACCTGCGCCTCAATATCTGTAGCTGGCAGGTGCAATTCTTGCGAGATTAAATTAATAAACCTGGCAGTATCTAAACTAATCCCCATGCCAAAGAGTTTACTGGGTTTAAAATCAGTAATCTTCAAGGCATACAAAGTCATAATATCCAGGGGATTGGTTACGATTATAACAATCGCAGCTTTAGCTAATTCTTTTATCTTCAAACATACATCTTTTAAAATCTGGGCATTTTTAACTAATAATTCCTCACGGGTCATTCCGGGCTTACGCGCCAATCCGGCAGTAACCACGACAATATCTGAATCCTTAATTTTGGTGATATCATCACTGCCTTTAATACTATAATTACTTTTTAGAAGCGGCCGGGCATCCTCTAAATCCAAAGCCTTCCCCAAAGCCAGGCCTTTTACTACATCCATCAGCAAAACATCGCCCAGGCCATCTGCGGCGATGCGCATGGCAGCTAAACTTCCCACATTTCCCGCACCAATAATAGAAATCTTCATATCCCTATATTTTTTTTAATTTGCTGATAATCGCATCCGCCATCTGCGCCGTGCCAACAGCAGATGGATCAAGCGGATCAGGTTTTAAATCGTAGGTTACAGATTTACCTTCGGCGATTACCTGCCTGACTGCTTCCTCTAAATTATCAGCTGCCTTATTTTCCTTAATATGACGCAACATTAAAACACCTGATAAAATCATGGCCGTAGGATTGGCCTTATTCTTCCCTTTATACTTAGGAGCAGAACCGTGCACTGCCTCAAAAACAGCCATTTGCGTACCGATATTAGCACCGGGAGCAACCCCTAAACCGCCGATCAGCCCTGCGCAGAGGTCGGAAATAATATCTCCATAAAGATTAGGCAGCACCAAAACATCATAATTATGCGGTTTTTGCACCAGCTGCATAGCCATATTATCCACAATAGTTTCCTGGAAAATTATTCTTCCGGCAAACTCGCCAGCAACCTGGCGGGCAATTTGCAGAAATAAACCATCAGTAAATTTCATAATATTTGCCTTGTGCACGCAAGTAACTTTTCTACGTTTATTCTCCAAGGCATACTGGAAAGCAAACCGGACAATCCTTTCTGAAGCAAATTTAGATATAGACTTAATGCTTATTCCGGAATCATGACGTATACTCTTATTTGTATACTTTTGGATCTGTGTAATCAGGCTTTGAGTTTCAGGTTTACCTTCCTGAAACTCTATTCCCGCATAAAGATCTTCGCTATTCTCCCGGACAATAACCAAGTCAATATCCTTAAAGCGGCTCCTGACTCCGGAATAGCTTTTTGCCGGACGCACACAAGCAAAAAGATCCAGGTCCTGCCTGATCGCTACGTTTACGGAACGAAACCCGGTGCCGATCGGCGTAGTAATCGGCCCCTTAAGGGCAACCTTATTTTTCCTGATTGAATCTAGCGCACTCTGCGGCAGAAGCTCGCCGGTTTTCTCCAGGGCATCCTGGCCTACCAGCACGCTATCCCACTGGATGCCAACTCCCGTAGCCTCGATACATCTAGTAGCGGCCAGGGAAACTTCATAACCAATACCATCACCAGGAATCAGGGTTATCTTATGCGCCATTTAAATTTTGATCTCTCCGTATTTTTTATAATAATTGATTATTCCGCCTTCGGCCAAAAGATCCTGCATGAATTTAGGTAAGGGTTTAATCTCTAAATCCATCCCCTTAGTTAGATTCTTCACCAACCCCTTATCTAAATCAATCTGCAACTGATCACCCTCATCAATTTTACTAGTATCAGTTTCAATCAGGGGTAAACCGATATTAAAACCATTACGGAAAAATATACGCGCAAATTGGCCTGATAAAACCGCTACAATCCCTGCTTCTTTAATTACTAAAGGAGCCTGCTCACGGCTAGAGCCCATGCCAAAATTATTGCCGGCGACAATAATAGACTCACCTGGTACAATCTTCTGCGCAAAATTAGGATCAATATCCTCCATAATATGTTTGGCCAACTCCTTCATGTCGGTAATGGCAAACTTATACCTGCCGGAAATAATAAAATCCGTATTAATATTATCACCGAGTTTTACGCTTTTTCCCGTGATACTCATAGCTGCTTAAACTCTTCCTTATTTTTTATTTTAGACATCGCTACATCCAAAGTAATTAATCCTTTCTGCATCAGAGTTTTAAGGCAGCTATCCATGGTATTCATGCCATATTGTAAACCTGTCTGCATGGCGGTGGGAATCTGCTCAATCTGCTGCTCACGGATAAGATTGCGAATACTGGAGGTAGCCACCATAACCTCCGTAGCCAACACCCTGCCAGTTCCTGAGGCATGCGGAAGCAAAAGCTGTGAAACTACTCCCTGCAAACAATCAGAAAGCTGCAATTTAACTTGCTGCTGCTGATGCGGCGGAAAAACATCAATAATTCTGGAGACAGTTTGCGGGGCATCCGGAGTATGTAAAGTAGCTAAAACCAGATGTCCGGTTTCAGCGGCAGTCAATGCGGTAGAGATAGTCTCCAGATCACGCATCTCCCCTACCACGATGACATTGGGATCCTGGCGTAAAGCATGCCGCAAGGCCTGAGCAAAAGAATGCGTATCCGCATAAACTTCGCGCTGTTTAATAATGCTTTTTTTATTAACATAAATAAACTCTATCGGATCTTCAATACAAGTAACCAAACACTCCCGTTCGCTGTTAATCAGATCGATCATCGCAGCTAAGGTTGTTGTTTTACCCATACCCGTAGGACCGGTGATCAAAACTAAACCGTTTGGCTTACGCGCTAAATCCGTTATAATCTGTGGTAAACCTAACTTCTCAACCGTAGGTATTTCAATAGGAATTCGGCGAAAAGCTCCTTCGACACAACCTCTCTGCAAATGAATATTTATCCGAAAACGGTCTAAACCGGGCAAGGCCAGTGAAAAATCCAATTCCAATTCCCGCTCGAAAATTTCTTTCTGAGTATTAGAAAGAACACTATAGAGCATCTTCTTTAAATCCTGTTTACTCAATGTCTCCAGATTAGTACGCAGCAACCTGCCATCAATCCGTAAAATCGGCGGTTCTTTTTCCGTAAGATGTAAATCCGAAGCATTCTTTTCAATACACATTAGAAGCAAATCACGAATTTCCATAAATTCCTCCTTTAAGTCTCATCCAGAAGAATCCTCGTGAGCGAAGCGAACGAGGGTCCTCCTTAATCTTTTATCCAGAAAATCCCTTCTCCAGCAGAGGCGAACAGGGGCCACCCCTTACTTAGAAGTAAGCCCTGGGATCGCTGATGTAACCTTTAAGTGCCGAAGCTGCCACTGTTGCCGGAGAAGCTAAATAAATAAACGCCGCGGGATTTCCCATTCTACCTTTAAAATTACGATTGGCAGTTGAAATCACGGCTTCGTTATCACTAGGAATACCATTATGCGTGCCCACACAAGGACCGCAGCCGGGGGCAACAATAACTGCGCCCGCTTTAATAAATATTTCAACCAAGCCGTACCGTAAGGCCTCCAGATAAACCTGGCGTGAGCTGGGAGCAATAATAAACTTAACCTCAGGGCTAACTTTGCGTTTATTTAAAACTTTTGCCGCTGCCTTAAAATCATCTATACGGCCATTAGTACATGTACCCAAAAAAGCTTCACTTATTTTCACCTTATTTAAGGAGGAGGCTTGGGCAACATTATCTACACTGTGTGGCATAGAAATCATCGGCTTAAGCTTAGAGGTATCAAATTCATAAACGCTCTCATAAACTGCCCCTTTATCTGCAGAGATATTTTCAATCCTCTTGTTCTTAAGGCCCCTGAGTTTTAACCAGTCAACAGTTTTTTTATCCACCGGCATAAAGCCGGCTTTAGCGCCCATCTCCACTAACATATTAGCTATGGTAAAGCGCCCATCCATTCCCAAATTATCAATTACCGGCCCGGAAAACTCAATAGCTTTATAGGTTGCCCCGTCGCTTTTTAGTTTACCAATTATATGCAGGATAATATCCTTGGCAAAAACACCGCCTGCCAGCTTGCCATTAACGATAATTTTTATAGTCGAGGGCACCTTAAACCAATTTTTTCCGGTAGCAAGAACGATGGCTAAATCCGTAGAACCAACACCGGTAGAAAATGCGCCAATTGCCCCGTATGTACAAGTATGGGAATCCGCGCCTAAAACCAAATCTCCCGGTAGAACCTTGCCGGATTCCGGAATAACCTGATGACAAACTCCGCAGCCAATATCGAAAATTTCTGTTTTAAAATTTTTCGAAAAATCGCGCATCTTCTTATGCACCCTGGATACCCCTTCGCTGGGGCTGGGGGCGCTGTGATCAATAACCATACAAAATGAAGTCTTTAATTTTGTTACCCCTAGTTCCTTGATCCGATCAATAATTATTGATGAAGTGCCATCCTGGCCAAAGGCAAAATCTACCTTACAAACAGCAAAATCGCCCGCTTGTAAATCTTTACCAGCGTGTTTACTTAAAATTTTTTCTGCTATTGTCTTTGGCATTTTTAAAAACATGGGGACGGTTCTATTTTTTTAGAGAATCATGGGGACGGTTCTATTTTTTTAATTTAAAAAATAATAAAAAATAGAACCGTCCCCTAATTTTACCCTAATTTTAAAACTTCGCAATCCATTTCTCCATTCTATCCATACCTTTTTGCAATTCACTTATACTGGTGGCAAAACTTATTCTGATATGATCATCCAATCCAAAGGCGCTGCCCGGAATAAGACTTACATACTCTTCATCCAGTAACCGCTTGGCAAAAGTCATCGAATCCAAGCCGGTTTTAGAAATATTGCAAAACATATAAAATGCTCCCTGCGGCAGATAGAAATCCAAACCCTTAATCTCTTTAATCCTGGCGGCTAAATAATCTCTTCGCTTGGCAAACTCCTGACATAATTTATTCGAAAAATCATCCGGAGCACTTAAGGCGGCCTCGGCTGCTTTCTGGGCAATAGAATTAGGATTAGAAGTTGAATGATCCTGCAGGTTTGAAATAGCGGCCGCTACGTCGGGCGGAGCGCCAAGATAGCCAATACGCCAGCCGGTCATCGAATGGCTCTTGGACAAACCGTTAACCGTAATCGTTAAATCATAGATATCTTTATTAAAACCAGCAATGGATTCATGTTTTAAACCGTCAAAAATTATCTTTTCATAAATCTCATCACTAATCACAAAGATATTCTTGTCTGCGCAGATTTTAGCAATCCCGACTAAATCTTCTTTATTGTAAACTGAACCGGTGGGGTTTGACGGGCTATTAAGAATCAAGATTTTAGTTTTGGGCGTGATGTGCTTGGCCAGATCTTGCGCGGTGATTTTAAAATTATTTGCCGCAGTCGTCTTGATAAAACGCACAGTGGCTTCGCAGAGGTTAACCATCTCCGGATAGCTCACCCAATAAGGCAAGGGGATGAGTACCTCATCAGAGCGATTCAGGAGTACCATCAGCGCATTATAAATACTATGCTTTGCGCCGTTTGAAACAATAATTTGGTCGGGGGAGTATTCTAAGGAATTATCTTTTTTGAATTTCTGACAAATGAGCTTTTTTAATTCCGCGGTGCCGGTGGTAGGGGTATACTTGGTAAATCCTGATTTTATTGCCTGGATTGCCGCCTCCTTGATAAAATCAGGAGTATCAAAATCCGGCTCCCCGGCGGCAAAATTAACAATATCCTTACCTGCGCTTTTAAGCTTTTTGGCTACAGAGGTGATTGCTAATGTTGCGGATGGATTTATTTTTTTCAGGCGCTCAGCAAGCCTTGTTTCTATTTTCATAAAGTTTTTCTTTATTTATAAAGAATCACTTTTCTTCTTAAATATCGTCCTTAAGCCGCCCATAAACTTCTTCTGCGGCTTTTTTTCGTCAATCGGTTTATCTTTAATTGCTATCTTGGATTCCTTCTTTTGTTCCGGTATAGATTTCTTCTGTGCACCCTCAATATCTTCGACAGCGGCTTGCGGTTTTAGTTCCTTAGCCGGCTTTGGTTTCTTGGCTTCTTTAATCTTTAATTCGGTAAACTCAAAAATGACCATTTCGGCATTATCCCCACGGCGTTTGCCTAAACCAATGATCCTGGTGAAACCGCTATTGCGTTTGGCAAAACGCGGCGCAATTTCATTAAAAAGCAGATTGACTAACTTATGCTCACCCAAAACTTTTTGCGCTTGCCTACGGGCAAAAAGCGTATTTTTCTTACCCAAAGTTATAAGTTTTTCAATCAATTGCTTACTGGCTTTAGCTCTAGTCAAAGTAGTTTTAATACTCTGGCAGATGACCATGTTTCTAGCCAAACTCCTGATCGTGGCATCATGCCAACTACCAAAACGACTTAACTGCAGCCTTTTCTTTGCGTGTCTCATTTCTTTATTTTCTTAGGATCAACCTGCATCCCTAAACTGACTCCCATACCTACCAAGAGCTCTTGAATCTCAGTAAGAGACTTCTTACCAAAGTTCTTAAAGTTAAGCATCTCCTCTTCGCTCCTCTTGACTAAGTCGGCAATAGTCTTAATCCCTGCTTCTCTTAAACAATTAGAGCTTCTGACTGAAAGCTCAAGCTCTGAAATCGGCAGCCTTAATTTTTCATACAAGACTGCATCTTCCTTGGTCATTTCCGGCTCTTCTTCTGCGATATCCTCGGGTAACTGACCAAAACTTACAAAGATATCCAAATGCCTTTGCAGAATATTGGAGCCGTAGAGCAGGGCATCTTTAGGATTAATGCTGCCATTAGTCCAAATTTCAAGGATCAACTTGTCATAATCTGTACGCTGCCCTACACGGGTATTCTCCACAAAATAATTAATCTTCTTAATCGGAGTAAATATTGAATCAATGGCAATGAAACCGGAAGTTTTATCTTCTCTTTTATTCAACTCTCCAGTGACATAACCTCGGCCGCGCGATACCTCCATCTCGATATTCAGCTTGGTATCCTTGGTGAGCGTGGCAATATGCAATTCGGGATTAATGATCTCAATTGTCTCATCTGTCTTGATATCTTTAGCTTTAATTACGCCTTTCTTATCCGCTTTTAAATAAATTGTTTTAGGAATCTTGGAATGAGAATTTAAAACTATGCTTTTGATATTCAAAATAATTTCCGGGACATCCTCCAGGACACCGGGGATTGTAGAGAACTCATGAGAAATTCCGGCAATTTTAATCGCCGTAACCGCGCTACCCTCGATCGAAGAAAGCAGGACCCTTCTTAAAGAGTTGCCCAAAGTCACGCCATATCCTCTTTCAAAAGGAGCCGCCTGAAACTTCCCGTAAGTATCGGTATAGGTTGACTCGTCACATTCAAGCTTTTTAGGAAACTGAAAATCTCTCCATTTTATTCCCATCTTTCCCCCCATGATTATATTTAATAAAACTACTTAATTAATTTCCTGGTTACTTGGAATATAACTCAACGATCAACTGCTCTTGTATCGGTTGCTGAATATCGGTTTTCTCCGGAAGCCTTAAGACCTTTCCCTTCATATCCGCGGCGCTAAATTCCAGCCAACCGGGGACGGTCCTATCCTTAGAGAGCTCCAGATTATCCTTAATCTTGACCTTAGCCTTATCCTTAGCCTTAACTTCAATCAGATCATCCTTATCCACTAAATATGATGGAATATTAACCCGGCGGGAATTAACCGCGATAAAATTATGCCTGACAATCTGGCGTGCCTGTGAGCGAGAGATGCCCAGCCCCATACGAAAAACCACATTATCGAGCCTGCGCTCTAATAATTGTAAAAGCACCTTACCGGTTACCCCTTTAGTCTTAGAGGCAACTTTGAAATATTTACGGAACTGTCTTTCCAAGACCCCGTAAATTCTTTTAACCTTTTGTTTTTCTTTCAGCTGTACTCCGTAATTAGAGAGCTTCTGCCTGCGGCCTTGTCCATGCTGGCCCGGCGGATACGCTCTTTTAGCCGCTGCGCATTTTTCAGTCTGGCATTTAGTCCCTTTTAAAAACAGTTTCTCCCCCTGTCTACGGCATAACCTGCAAACTGCACCAATATAGCGGCCCATAAATTAGACTCTCCTTTTCTTCTTAGGACGGCAACCGTTATGAGGGATAGGCGTTACATCCTTAATTAAAGTTACCACCAAACCCGCTGCCTGAAGCGCGCGGATTGCTGACTCTCTGCCAAAACCCGGGCCCTTCACATAAACTTCCAATTCTTTAACCCCCACCTCTTTAGCCTTACGCGCAGCATCCGTAGCAGCCACCTGAGCGGCAAAAGGAGTGGATTTTTTAGAACCGCTGTAACCTACGGTACCCGGAGCGCTCCAGGCTAATACATTACCCTGTTTATCGGTTATCGTAATGATCGTATTATTAAAACTTGCCTGGATATGCGCAATTCCACTGGTTACACCGCGAGCGATTTTTTTCTTTTTTGCTTTTTCTTTTGTTGCCATTTTATTTTTTACTCCCACTTGTTGCCGGAGCCTTGGCTTTTGGCGAGGCTTCAGCTTTTTTGATTGGTGCTTGATTTGTTCTCTTCTTTCCTTTTCTGGTGCGCGCATTTGTACGTGTACGCTGCCCTCTAACCGGCAGGCCTTTTTTATGCCGCATCCCTCTCCAGGAACCAATATCCATAAGACGCTTAATATTCTGAGATATATCACGCCGCAGGTCACCTTCAATCTTCCAAGACCCTTTTTGCAGGATTTGAGTAATCCGCGAAACTTCTTCTTCGCTTAAATCTTTAGCCCGTTTATCCGGATTAATCCTGGCCTCTTTAAGTACAACATTAGAAAGGGACCGGCCTATCCCATATAAATAAGTAAGGGCAATCTCAATTCTTTTCTCTTTAGGTATATCAACACCGATAATTCTTGGCATATCCGCTCCCTGCCTTCCTTAA
>JAUYDL010000003.1 GCA_030691865.1 Candidatus Omnitrophota bacterium | reverse complement strand
TGGGGTAGTCCTAAATATCATGCCCGGGGGATATTCAATTGGATTTATCAGAAGGGCGCTTATGAGTTTAGCCGGATGAGCAATTTGCCTGCCCCTTTAAGGAGAACCTTAACCAATGAATTTAGTATTTTAAGCTTAAGGTTGGCGGATTTACAGGAGTCTGGCGACGGAACAACCAAATTTCTTTTTGAGTTAACCGACAAGAATCTGGTGGAAGCAGTAAATATCCCGGCTGCCAGGCGTATTACCGGATGTATCTCATCGCAGGTGGGTTGTAAATTTGGCTGCAATTTTTGTGCCAGCGGACTAAAGGGATTTAAACGTAATCTAACAAGCGGTGAAATTTTAGATGAGGTCCTTTATTTAAAAAACAACGCCTCAGGCGGCCAGTTGACGCATATTGTATTTATGGGCATAGGTGAGCCATTGGATAATTATGAAAACGTGCTGGGCGCAATCCGCCTGATTAATTCGCCGTTGGCTTTTAATATTGGAGCCAGGCGGATCACTATTTCTACTTGCGGGATTATTCCAGGTATAAAAAGGCTACAAGAAGAAGATTTACAGGTAGAGCTTTCAATATCTTTGCATGCCGCTGTCGATAAAACCCGCAGCCAACTTATGCGGGTAAATAATAAGTATCCTTTAGCCGCACTAATTAAGTGCTGCCAGGAATATATCGCTAAAACTAACCGGCAGATTACTTTTGAGTATATTTTAATTAAGGGGGTTAATGCTGACGCCGTCGCAGCGCAAAATTTAGTTAGGTTGCTGAAGGATTTAAGATTAGCTAAAGTTAATTTAATTCCGGCGAATCCCATACCGGAACTAAAGATTATCCCTGCTGATAGTGCGCAGACAATTTCTTTTAAAGAATGCTTATTTAGGGCGGGTATTAATGTAACATTAAGGCGCGAGCGCGGGCAAGATATCGATGCTGCTTGTGGTCAGTTACGATTAAAATATGAAGAAAATTAAGTTAAGATTGGTATTCGTTATTCCCTTAATCATTTTATGCGGTTGTGCAAAACCCGAAATCCGCAACCTGGATGCCAAGGGATCAAGCATTATTTGTTTCGGGGACAGTATCACTTTTGGTTACGGAGCCAACTCGGGAGAAGATTATCCTACAGCTTTAGGCAAGCTAGTAAGGTTATCGGTGGTTAATTCCGGGGTAGATGGAGACACTACTTTTGAGGCTTTAGAACGCCTGGAAAATGATGTTTTGGATAAAGATCCGCGTTTAGTGATTGTAGAGTTTTGCGGAAATGATTTTCTTAAAAAGATCCCTAAGGAGGATACGGTTAAAAATTTAACTCAGATTATTGAGCGCATTCAGGAAAAGGGCGCAATGGTGGCTTTGGTGGATATCAGTGCGGGGGTATTTTTCCAGGAGTATCGTCAGGCTTTTAAGAAGCTAGCGGCACAGAAAAAAGCAATATTTATACCGGTTCTGTTAAATAGGATTATTACTAATCCTGCGATGAAAAGCGATTTTTTCCATCCTAATGCCCGCGGTTATCAAGTTATCGCCAAGCGTATCTACCAGGCAATCTCTGCGTATATTAAATAAAAACAGGGCCAAAATGAGATCTGGCCCTGTAGTAGATTATACCGGGAGAGGGACTTGAACCCACATGAGCTTGCGCTCGGCAGCTTTTGAGGCTGCTGCGTCTGCCATTTCGCCATCCCGGCAATAATTTGTTGACGGAAATCATTTTATATTCTAAAATAACAAAGGTCAATAGATAACTTTGATGTCCCCTCGCCATCATATAAAAACTTATTGCGGGCTTGGGGTCAAATTTTACTTCGTAAAATTTGAGGGGCCGTAGCTCAACTGGGAGAGCGCTTCCATGGCATGGAAGAGGCAGAGAGTTCGATCCTCTCCGGCTCCACTTTTATTATCGTTTCGCCAATAGACTGTAGCTCAAACTGCAACGCTGCGCTGTAATATACTATTCTACAAATCCCCATATAATCTTTTCGTAAAGTTGGTTTTCCTTTAGTACGTATATCAGGTTTCGAATTTAGGCATTTTGATTTAGGTATCTTGGTAACTTTTGACCAGTAATTTTTTAGTCTTTGGAAACTTTGATCCCAGCGGTAACTGATAGCGAAACGTAACTTATTTTCATCAATTTTGTAGTATCGCCTTAAGGCGCCAATGAAGAATGATATTATCTTTGGATCGGAGTTACCTAAATAAAGATATCTTGAACTTGGATATTTTGCTCCTTCACAAAGATAAAGAATGCCACAGATAAGTTTGCCGAGTTCTGGGTTTTTAAGAGGAATGTTTTCAAAATGTTTTACAGAATTACGGATAGCTTCTTTCCATTGTTCAAATTTCCGGCGGTTAGCGGCAACAGCTAAAGGCCTGCTAAATTTATTGGAATTAATTATTTTTTGCTTTATGCGTTTTTTCTGTTTGTCGCTAAGTTTAATATCTTTAGCCCATCCAGAAAGAGTATTTTTAGGTATTTCCATTTTTAAGCTAATTTCTCCTAATGACCAACCTTTGCTTCTGAGATTTCGCGCCATTTGCTTAATTCTTTTTGGGTATGCCTTGGACATTTCCTCTTCCTTGTAGAGTAAGTTTCTATTAACAATAGACGTAATTTTGTTGTAATTTCTAACAAAAATTTATGGATTTTTGGGATTTATGATATATAATATTCCTAGAATGTAAAGCTTTATACCTATACGTATATATTAATATAAATATATGATATTTCAAGAGAAATGTTAGGGCAAAATATTAGGAAACTTAGGTTACGGAATCGTTTATCGCAAGAAAAACTTTCTCGTTTAGCTGATATTTCAACGGCAACGCTTGTAAAGATTGAGGCTGGCGTAGCGAAAGAACCCACGATTACTACTATTACTAAAATTGCTGATGCTTTAGATGTTTCTATTGATATGTTAGTGGGTAGGATGAAGAGGAAGGTGTAGTTTCTACTATTATGATACTCGGTGCGCATGTTTCCGGAGCGGGAAAGATTTACCAGGCGTTGGATATCGCCCATGATTTAGGTTGCGATACCATGCAGATATTCAGCCGTTCACCGCAGTCCTGGCGCAACGGCAGCCAAATTGCTCCTGAGGATATTAAGGAGTTTATCTTCAGGCGTAAAAAATATAAAATTAACCCGGTTTTTATCCATATATCTTACCTGATTAATTTAGCCTCTCCTGATCCGCGGCTGTATCATGGCTCTATCCAGGCTTATATTGAAGATATCCAGGAGGCAGAAAAATTAGGTGCTGATTTTATTGTTACCCATATGGGTAGCCATAAGGAGACTTCTGAGGATGCCGGAATTAAGAGGCTGGTGGAGGCATTAAATAGGATTCTGGAGAAGACCCAGGGTTCTGGAGTGGGCATCTTGTTAGAAAATACTTCTGGTTCCGGATCTTGGCTAGGCTATAGATTTTATCACCAGCAAAGGATCATAAAAGGTTTAAAAGAAAAATCACGCGTAGGTTTATGTTTAGATACTGCACACGCTTATTTAGCCGGTTATAACCTAGCCACTAAAGCTGGTCTGGAAAAAATGATTGATGAGATCCAGGAGCTGGTGGGGATTAAACTGGTTAAGTTAATCCATCTCAATGATGCAGCCGGAGAGCTGGGTTGCCATCACGACCGGCATGACCATATCGGTCAAGGCCATATTGGTCTTAGTGGTATGAAAAGGATTATTAATCATCCAAAGTTTAAAAATATCCCCATGATTCTAGAGACGCCTAAGAGCGCTGAAAACAGTGATAAAGAAAATTTGGCTTTGGTTAGAAAATTAAGAAGCAAATAAATATGCATTATAATTTTAAAAAAATTGAAGAAAAATGGCAAAAGATTTGGCAGAAAAGTCAGGCCTTCCGTGCGCAAGCTGACCCTAAACGCAAAAAATATTATCTGTTGGAAATGTTTCCCTATCCCAGCGGTAAAATCCACATGGGCCATGTGCGTAATTATACGATTGGCGATGTGGCCAGCCGTTTCAAAACTCTGCAGGGGTATAACGTAATGCACCCTATGGGCTTTGACGCCTTTGGTCAGCCAGCAGAAAATGCCGCGATAAAAAATAAAACCAAGCCAGCTGAATGGACGCGTAGATGTATCCAAGAGATGGAAACAGAATTAAAGAAGATGGGTTTTTCTTACGACTGGGAGCGGGAGGTTTCTACCTGCCAGGCTGATTATTATAAATGGAATCAGTGGATCTTTTTAAAGATGCTGGAACGGGGGCTGGCTTATAAGAAGGCCTCCGGAGTTAATTGGTGCCCTAGTTGTCAGACGACCTTAGCTAATGAAGAGGTGGTCGATTGTGGTTGTTGGCGATGCCATACAAAAGTTGAGCAAAAGGATTTGGATCAATGGTATTTAAAGATTACTGGATACAAAGAAAGATTATTAGAGGATTTAGGCCAGCTTAAAAATTGGCCGCAGCGTGTTTTAGCAATGCAGAATAACTGGATCGGTAAGAGCAGCGGCGTAGATATTTATTTTCACCTGGAAAACAGTGACAAGTTGATTTCAGTATTTACTACGCGCGTAGATACAATTTTTGGCGCAACTTATATTGTTCTGGCTCCGGAGCATCCGTTAGTTAAGGATTTAATTGTAGGCAAGCCGCAGGAAAAAGAAGCTTTAGAATTTATTAAAAAGGTTGCCAGCGAAAGTAAGGTAGTACGCGCTGCATCGGATGTTAAGAAAGAAGGGGTTTTTACGGGGAGCTTTGCGGTTAATCCGGTAAATAATGAGAAAGTTCCGATTTGGATTGCCGATTATGTTTTGATGGAGTATGGCACCGGCGCAATTATGGCTGTGCCTATGCATGACCAGCGGGATTTTCTTTTTGCCAAAGAGCATAAATTACCGCTGCGCATTGTTATCGAACCAGCCGCGAACCCGCGAACCCGCGAACCACGAGAACTAACTGAGGCATATGAGGGTGATGGCCAGCAGATAAATTCCGGAGAATTTAATGGTCTAGATAATCAGGAAGCAAAAACAAAGATTGCCCAATGGATGGAGGCTAAAGGCATCGGTAAAGTTCAGACGCATTGGCGCTTGCGCGATTGGTTAATTTCCCGACAGCGATATTGGGGAACACCAATTCCCATAATTTATTGTTCAAAGTGCGGGGTTGTCCCGGTCCCCTATAAAGATTTACCTGTAGAATTGCCTCCTGATGTGCCTTTTACCGGGGAAGGCGGAAGCCCGCTGGGTAAGGTTAAAAAATTTGTGGAGGTAAGTTGTCCTAAGTGCGCAGGAAGAGCCAGGCGGGAAACTGATACGATGACTACTTTTTTTGATTCCTCCTGGTATTTTTTAAGATTTTGCTCCCCCAAATTTAATGCAGCGCCGTTTAATCTGCAAGAGGCAAAGTACTGGATGGTGGTGGATCAGTATATTGGGGGTATTGAACATGCAATTTTACACTTATTATATTCGCGGTTTTTTACTAAGTTTTTTCAGGATTTAAAGATGGTAGATTTCAATGAGCCGTTTGAGAAGCTGCTTACTCAGGGCATGGTTTTAAAAGACGGTGAAGTGATGTCAAAATCCCGGGGTAATATTGTGAACCCGGATTCGATGATTAAAGATTATGGCGCGGATGCTCTTCGTCTGTTTATTCTGTTTGCCGCTCCTCCGGAGACAGAACTGGAGTGGAATGAGCGCGGATTAGAGGGGGCATTTAAATTTTTAAACCGTGTCTGGAGGATTCAGGATAATTTAGTGGATAATCCGGATCAGGAGATATTAAAGAGTTTGCATAAAACAATTAAAAAAGTAAGCACGGATTTTAGCGAGTTTAAGTTTAATACTGCCATTGCCAGCTTGATGGAGTTAACTAACGCCATTTATCAATTAGGCGCAGATAAAGAGGTATTTTTAAACCTGGTGATTATGCTGAGCCCGATTGTTCCGCATTTTGCTGAGGAGCTTTGGCAGATCTTAGGAAACAAGGAAAGTATTTTTAAAGGCGCTTGGCCGCAATATGATCCTAAGTTATTAGTTGAAGAAAATGTGGAGCTGGTGATTCAGATTAATGGGAAACTGCGCAGTAAGATTGAAGTTGCCCGTGATATATCCGAGGATAAGCTTAAGAGCTTAGTGCTGGGAGACCAGAAAGTAATTTCCTGGCTAGAGGGCAGGCCCCCGAAGAAATTCATCGTTGTCCCGCAAAAGCTCGTCAATATCGTACTCTAAATTATTATCCGCCTAAAACATCCTTAATATCAAAAAGTAGTCTTTGGTAATTGATGGGTTTTTCGACATAGACGGTGATCCCGCTTTTAGCGGCGATATGTTTGTCAACTTCTTCGTGTTTTAGGGATGCGGCAATAATCGGGGTATCCACAAATTCAGGCAGGGCTTTGATATCCTGGGCAACTTTAAATCCGCTTTCATCCGGCAGAACCAGATCCAGGAGCACGCAATCCGGTTTTTCCGCTTTTAGTTTTTCCATTCCTTCTTTAGCACTGTAGGCAATGACTACTGCATAACCTGCCTTAACCAACTCTTCTTTACTCTTTTTGGCGATATTATAGTCATCATCAATCACCAGGATTTTCTTAGGCATAAATCAAGTATACACTAAAACATCAGCGATTACTACCTTCCTACTAGCTTTCCTTGGTTTTAATGTCTATCCACAAAGTGACTGGCACTTTTGGGATAGGTATTTTATAGATAAAGGGACAGTCCAATTTAGAAAGGTAGTAAAACAGGGAAACGTCCCATTTTGTTGGTTAGATAGCATTAGTTTATACGTCTATTCAAGTGAGGGGATAACTTACGCAAGAGCCAAGCGCCGGGTAAGTTATCTGCCCGGACTTATTCCACCGAAAGCGGAAGATATATAAGGAGGGCTTAGCCGTGCTTAATTTTACACCCGAAGAAAGAAAGGTTACTTTATTTCTTTTAAGTTTAGCGTTTTGCGGGCTAGTTTTAAGTAATTTAATTAAGGTTAACTGCCGGATTACCGGGGTGGTTTATCCGCAAATTCAATTAGCCAGGTTAAATCTTAATAAAGTAAGTTTGACAGAGTTAATCGGGGCTAAGTGTGTCCCTGTGAAATTAGCCCAACGTATCATAGAGTATCGAAATTTTCGCAAGGAGTTTAGCAGCTTAGAAGAGTTAAAAGAAGTCAAAGGTATAGGTGATCAACGCTATGGGAAACTAAAAGAGCTATTTTTTATTGAATGAAAAGACCACTGGTAAACTTAGCCGTATTTTATTGCCTGGGAATTATTTTGGCTGGCTGGACACGTATTAATTTTTGGATAATTACTGCTATAGCAATCGCGGTTTTTGCCGCTGTAACTTTATGGGGAAGAAAGAATTGGATATTTTTGGCTTCAGTATTATTTTTAGCGCTGCTGATCGGTTACTTGAGCCAGAGAAATTCCTGGGTATTATCCAAATGCCATATTCGTAAGTTTGTTTCTTATAAAGATAGCTCACTTTATTGCCTGAATGGATTTATTGCTAGCCAGCCGGAATTTAAAAATAATCACCTTTGGTTTATTTTGCGGATACACCAAATCCAATCAGATAAATTAAGATACAAATGTTGCGGAGAGGTATTGGTTAAAATGGATTTTGAACAAGAATTAAATTATGGGGATAATTTAACGTTGATTGGTAATTTAGACCGGCCGCCTAGTTTTGGCCGCAGCCAGGGTTATGGGGATTATCTGGCGCGTCAGGGTATTTATTTGATCATGCCGATCCAGGATCACCGTCAAATTATCCGGCAGAATAAATTCAACGGCGCTGGATTAATCAGAGGTTGTCTTTGGCTGCGCGCTTATCTGGAACAGGTTATTAGTCGGTATCTCCCACCTCTACCGGCCAGCATACTTGCGGCTATGGTTTTAGGCCAAAAGCGCAACATCCCCTGGTTGGTAAATAATTCTATGGTTAAATCCGGAACCGTGCATATCTTAGTAGTCAGCGGTTTTAACGTAGGTATCGTGGCTTTTGCCATTAATTTATTGCTTAAAATCCTGCGCCTTCCGCGTAAGGCGCGCATTATCCTGACAGCAATTTGTCTGTTTATTTATTGTCTAGTAACCGGAGCAACTAATCCGGTTATTCGCGCTACGATTATGGGTTTAGTTTTTTTGGCGGCGTATTTTTTAAAAAGGGAACCGGATATATATAATTCTCTGGTTAGTGCGGCATTATTTATTCTGGTTATTAACCCCCGGCAACTTTTCGATATTGGTTTTCAGCTCTCCTTTATTAGTGTGCTGGCAATCGTATATCTTTACCCTAAGTTAAAAGCCCTGATTCACTTGGAGGCCTGTAGAATTAAAATATTAAAATTTATCGGTGAAGGCTGCTTAGTTTCATTTTCTGCCTGGTTGGGTACGCTGGTAATTATTGCTTTGAATTTTCGTATCATTGCCCCCGTAACTGTTTTAGCTAATATTTTGATTGTTCCGCTGGCTACGCTAATTACTTTATGCGGGTTTACCCTGGTTTTATCCGGCCTGGTTTATCCGGATTTAGCCAATCTCTTTAGCCTGCCTACCGCGGTGTTGATTACCCTGCTTTTAAATATAAATGCCGCCTTGATTAAGTTACCCTTTGCCTATATTTATGTTTAGAATAAGGGGGACCAAATAAGGGGGACGGTTCTATCAATCGGTTTTATTAAAGATATAACCGTCCCCCTTAT
>JAUYDL010000047.1 GCA_030691865.1 Candidatus Omnitrophota bacterium | reverse complement strand
AATAAATTATTCCTCCATCTATCTTTAATAATAATTTAGGAGCGGAATTGGGTTTTCCTCCTTTATCAGCCGTAGCCACTTGAACAAATTCTTTTACTTTCATAACTTTCAAAGCTTTTTCTATTTCTCTCATCTGTGTTTTTTAGTTATACCGCTTCCATTTCAAAATGGCACACAAGAAACCCTACAATATATTCTATCACAGAGGATTAGGAAGTCAATTACTCCCCTTCGTGGACGAATTTTGCAACTGGTGCATGACGGAAGAGGCGGGGAAAATGTACAAAGAGCTGACTATTGTGTAAGATATCCTATCCTGCAAAAAATCCAAAAAAACTCAGAATAGTGCCAAGGATAAACGCAATAATTGGATGAATTATTTGCAAGCTTTTATTTTTCTGGTAAGCTTGCATAAACTTATACACCGTATTTGGAAAAACAATTATCCATATGCCTTTGATGAGTGCGAGCCAACCGATGATTGTAATTATCACAATCCAGTTAGCTACCCATACATTATGGGTTAAGATAATTACAATTCCAATAACAAGTGCAAACAACCCACCATAAAAGACCACGGCTGCATTTTTACAGAAATCTTCCATTACTTGCTGAAAGGCTTTCCGGTTAAACAAAAAACCTGCTCCCATAATCAAATAACACAGACCAAAAATCCTGGCAATAAATACCGAAGTTTCCATATCTATCTCCTTTTTTTCATTATATCACGAAAAAGAAACCCGCTGCAATATATTCTATCACAGCAGGTTAGAAAATCAAACTCCCCCTATATGACGCATTTCACAACTGGTTAGACTCAGGGGAAGTGGAAAAACTCTATATAGATCCAGACCTAATTACTAAAACTGTTCATTTATTTTTGGGTAAACGGCAGCCTAAATTTATTTATTATCTAATTTTGAGAAGGTATCTTCTAAGCTGGCGTAATCTTCACCCTCTTCTTTTGTCACGAGTTTGTAGAAATCACACTCCAGGCAGTTATTTAATTTAAGAGCGTATGTACCCTGAATTACTCCGCGACAAAATGTTCCTGCAATATACCAACAGACACGCACACCATTCTTTCCACAATTAAGTGTATTAGCCTTCTCTTCTGTGGATGCTGGGCATACGCCTAACTCTAAAACCTTTACGCCGCCAGTTTCCCTGCCACATTTTTTATATTCCCAACAATTCAACTTTTTCATTATTGTTCCCTCCCCGTGCAAATATTTGTTATAATTATATCCTTCCTGTCATGGAAGAGTTTAGGACTTTTGTGGTTCCAGAGAAGGCGGAGAAACTCTATAAAAATCTGACTTCAGTTACTTACGTTACTACTTAATTTAATTATAACAACTAAAAAACTCCTTGCGACATATTTTGCTGCAAGAAATTAGTGGAATTTTTCTCCCCCTCTAGGACTCGAACCTAGGACAAAGAGATTAACAGTCTCCTGCTCTACCAACTGAGCTAAGGGGGAATAATTTTATAAAAGGTCAAATTGTGGAGGCATTTTAACACTAAATAATCTGATTTTCAAGAGCTTTTATCTCGGCATCCATCTCCTGGAGAAGCCTTTCGATTTCTTTCATCCGCCGGCCATACTCCTTAGCTGTTTCTTCATCACGGTAAAAATGCGGATTGGACAAAGCACGCGCCTTGGCATAACTTTCCAGCTCTAAATCTTCCCTTTTCTTTAAAATTTTATTGATCTTATCGCGGATTACGGAATTATTGGCTTTACGTTTTTTCTCCTGGCTCTTACGTAACTGCTCTGCTTCTTTAGCCTTTTCTCTAACTTCATCGAACTGTCTAGCGGGTTTTGGCTTAGATTTAGCCGCACTTTCTGTATCCGTTAAAGTATCCCGCTTCTGTAGATAATAATCAAATGTCCCGGGAAATTTTCTGATCAAGCCGGATTTAACCTCAAAAACATTATTGGCTACCGAACTTACAAAATAAATATCATGGCTGATAAACACAATCGTTCCTTCGTAATTTTTAAGCGCCCGCACCAAAGTATCAACCGCATCAACATCCAAATGCGTGGTCGGCTCATCTAAAAGTAAAAAATTCGGCGGATTAATTAAGAGTTTAGCCAAAATAAGCCGGCTCTTTTCTCCTCCGGAGAGCACCTTAACCTTTTTCTCCGCGTCATCGCCGCTAAATAAAAATGCGCCTAAAATAGTCCGGATTGATTCTTCCGCCGTATAACCCGGCGCTGCGCTATAAGCCTCCTGCAGGACAGTATTTTCAACATTTAAAACATCGGTGCGCGTCTGCGAAAAATACCCGATATCCACATTATGGCCGAGAACTCTACTGCCGCTGTCTATTTCCACAATCCCGGCCAATATTTTTAATAAGGTGGATTTACCTGCCCCATTTTCTCCGGCCAAGACTGCTTTTTCCCCTTGGGTTATTTCAAAATCCAGCCCCTCATAAACCCGAATATCTCCGTAAGCCTTGGAAATCTCTTCTAACTTAATCACCCGATGCCCAGAGCGGCGCGTCTGCGGGAAAGTGAAACTATTAATGCTCTGCCGGGGGTCCGGTGGCAGGACAATTTTTTCCTCATCCATTTTTTCTAAAACCCGGCGCTTGGCACGTACGGAAGCGGCTTTATTCGGCTGCGCGTGGAATCTGGCCACAAACTTTTCCAGCTGCTCTATTTTTTTATCCTGCTCCTTGGATTGTTTAATCAGGTGCGTGCGCTTCTGCGTTTTTATTTCTTCGTAGTGTTCGTAATTACCATGCACTTTTGTAATTGAGCCGTTTTCCAAAATCAACGTATAATTGGTAACATCAGTCAAAAAAGCCTTATCATGAGAAATTATGATAAATGTGCCCCGGAAACTCTCCAGATAATCCTTAAGCCATAAAGCAGCATTCAAATCCAGATAGTTAGTCGGCTCATCCAAAAGCAAAAGATCGTAATGATATGTAAGCAGCTTGGCTAAAAGAGCGCGCATCTGCCAGCCGCCGCTCATTTGCACAATCGGACGATTAAAATCTTTTTCCTTAAATCCTAATCCGGAAAGAATTTTTTTAGCCTTATGCTCCAGCTCAAAAAAACCTAAAGTCTCCAGGTCATGTAAAATCTCGCCATATCGCTTTGACCCGGCCTGATTAGCCGATTCCAGAGCTTCTTTTTCTTTTTTAAAACGCATAATCCTTTCATCGCCTTCGGTTAACTCCGCCAATACCGAACGTTGCGATGTAAAACTTGCCTCCTGTGGAAGATAGCCGATATGCACACCCTTATTTAATCTTACCTCTCCTGCAGAAGTTTCAATCTCCTGCAGGATCAAAGAAAACAACGTACTCTTACCTGTGCCATTTGGCCCGATCAAACCGATCTTCTCCCCCTGATTGATATTCAGGGAAACATCTTTGAAAAGAATTTTAGACCCGTAATTTTTTGAAAGATTCGTAATGTTAATCATAAGGATTAAATTGTGCGGCGAGATTCTAAAGACTTTGAAAGGGTAGTGGCATCAGCATATTCCAAATTCGAGCCTACGGGTATTCCTAAACCGATGCGGCTTAAATGTACACCTAGCGGCTTAAGTAATTTCGTCAGATACATGGCGGTAGTTTCGCCCTCCGTATCTGCATCGGTGGCAATAATTATTTCTTTAAGGCTACCCTGTTTTATCCTTTGGATAAGCCCGTCGATTTTTAAGTCACTAGGGCCCCTTCCTTCCAGCGGGGATATTGAACCCAGAAGGACATGGTAAGAACCGTGAAAATTACCCGCCTTCTCAATTGCCGTAACATCGCTGGGCTTCTCGACTACACAGACAATATCCTTCTGCCGGCTAAGATCCTGACAGATCTTACAGGTCTCTTCTTCACTTAAATTATTACAAATCTGGCATGAACGCACGCTCTCCTTTACCTTATACAAAAACTCGGATAAAATTTTAATTTCCTCCTTTGGAGCCCCTAAAACATGAGCTACAATACGCTCAGCACTGCGCCTGCCAACTCCGGGAAGTTTAATTAAACATTCGATTAATTTTTCTATGGAAGCCGTATAATTAACCATTAGTCCTCTTTAACCACCCTTCCTCCAAACATCTCCAGAGCAGATTTAATAAACGGGTTACTGCGCGCATCTGTATTGTGCTTCATATCCGCAACTAAAATGAAATTTACCCTTAGATCCGCATTACATAATTCAGAAGCGGCTTTCTCAACCATAGCTTTATTTTCTTTTCTATCCAAAGATTCTTTGTGCAAAGAACAACTCTTAAGAAAGGCTATCGTGACCAAGTCACCCTGTACCTTAGTCGGCTCCCCTTCGCTTAGATAGGTAGATACCGACATTTTAATTTTGGATAAATTATTTACGATACTACCCCAGACTTCTTTTACTTTTTCTAAAGTAACAGATACGATCGGCGCAGGAATATCTTTAGCTGCCTCTGCCTGGATCTGTTGGGGCTGCTCTTTTTTTTCAGTAAGCGGGACAGCTGCTTTGGATTCTACCGGCGCGCTAATCGGCGGGTTGTGTTGATTTTTACTATGCGCTAGCCTGACCAAGCTTATCTCCAGCGGTATGCGTTGAGAATCCAGGCGCTTAGTCATCTCCTGCGTAGCGATCAAAATATTAAAAGCCGTAAAGATCTCCTCTAAGCTCATCGACTGACTCTGCTTAAATAAATGGTCGCAGATCTCCTGCGGCAAATCCACCAATTTGGCGTCTGCCTTAGAAACTTTAGCCACCATTAAATTACGGAAATGTTCAATAAGATTTACCAAAAATACTCCCGGATCTTTTCCATCGTCAATAATTTCATTAAAAAGTTTTAAAGCCGCGCCGGGATCTTTTTGAATTATCTTATCAGTAAGTGCAAACAAAACATCTTGTTCCACCATGCCTAAAACAGAAATAGCATCTTTTAAAGATATGTTTTCTTTAGAAAAAGATACCAGCTGATCTAAAACAGATTCAGCATCCCTTAACGAACCGTCACTGCTTCGGGCAACTGCCGCCAGCACCTCTTTATCGACAACGATATTCTCCTGGCGGACGATTTTCTCTAGTTGAGCGATAATTTCAATTACCGTAATCCTGCGGAAATCCATGCGCTGACAGCGGGAGATAATCGTCGGCATGACTTTTTGCGGGTGAGTAGTAGCAAAAATAAATTTTACAAATTCCGGAGGTTCTTCAAGCGTCTTAAGCAGGGCATTAAAGCCATCAGGAGTTATCTGATGCACTTCATCGATAATATAAACTTTATACTTGCCATGCGTAGGAGAGAATTTTACATTCTCGCGTAAAGCCCTGATCTCGTCGATACCGCGGTTAGAGGCACCATCAATTTCAATCACATCAAGTGAACGGCCCTGATTGATCTCAAGGCAAGAAGGGCATTTTTGGCAGGGCTTTAGAGTAGGCCCTTCTTTACAATTAAGCGCTTTGGCCAGGATGCGAGCGGTTGAAGTCTTACCTACTCCTCTTGGCCCGGCAAAAAGATAAGCATGGGCAAGACGATCTTTCTGAATGGCATTTTTTAAAGTGCCAACAATGTGATCCTGTCCGATAATGCTTTCAAAATCCTGGGGGCGCCATTTTAGGGCAAAGACGGTATAAGACATAGAAATTATCGGACCCATTTGCAATCGAACCGAAAGAACCACGAAGAAGACCCCAATGGTTCGAAATGGTATCAATTTCGGTGTGCTTATAGTTCCGTTCGAACGGTTTTTATAAACACACCTCATTAATTTTCAATTTATCAATAGGCACCGCCGCTTGGGCGGCTCCCGTCTCTCCCGTGCATCAGTCGCCCTGCTTTGGAGCAGGGCTCCTTTGGCGCTCGCTAGGCCGCTCGCTTCTTGCTAATTTTAATGCGTGTGCGGCTCGGCAGGCTGGCTGCCGCCCGCGCCCGGCAGCCAGCCGTCGCGTCCTCACTTCAACTTCTCTACAACAAGAAAAGAACAGAATTTAATAAGCGGGTTCGTCCGCTCCCGCTACCAAAATAAAAAGAATCTAGTGTCGCGGGATGCCGAGCCTCTCCCGAACAAAACTTGAGTGCAGGCAAAATTTTCACCCGCTACCCAAAATTTTGCC
>JAUYDL010000061.1 GCA_030691865.1 Candidatus Omnitrophota bacterium | reverse complement strand
CAGGTTTTACCTTAGTGGAAGTGGTTGTATCAATGGTAGTATTTGGCTTGGTAATCGTAGGGTTATCAAGTGTTTTTGTTTCCGGGGGTAAACTTATTATGCATAACCGGGAACGTATGACTAGCGCGCAGTTGGGTAAGTTTTTTCTTGACCCTTTGCAAGCTGATGTGCGTCAAGATACCTGGAATTCAGGTAGCCTTAAGGTTTCAGATACCCCAGTATCTCTCACTACTCAGAAAATTAATAACAGAGATTTTTCCGCCACTTACAAAGTAGCTGATGGAATAACTGCTCCAATCGATCCAGCTTTAACTGGTACTGATTTACGCCGGGTAACTGCAACAATTATTTGGGACGAACACTCTTCTTAAAATCCCGATGAATAAAAGCACAAAATCCATATCTTTAGTCGAATTAATGATCAGCATTATGATTGTCAGTACAATGGTTTTAAGTTTTTGTAGCTTAGAAAATTACAGTCACAAACAGGTACTGAGCGCCGATAGAAGGACAAAGGTGCAAAATAGCCTGGCTTATTGCCTGGAGCATATGAGTAAATATGTACAACAGGCAAACGGAGATAAAAATAATCCACCCATAAAATTATATTCGGTCTCAGGATCTGCCCCTTGGACTGGATTTCAGGTTAGGTTTGATTGTGGAGCTCCATCAACCCTATTAATCCCACATCCTCAAACCCCTTCAGATTTAACCGACGATGTTTGGGTCTATTATACCCTTTCCGGGAATACTCTTAGTGTTGGTTGTACCGGTTTAAACTGCGGAAATTGTAGTGTAGATCATCCGGTTCCTCCTGTTTCCCCTGGCGAAGTCTTAAGTGATAAATTCGCCGCTAATTTTAGCAATACTATTTTACCGGCCAGCCCTCCTGATAATGTTGGTTTTTATGTTGTACTTGATTCTTTACCAGGTAATTTAGTAGGTAGTTTTGTGGATGTTGGTTTGGTTGGCCGTTTTTATCCAACTGTAGTTCCCACGTTGACAACCAAGTTAACCAATCCCCAGATAGCGATAAAAACCAAATTGATCTGCAGCAATTCTTCTACGAACTAGCTGATTTTAAATAAAAGGGGACGGTTCTATTTTTTTATTGCTAGCTTAAAAATAGAACCGTCCCCTTTTTCTATAGTATCAATAGTTATCAATAGTGTTTTTTGATTGTTAATTTCTTTAAGTTGTGATAAATTAAGAGTAGTAGCAGAGTAGTAGACAGTATATGCAACCGTCTATTTTCCAACTAGTTCTGAAAGAAACATTTGAAAATAAATCAGTTGTATAATTTTGGGGCTGTAGCTCAGTTGGGAGAGCACCTCGTTCGCAACGAGGGGGCCAGGAGTTCGATTCTCCTCAGCTCCACAAAAAATTTACGATAAGTAAATTTTTTGTGGCACTCAAGCGAAAATTTTATTTAATGTCTTACAAAATAATCTCCCTAACTCAAGTTTTAATATTTTTTTTCTATTTAAACTGTTTTGCCACTTCCATCAAACAGCCGGAATTTGGCGGACAGTTTTATCCGTCCCCGAAAGAAGAATTGTCGGTGATGATTGATAATTTCTTAGAAAATGTAACGCCTAATCAAGCGGCTGGAGAAATCTTTATGCTTATCAGCCCGCATGCTGGTTACGGTTATTCTGGCCAGAGTGCAGCTTTTGGATATAAACTTATAAAAAATAAAAGTTATAAAACCGTAATAATTATCGGAACCAGCCATCACAAGGTTTTTAATGGAGCCGCTTTTTACGGAGGAGGCAGTTTTGTTACCAGTTTAGGCAAAATTAATGTCGATGAGGAATTTGTTAAAAGTATTCTGGGTAAGGATCCTGAAGTTTTCCAGGATGACTCCGTTTTTAGTAATGAGCATTCAGTAGAAGTACAGCTACCTTTTTTACAAAAAGTATTAACCGGCTTTAAAATTGTTCCGGTAGTAATAGGGGATTGTTCGCTGGAGAGCTGTAAAAAAATCGCGCTTTTGTTTAATGAAGTTATTGGCCAACGCAAAGATATTCTAGTGGTAGTATCTACTGATCTGTATCATGGTTATGATTTTAAAGAAGCGGATACCGTGGATGAGTTTACCCTGGATTTAATTAAGAAAATGGATTACCATGGGTTGTATTATGCTTTGCGTGATGGTAGTGCCCAAGCCTGCGGAGGATTTGCTGCTGTGGTTGCCCTGAATATAGCTAAAGAGCTAGGATACCAAAGGCTAGAAGTGCTGAATCATACGAATTCCGCAATGGTAACAGGAAAGCTAGCTAAGGGAGACTGGACAGTAGGCTATGCCAGTTGCGCAGTTTTTGGGCCGGCACCCCGCGCTTATAAGGAATTGCGCGGGTGTGCCCTTGTGGGCAAAGGAGAAAATATGCTAAATATCCAACAAAAAGAAAGGCTTTTAAGAATTGCTCGCCAAGCGATTACGACGTATTTACAAACAGGAAAAAAGTTTCCGGTTTCTGAATCTGACTTGGTATTAAATCAAAAGAGTGGTGCTTTTGTTACACTTAATCAGCACCAGGAGCTAAGGGGTTGTATCGGAAATCTTGTGGGTAGCCAGCCTCTTTATCTAACTGTGCGTGATATGGCGATTGAGGCAGCAGTGGATGACCCGCGGTTTCCTGCGCTTAGTTTATCAGAACTTAAGGAGGTGGAAATCGAGATCTCTGTTTTATCTCCATTAGAAAAAGTGCTTTCTGCTGAAAAAATCGAATTAGGAAAACATGGGGTATTGGTACGCCGAGGCAATCAGAGCGGGGTATTCCTTCCGCAGGTGGCTACGGAAACCGGTTGGAGCAAGGAGGAGTTTTTGAATAATCTCTGTGCTCATAAAGCTGGTATAGCCGCTGATGCCTGGAAAGATAAAGATACCCAGCTTTATATTTTTAGTGCCGAAGTTTTTTCTGAAAAAGGAGCAAAAAATTAGTGAACCGTTTCTTTATTGAGAAGATTAGCGTATCCGATAAATTTATTATTTTAAATGATACTGCCCAACTGCACCATTTAAGGGATGTATTGAGGGTGAGGCCGGGGCAAGAGGTAGCAGTTTTTGACCGCTCAGGTAATGAATATGCGGCGGCAGTTGTAGAGATTGGCTCCGGCGGTGCAAAGCTAGAAATAAAAGAAAAAAGGCCGCCTAATGATCTAGGTATCCAAATAACCGTTGCTTGTGCAATACCTAAAAAACCAAAAATGGATGATATTATCGATAAGCTTACACAATTAGGTGTTGCCTGTATAATTCCGCTTCAGACAGAACGCGTAATCGTTAAATTAGATAAGCAGAAAAAATTACTACGCTTCCAGCGTTGGGAAAAGATTGCCGTAAGTGCGGTTAAGCAGAGCCAGCGCAGTAAATTTGTACTGATAAAGCCGGTAACTGATTTTAAGGATGTGATCGCAAACGTGCAGGATTTTGACCTAAAATTAATCCCGACATTAGAAACGGAGAGAGAAACGCTCAAAAATATTTTTAATCAAACGGCTCGACAGTTCAAAAAAATAATGGTGCTTATCGGCCCGGAAGGTGATTTTACTCCGCGGGAGATCTCTCTGGCAAAAGCAGCCGGATTCCTGCCCGTTACTCTTGGTAAACAGGTTCTACGCGTGGATACTGCAGCAGTTGCCGTTGTCAGTTTTATTAAATTAAATGCCCAAGACTAGTTTGGCCGTTAAATTTTTCACACTCGGCTGTAAGGCTAACCAGTATGATACGCAGAGTATCCGCGAACGATTCCTAAGTAAAGGTTTTCAAGAGGCCGAAATAGGCAGGCAGCCGGATTATTTTCTGGTAAATACCTGTACGGTTACCTCCGGTGCTGACCAGAAATCCCGCAATATTATCCGCAGGTGTATTCAGGCAACTCCCAAGGCAGAAGTAATCGTGACCGGATGTTTAGCAGAAAAGGATTGGAGCCAGTTAAAAAAGATTAAAGGTATCAGTTTAATTGTAAAAAAGTCCTTTTTTCCTGAAAGGATAAGCAGTTTTAGCCAGCATACGCGGGCTTTTTTAAAGATTCAGGATGGATGCAGTAATTTTTGCACCTATTGTAAAGTAGCTTTAGTCCGCGGCAGGGAGCGCAGTAAAAAATTAAAACAAATACTTCAGGAGGCAAGGCAACTGGTTGCCTGCGGATATAAGGAAATAGTCCTGACAGGTATCTGTTTGGGCGCCTACGGCAGAAGTTCCGGAGTCAAAGAAAACCTTGTGGATGTTATCGGTTTCTTAGAGAAAATCAAGGGTTTATCGCGCATAAGATTAAGTTCCATCGAAGCAGGGGATGTTTCTTCCGGGTTGATTAAATACATGCAGCATGGCAAAAAGCTTTGCCGGCACCTGCATATCCCTATTCAAAGCGGTGATGACCATATCCTAAAGCTGATGAACCGTAAATACAGCAGAAAAAAATATGAGAATTTAATAGCTAGATTAAAGTCTGGTATTCCGGGGATTTCTATTACCACCGACTGTTTGATTGGCTTCCCCGGAGAAACCGAAGATAGTTTTGGCAACACGGTTGATCTAGTAAGAAAAATTATGCCGTTAAAAGTGCATATTTTTCCTTATTCCAGCCGGCCGGGGACTAAAGCTGAAAATTTTAGTGATTTAGTAAACCCAAAAATAATCAGTTGGCGTTGTAATCGGCTGGTAAAGGTTTCGCTTGAATGCCGTGAAAAATTTATGCAGAAGTTTCTTGATCAAAAGGTTGATGTTTTAATCGAGGGTAAAGTCAAAGATAACCCCGGTCTATTAGAAGGTTTAACCGATAATTATCTAAAGGTAAAATTACCCTTTAGGCCTGATTTAGGTAATATGATTGTGCGGGCCAGGCTTAAAAGTATTCGGCAAGATAGTTTTATTGGGGAATATGTTGACAATATTTAGTTTTAAAGATATATTTAAAAATATATGAAACAGCGTATTTATTACCATCATACGGATTGCGGAGGGGTAGTTTATTACGCTAATTACCTTAATTTTTTGGAGGAAGCGCGCACGGAGTATTTTGCGCAAAAAAATGCTTCAATTAAGCAGTTGGCTGATTCCGGGACCATATTTGTGGTGGCGCGTCAGGAAATTGATTATAAATTTCCGGCTGTATACGGTGATCAGCTGGATATTCAGACTCAAATCGGAGCAATTACCGGTGTGCGTATCGAGTTTCTCCATGAGATCTATAATCAAAATAAGCAGATAATT
>JAUYDL010000006.1 GCA_030691865.1 Candidatus Omnitrophota bacterium | reverse complement strand
ATTTTCCTTTGTTTGGAATTCCAGATTTCTTTAAAAGTATTCTTGCCTAAATCCCCGATACAGTATTTCTGATGACCCCGCATATGACAACACAGGTACATCTTGGCATCCGCGGCAATCACCGCTGCAAACTGATGGCCGTAACATTTTTTATAATTACGGCCATATTTTTTATCTTTCATCATATCGTACTTGTGCTGTGAATACAAAACCTTAAACCCATCCCTACCCTCCTGCACGCACTTTTGGATCTTATCAGCCAAATCCGTCAGATGGTATCCAAACGCGCCGTGATTGTGAATCTGCAGCGGCCTGAATTGCAGATAATCCACGCCCAGCCCCTTACATAGCTTAGTAGCATCAAACATCTTATTTTGCGTATAATCACAGGTCAGGTAGCCGATACCGATTGTAGTTTTGCTTTTGAGAGTTTTCTTCATTTTCGTTAACAAGCTGATATTGCTGATTACTTTGGCAAAAGCATCTGTATCTAAGCCGTGAAGCTGCTGGAAAACTTTGGGGGAAGCAGCATCAAGAGAAACCCTCACCCAAATGCAGCATTTCAACAAAGCACTGGCGATCTCTTTATTAATTAATGAACCATTAGTTATAAAACCGATATCCAACCCTAGCTTGTGCGCTAATTTGAGTGCCGGAATAACATCCGGATGGCAAAGCGGCTCCCCTCCGCCGGTAAAAATAAGCCCGCGGATCTTGGCTTGCGCCAACTGTTTAATTATGCTTTCGGCTAAATCCTTGCGCAGATAATCTGTGCCTCTGTTCTGGAAATACCAGCCCGAACACTCCGGACATTTGTGATTACAGAGATTGGTCATATCCAATTCCACCGTAATCGGCGGCGGGTTCTGGCCTTGCAACCAGGCATTTACCCGGTCAAGGTGTTTTAAGATTTTGTCGGAACTAAACTGTCTCACATCCATCTCCATAGCTATTAATCCCCTTCGCTTAAAAGATTGATTTTTAAATTATTAAAAGCCCGCATCAGAAATATCCAGGAAACATTGATCAAAAGATAAATGAAGATAATAACCTTGATAATAAAGTCCGAAACAAACCTGGGGATCAACATAAAATAATACCCCGCTGATTTAAGGCTTAGCCTCCACCATTGATGCCATCGGTTACTCAACAACACCCTGCCTTTCATTAACAGGACAGAGACAATAATCGGAGTTATACCTAAAGAGAGTAGAATAACGTAATCATAATTATTCTTCCTTAGCCTAAGCATATGCCTGGCAATCCGGTATCTTTTAATCCAAAATTTATCTGGCCTGATAATTTTAGTGATGGCAAGCTCAGCTTCTACTTCTTTGGGTTTACCCGAAGTTAATACCGTTACCCTGGCAAAAGGCAAATATTCTTTTATCCGGCGCACAGTATAAATCAGCTGGCCGCCTACGGCGCCATCATCGACTATCAATATGTTATGGCTAAGCGCCTGCTCATCATCAGGTGTCAGTAAAACTAAAAATAATCCGATTCTTTTTAAAAAATTCTTAAGGTTGTTCCTTGATTTTTGTTTATTATAAGTAACCCTGAATGTCTCGCTGACTTTTCTCAATCTTAAAGAACACCATTGCCCCCATTGGTTATATAGAATTATCTTGGATTTAAATAAAAACAGCTGAACAATCAGGGGGGTCAGATCCAGAGAAAAAATAAAAATATGATCAAAATTCTTCTTACGCAGTAAAAGCAGCTGCAAGGTTATCCGGCACCTGCGCGGTTTTAACTTCTGTGAATAAATGATGAATTCAAACCCGGGAAACTCATTTTGCAAAAAAGAGCATCTTTGGGCTAAGGTCAAAACCGATATTTTTGACCCGGGAAAATAATCTTGAATTTTTTTAATCCCGATACGCAGATCCTCCAGGCGGCTATAACCGTTATCCGTAATTAATACCGACTGCGTAATAACCGAATCGTCCCCCTGTTTCAGAGAGAACATGAACCTGCCCATTCTCTTGATTAATTTTTTTATTCCCATCTTTCCCTCATTTTTTAGTCAATATGAATTTTCCCAAAACCAGCATATCCATCCCGCTTTTCGTAAAGGTATTAAAAGCATCTTGGGGGCTATTTACAATCGGCTCCCCTTTTAGGTTAAATGAAGTATTCAACAATGCCGCTACTTTGGTTTTTTGATAGAACCTTTCGATCAATTTATAATAAAGTGGATTTTGCTGCAGATCAATTATCTGAATACGGCTTGTTCCATCAATATGCGTAACCGCCGGGATCAGGTCTTTTTTCTTAACCGTAACCGTATAAAGCATAAATTTGAAAGGATACTGCCTGCTGTGGCCATCTAACTCGAATAATTCCTCAGCTTTATCTGCCAGAACCGTAGGGGCAAACGGCCTGAACGGCTCGCGAAATTTAATTTTAATATTCACGATATCTTTCATTCTTTCGTCGCGGGGATCCGCCAGGATTGAACGATTACCCAAAGCCCGCGGGCCCCACTCCCCTCTGCCCTGAAACCAACCAATTACTTTTCCGTCAGCCAAAGCATCGGCGACTGATTCAATCAGCCTGTTTTCATCATCAATAAACTGGTAGCTGATTCCGCTATCTACCAAAAAAGCTTCAATCTCTTTCTCCGTGTATTCTTTGCCCCAATAAGCGTGCTTTAGGATAAATTTACGGGGTTTACCTAATAAACAGTGATAGACATATAATGCGGCGCCCATCGCTGAACCGCTGTCGCCGGCAGCAGGCTGAATAAATATCTCATCAAACGGAGTCTCTTTCAGAATACGGGAATTGGCTAAACAATTTAAAGCCACGCCTCCGGCAAGACAAAGCTTTTTTTGCCCGGTCTTTTGATAAAGATTGTTGGCAATCCTGACCAAGATATCTTCCGTAACTTTTTGAATACTGGCAGCAACATCCGCATAATACTGGTTGGTTCTAATCTCTTCATCCGTCGGAACTACTTTATAATCATAAAGGGAAGTCTTGGTAGTAACAAAACGGCTCTTAGGGTTTTTGGGTTTACCAAACAATTTTACAAATCTCTTATTGAAACTGCGCTTAGGATTATGGTGATAAGCAAAATATTTCATATTCAGCCGAAAACTTCCGTCCGCGTTAACCTTAATCAATTCATAGATCTTATCCGTATACTTAGGCTCGCCGAATGCGCTCATCCCCATTACCTTATATTCGCCTTCATTAATCTCAAAGCCTAAAAATGCGGTAAATACGGAATACAATAGCCCTAAAGAATGGGGAAATTTGATTTCTTCAAATAGCTTTATCTGGTTGGCGCCTAAACCATCCCAATCAGCTTTCCCGCAACCTCTGGCTGTAGAG
>JAUYDL010000030.1 GCA_030691865.1 Candidatus Omnitrophota bacterium | reverse complement strand
TTTTCTACTAATTCATTTTTCATTCTCTAACCTACTTTTTTCCTGCCTTTTTATAACAGCCTTCCAAGGCATCATAGGCAGAAGCGTTCCGGGGATTTAACTCAAGGGCTTTCTTAAACATTGCTTCTGCTTCCTTGTATCTATTTTGGCTATTGTAGAAATGGCCTAAGTTCGTGTATATCACATCATTCTGGGGATTTAACTCAAGGGCTTTCTTAAACATTGCTTCTGCTTCTGGATACCTTGCTAGATTGTTATAAAGCGAACTTAATCCATCATAGGCAGAAGCCCTGCGGGGATTTAACTCAAGGGCTTTCTTAAACATTGCTTCTGCTTCCTGGTATCTATTTTGGCTATTGTAGAGATGGCCTAAGGCATGGGGGGCTTCAGGGTGGTTAGGATTGATTTGGAGGGCCTTCTTAAACATTGCTTCTGCTTTGGGGTAGTTGCCCTGGATTCTATAGCATTCTCCTAAGGCATAGGAGGCTTCAGGGTGGTTAGGATTGATTTGGAGGGTCTTCTTAAACATTGCTTCTGCTTTGGGGTAGTTGCCCTGGATTCTATAGCATTCTCCTAAGGGGGTGTATGCATTATTATTTTCAGGATTTATTTCGATTGCCTTTTTAAACATCTCCTCTGCTTCTTGGTACTTACCTTGTCTTTGATAAGATCCCCCTAATGAAATATAAACACCGGCATTTTCAGGATTTATTTCCGCTGCTCTACGGAACATCTTTTCTGCTTCTGAGTAGTTACCTTGCCTTTGGTAGCAGTCCCCCAGGTAAATGCAAGCATCATTATTTTCAGGGTTAACCTGAAGAGCCTTCTTAAACATCGCTTCAGCTTCTTTGTATCTTCCTCGGTTACGATAGAAACACCCTAAATCAACATAATCTTCATCTCGACCTAAGTCTATATCCACTTTCTCATCCACTGCATTTATTTTTATTGCTTTTTCATGTATAACATCCGAAGATTTTCTGGTGATACTGAAATCTTTCTTATCGACAACCCATGTGGCATCTTTAATAATATTGCTAAAATATTTTACCTCCTGTTTATTAAACATCCATTGATATGTTCCCTTCATAAACTTTGCTATGTTAAAATTCCAACACATCGCAGGTAAAAGATTAACAATAGAGTCATCCAGGTAGAACTTATTATTTTCATCTATCTGCCCATCCCTGATGCCATTCTTTATATTTGCTAACATTCTATTTAACGGCGCAAATTGACGTGTTTCCAGTGAAATACTAGAAATTGTGCAATATATATTTAATACGGTAACCATAAATAAAACAGAATATAAAATAACCTTTATCCTTCGTGTCCTTTGTGCCGCTTTTAATAAGCGATCAAAAAATAATAAGACTAGTAGGATCACAAATGCATTTGGAATATACTGATATCTAAACTGTAAAAAATTATGTAAATATAGTTTATTACTGAAGTATTTCAGATGGAATAGAAGGAATGCAAAAGAAAATAGTAAAAAAGTAAAAAACATAAATATTTTCAAAATATCGAAACGCTTCCGTCTGAATAAATAGATGGCAATCCAAACAGCCGCTAATAACAAAATGACACTTGCAATCTTCATATCTACCACTGTTGGGGGATGTATCCTTAAAAATCCACCCAATTCGATATTTGAATCTCCCGCAACAATCAATGCGGGATAGGCAAACGCTGGCATAATATTTACTAGAAAACCATTGTATAAAATATTAAAAAATACCGTCAAAATAGTTCTATATATCCTGCTTATGGAAGTAATCTGTAAAAATAAAGCATATGTCCGTATCCAGGAATCACCATATGTTTGAATAGACCTGGCTAAGAAAAAAACAACAACGTAGACAATATAAACTGACCCGACAACTGATAGATAAGATACTGTTAATTTAACCTTTGTAAGCTTTTTTCTATTAATTAGGCTGTCAATGTAAGTTAAAATTATAATGGATAAAGGCCAAAAGATAAAAGCTTCATAACAAAACATTCCTATTAAAAAAAGAATACTAACCAGAAAAAGAAGAATACTTCTACCTGTCTCTAAAAACTTAGCATACACTATAAATCCTAAAAGAAATAAACAAAAACCAAGAATAAAATAACTATGGGCAGTCCAAGAAACTATATCAAAATGAGAAAAAAGGAAGGCAAAAAAACCTATAAATATACCAGCTAAAATTTTGTCACTAACAAATAACATTGCAAGCCGGTAAAGCAATAATAGGCTAATGCAATATAGAGAGAAATTAATAATATGGATATAAATGAACTGCGAGCCAAAAGTAAGGTGTTGTAAGTATAACAGTATATGTGAAAGTGGACGAAAAGTTACATGACCAAAACAATCGGTATTCAAAATATGGAGCCATTGATAGGGGTTGGGGCTAGCGTATATAGTATGAAAAAAATAAAGCGTCTCCCACCAATCACTCCGGGGAGCATTAAAAAAAGTGCGATAGTAGATAAATGTTAATGTGCCAATAAGTCCAATAAAATATAAAGAGACGGCTTTATTTTTTAACATTGTTTTAATTTTATCGAACATTATTGTTCTGAAAGTTTAAAATATTTTCTTAAAAAAATAAAAAAATTAGCTTTTAGCGTACGATAGGCAACATAATATTGAATCTTATAATTATAGCGTATCCCTTTGTTTTTCTCAAATAAGACTTTCCCTACCCGCGTTGGATTCAAAAAATAAAATAAGGCAAAAATACGATACATCAAATAAATAATAAATTTGTGTTTTCCTAAGATTACCTCTGCCTTTCCAAAAAGCCTATACTGCGAGATATCATGTTGCTTATTCCATCTATACCAGTAATCAGAGCCCGGCCTTGGTTCTAAGACGCTTATATGCCATATAGGAGAAGTCTTTATTAAATAAAAATAGGTATTTAGGCTTTCCCTAATCGTCTCGTTAGGAAAACCGATGATTCCGTGGTTATGGAGGAGGAATCCTCTTTCTAAGAGTTTTTTACACATTATTCTATTATCTCTAACAGCATAAGGTTTACGGTATTCTTTTAAAATGCGCGGATTGGCAGATTCAATGCAAATATTGACTTTGATGCAACCGCTCTCCTTCATAATATCCAGGGTGGAATCATCTCTTATTGACCGGGGATTGACGGTTGTGCCCCACGGTATATTCACATTCTCTTTAATCAGCAATTCACAGAAGTTGCGAAGATTTTGTTCGTCGATAGCGACATCGTCGTCCTCTATAAAAATAAAGTCTAATTTTAATTTCTTCGCAACTTTAAATTCTCTTAAAATCCTCTGGGGGGATTTATGGCGATATTTATGCCCCCACATTTTTACCGTTGAACAAAAGGCGCAATTATAAATGCAGCCGCGCGAGGTTTCCATACTTATGTATCTTAAACCTGAGCGTTTAAAATACGGTTCCAAATCAAACTCTGAATAATCATTCAGCGGCAGTGTATCTAAATCCTCTATGGGCTCTTGTGGAGGATTTTTTATGATCGTGCCATCTCTCAAATAATATATACCTTTTAAATCTTCTGGGGATTTGCCTTTAAGAAGTTTATATAAAAAGTCCTTAAAAGTTACCTCGCCTTCGCCAGAGACAATATAGTCATATCCGTTAAATAACAAATCTTCTGGCACCAATGTCGCATGATTCCCTCCTGAGATAACTAATGTATCCGGATATCTCTCTTTGATATCCCTAGCATATCGCATACAATAAGGAGCGGCATTGGTAAAATTACATGAAATCCCAATGAGATCATATTTCTTGGATAGAATTCGTTCTAGCCCTCTACGGTAAGGGACCTCGGTTAAATCCATCAATTCTATATCGCAATTAACCTCTTTCCCAATCAGGTATAGATTCATGAGTCCTATATTTGGCACGCGCTCATAGCATGTATCAACGGTAGGCGCTATTAATAATACCTTCATCGAATATATCCTTTTAGATTTCCTAAAAAACTTGTTATTTTATGAAAATTGCCGAGCCATAAACGAACGGCCAAGAGCTAACCATCCTGAAGACAATACTGCATCCAATACCTCGATAGCTTGATCTAGTTCTGACTTGCTAATAATTAATGGGGGCGAGAAAACAATCAGATTGCGACGCGTAAACCCAAGATATGCTAAAACATTATAATTATGAAACAGTTCAGATAATACTATTGCGCCTGCAAGGGTAGCTAAGATTGGTGATTTACTAGGCAA
>JAUYDL010000021.1 GCA_030691865.1 Candidatus Omnitrophota bacterium | reverse complement strand
TTAGCTTCCCGATTCAGGGTCTTTTCTTTAATCGCCATATAATTAGGCCAAGCTAAAGCCGCTAAAGTAGCGATAATCACCAGCACCACCAGTATTTCTATTAAAGTGTACCCTTTTCTCTTCAATATAGTTTAAGCTACTCTCTATTTTTTAATACCCAGGGCTTCCTCCCCAGACACCTGCAATAGTCAGAGTTTTAGTATAAGCAACAGATGAACCAGGCGTCTTACCTACTCCTGTCCCACATCTAGTGGCTGTACATAGCCCATCAGCCGTTGCACATGAGTAAGAAAAGAAATGTGTAGTTAAGCAGGTTGCATCTGGAGCCCCTACACCTAAGCTAGCTAGTACTACATACGCGCCATTCTCTATATTTGCAGCAATTTCTGCGCTTCTTAAAGTACCCAATATCAACCTGGCTTCAGCAGCACGGCCTTTTTCAACAACCTTGGTATACTGAGTCAGGCCTATAGATGCCAGTATCCCAATGATAATGACAACTATAATTAACTCGACAAGCGTAAAACCTTTTCTCATCTTATCCTCCCTTTTTATGTTTCTGATTAATTACATTATATCCATTTATAATTATAACACTTGAATTCAACAATTGTCAATAATTATCCACTAATTTTTGCCAGCTCAAATATAGGCAAAAACATCCCTACAACCATAACCCCAATGACCCCACCGATAAAAATCAAAACAAAAGGTTCAAACATGGAAATAAACCGCGCAAGAAATGTATTACAATATTCCTGATAAAAAGAATTGATCCTTTTAAACATCTGGGGAAGCTCGCCGATCTCTTCTCCAATACTGACCATTTGAATAACCATGGGCTCAAAAAAACCGCTGTGTTCAAGGGAATCCCGCATCGGTTTACCCTCCCGCACATCATCCTTAATTTTACTGATTATATCAGCCATAATCAGATTATTCACGCTGCGCCCTGATATTTCCAGTGCATAAAGAATCGGAACTCCGGATTCTAAAAGCGTAGACATTTCAGAGGAAAATTTTTCAATATTAAAAGCTAAAAAAAATTCTCCAAAAACCGGTAACTTAAATTGAAATTTTTCAAAGTTTAATCTGCCTGGTTTTGTCTGTATATACTTCTGAAAAATAAAAATAACTGCGCCGCTTAATAAAAATAATACAATAAAATTTTTTCTGAGAAAATTACTTACGCTTATCAACATCTGAGTAAGCCAGGGCAAACTAATGTCAAAACTTTTAAATATTTCCGCGAATGAAGGTATTATTTTTAATGACAAGAATAAAAGCGCCCCAAAACCCACCAGGGTTAAAATCGCCGGGTATACCAATGCTGAGATAACTTTATTTCTAAACTCCGCTTCTTTCTCTAAATATGCAGCAAGGCGGCTCAATACCACCGCCAGATTCCCGCTCGCCTCCCCGCTCTCTACAAGATTAATCCAGAGGTCAGAAAAAATCTTTGGATGCGCAGCCAATGCTTCATGAAAACTTAAACCCGCCTCCATATTCTTTTTTAAATCCATGCTCACATCATAAAGTTTCCTGCTGGCTACCTGTTTAGAAATAATCTCCAGGCTCATCAGTATCGTCACTCCTGCCCCGATTAAAGTAGATAGCTGCCGGCAAAAAAGCATGAGATCTTCGCTGGTAATCCTCCCATGTTTAGGCTTAAATTTAACTTTTACGGAATTGTCAGTAGAAGAGTAACCCAATGACTCCGAACCTTCAGGAATGACATTAACTACGACTAGTCCTTTAGCCTGAACTTTGACTACTGCATCTTCTTGAGTTAGGGCTTCCTCTACCCCGGTTTCCTTAACTCCCGCGCGATTCCTGGCAATATAATAAAACTTGGGCATTATTCTACTCCCAAAGTAGTAGAAAGAATTTCTTCTAAAGAAGTTATGCCGCTTTCTACCTTTTTAATTCCCGATTCATAAAGCGTTTGCATACCTGCGGCTCTGGCTACCTCGCGTATTTTCTGGAAAGACGCTCTTTGATTAATTAAATCCTGTATTTCCAATGTGATAGGCAAAACTTCAACAATACAGGTCCGGCCTTTGTATCCGGCATTATTGCACCTTGGGCATCCTTTAGGTTTAGGCCCATAAATTAGTTCAGCCTTAATCGAAGCGCCTTTAAGCGCAGCAGCAGTAGGCTCATAAGCCACTTTACAATCCGGGCATAACTTACGGACAAGCCGTTGAGCAATAATCAACAGCAGAGAAGGCGCAAGCATATATGGCTCAATTCCAATATCCATAAGCCGGTTTACCGCCGATGGAGCATCATTGGTGTGCAGGGTACTTAAAACTAAGTGCCCGGTAAGCGCTGAACGGATACAGATCTGCGCGGTTTCCAAGTCTCTAACCTCTCCGACCAGCATAATATCCGGGTCCTGACGCAAAAAACTACGCAAAGCTGCGGCAAAGGTAAGCCCGATTTCCGGCTTAACCTGTACCTGATTAATCTCATCCATCTTATATTCTACGGGGTCTTCTATAGAAATAATATTTTTAGACGGGCTTTTGATCTCATTTAAAATAGCATAAAGCGAAGTAGATTTTCCGCACCCCGTCGGGCCGGTAATTAAAACTAACCCATAGGGAGAAAAAATTGCCTTGCGCACATGTTCAAGCTGAGTTACATCAAATCCCAGATAGTCTAAATTCAGCATAACCCCACCGGGATCTAAGATTCTCAAGACCGCTTTTTCTCCGTAAATAGTCGGAATTATAGAAACACGAATATCTATCGGGCGTTCATCAATCCTCACTAAAATCGCGCCATCCTGAGGCAACCTCTTTTCCGCAATATCAAGTTTGGCCAAAATCTTTACACGGGAAACAAGCGGTAAATGCAGATGCTTGGCTGGTGGAGGTATCTCATAGAGTTTACCATCAATTCTATAGCGTAATGAAATCCTATCTTTAAAAGGTTCAATATGTATGTCTGAAGCCCGCTCACCAATTGCCTGCCGAATTATTAAATCCACTAATTTTACAACCGGGGCTTCTTCTGCCCTGGCAATCAACTTATCCAGGCTAAGCTCCTGCCCCAGATCCTCACTTCTCTGGGCAAATGAAGAATCTATATCATAACTAGAATCAACAACATCCTTAAGCATCGAAGATTTACCATAAAATTCTTCGATTGCCTTTAAAATATCAGAACGTGTAGCAATCACCGGATTAATTTCATTACCGGTTAACTTTCTAAGGCTATCGATAAGGAGAATATCCAGGGGATCAGATAAGACAACCGTTAAAGACCTAAGCATACGCGAAAGAGGCAAAACAGCGTTCTTAAAGGCAAACTCATGCGGGATAAGATTCTCTAAGCCCTGATCCATTGCCGGCTTGAGCATTCCGGTTCCCAATGAAAAATAAGGCATATTTAGCTGCTTGCATAAGGCCGCCAGAACCTGCTCTTCTTTAACTATTCCTAACTTGATCAGTATCTCGCCTAAACGCCCGCCTTCCTGCCTTTGCGCTGTAACAGCTTTCTCCAGCTGGCTAGCAGTGATAATGCCTTCTTTTAATAAAAAATCACCTAATCTTAAATAATTATCTTTTACCATTGATGCTCTTATCAAACTTATTCATATTAGAATTAATAATATAATCGCGGTTTGAGACTACTGCCACACCCTGTTCTCTGATCGGCAGCTGGATATTCTGGAGTTGAGCTAATTTGACATCAGCCTTATCCCTGACAATACGCGGAGTAATAAAAATTATTAATTCGCGCTCCAGGCCAACGGATTGATTTTTGTGCCTAAAGAACACACCCAGAAGAGGAATGTCACCTAATATTGGTAACTTTTTAGCAGTAATTTGTTTATCTTGATGAATAAGCCCGCCTAAAATTACGGTTTCTCCATCTTTAACCTTAACAATGGATTTTGTTTGTCTTACCTCAACATCTGATTGCTGATTAGACGATGATGGACTTAAAGAACTTGTAGTAGAGACACTTGATTTTGGGTTTATCACCATAGTAATCTCGTTGGTATCCATATTAATCTGCGGGGTGACCCGAAGCATGATACCGGTTCCTTCACCTTTAATAAGATCTAAGTCTGTCGACCTTATAAATTTGTAGTTGATTGTCGTAACATCACCGCTAACCGTAACCGTATCTTCCCTTCCTACTACTTCATTTTTGGCAATAGCTATCTCCGCAGTCTCATTGTTTAAAGTAAGCAGCTTGGGGCGGGCTAAAAATTTAGTATCTTTTTGTGTTCTCATAAAATCCAACTGCATATCATAAGTACTACCAGCGGGATTAATCGATAGCGTACCCTTACCCGGCCCTAGAATCTTACTCCAACTACCATAAGGAAAGCCCATAGTAGCAGTAGCACCGGTAACTATCGCTGTAAAAGGTGTGTCGCCGAACTTAAATCCCATTTTATCTATCGCATTCTTGCTCACATCCAGTATTTCCACCTCCAGCATTACCTGCGGCACTACCACATCTAATGATGCAATTACCTGACTAATCACTTTCATTTTCATAGGAGTATCTGTAACAATAAGGCTGTTGGTGCGATAATCTTCGATCATCGAACCAATGGGAGCGGCAGAAAGTAATTTTTTAACCGCGCTGGTAATTCCGCCTTCACTTTCCTCCTTGAATTTACTCCGAGAACTGGAACTAGTGCCGGCGGTATTAATAGTTAAACTTTTAGATAATTCTTCTTTCAAAGATGAGGTAGAAACAGTAGCGTTTTTCAGATAAAAAACTTTAGTCACTGTCTCGGTCTCCATCTTTCCCCATTCTTTAACCACAAAAATATTTGCCTCACTGTCTAATTCATATGAGAGATTATTTGCGCTAAAAATTTTATCCATCGCATGACTCAAAGGGACCTTATCCATATAGAGAGTAATCTTTCTGTCCTGCACCGCCTCGGAGGCGATAAAATTCAATCCCGCCTGGATAGAAAATACCTTTAAAAGATCTTTAAGGCTGGCATCTTTAAAATCCATGGAAATACCGGCCGGCGTGCCTACAGGTGGAGACTGTTGCTGGGCATTTAAACACGAGACAAAAAAAGCAAACATTAAGAAAAAGGTCACTACGGAAGTTACAAATATTTTTTTCATTTAATTCCTCCTCATTTTTCCCCAGCCTCCGGCGCTTGGGGAAAAATGACCCCGAGCTCCCGCGAGGGGGAAAATTATTTTACATAGATTTCTTGTGTACGGACACGACACCGGCGCAAATCCGCTTAGCGCCGGGTGTCTTCCGCTTGAACCGAATCTCGTCCGGGAGCGGTTAAATCAAATATCGCCCCATTAAAACTTAAAGTAATTCCTTTTTTTTCTATACTCAAGATTTCAGCACCCTCAATTAAATCACCAATCGTCAAAACCTTATTATTAATAATTGCCTGAGGGGTCGCAACCCCCCAAATTATTCCCTGCACTTTTAGTTTACCAAGATCCAATCCCGGCTTGGTTAAATCTATATTCTCCTGCGGGAGTTGCCTTGGTTCTTCTTTTATTAAATATGTCCTAAAAGGATCACGCAATTTAGAGGATTTATATTCCACTACCGGACGCACAATTATCCCATCAGTTGTAGTTTCTTCTGCCGAAGCAATAAACTCCTGATCAATTGCTCCGATTAGAAAAAAAACAAATAATATATAGTTACATGCCCGGCTCATCATTTATAAGTAAGAGATGGTGTTAATTTTTAAGCTAACGCCCAAATTAACATTGGCTCCTGCTGCATCTAAATTAGATACTGTTGAATTAATACTAATCTCACTAACCAGGTAAATATCCTTATGATTTTCAATTTTGCTAATAAAATCACCCAAAGCATGGTAACTGGGCGCATTCAGTGTTATTAAAAATGGGGAATTAAAGTAGTTACCAAGAAACTCCTCAGCGCAAGGTTTTACGGAAAGAATCTTAACTGAAGCATTTTTAGCAATACCGGATATTATGTCCATAATTAAAGCTAAATCTTTTTTAACAAACACTTTCTTGTATGCTTCTGCCTTTTTCTCAAGGGCTGCGATATCCTGGACAACTTTATTCTTCTCTAGCTCATTATTTTGCTGCTGGAGCAAAGAACTTATCTGGTGATTAGTGGATCTATAAAGCTGGAGAGCAATAACTAATGCTAAAATAATTACGCCAAAATTTATAATTTTATTTTTATTTCTTTCAATTAGATCATAATTTATCATGCTATTTTTTCTCCGAAAAATTCTTGCAGGTAATTTTAAAGACCGCTATATTTTTACCCTGCACATCCCTGCGATCAATAAAACCTATAGCAATTTCTTTAAAATACCCGGAAAATACAGGGTCTCTTTTTAAATTTTTAAGAAAAATATTTACCGACTCGAATTCCTGATCGCCAACTCCAAGATAGACTCCTCCATTAAGAACAAGTTCCAGCGGTACATCCTTGGTTTGGCTAAGGTTAAAAGATTCCAGCCACACCCCTTTTGGCAAGGCTCGGGGGATAGTGTTAAGCAAAGGGGTAACATACATTTGATTTTTCACTAAATTATCTAATGCCGCAATTTTTTTCTTATAGTTAGAACTTGCAGTAGACAGCTCTTGGAAATTACCGCTAGTAGGAACAGAGATAATTTTTACGCGCTTATTTTTAATCGCCGCCAACTCCTGCTGCGTGACTTGCGTGCGCATTAATCCATGGCCAAAAACAGCTATACACACAACCACTCCTAAAAAAATATATTTTAAATCTACTTTAATACCTTCAAGCAAAACAAATGGATTACCCACAGCCGCAGCCGCCCGGGCAGCTTTAAGCCTTGAACCAACCAGGTTTATTTTAATCTTAAGAGGAGCTGACTTAAATAAAGCAGCGGCAAAACTTTTAACCAGTATTGAAGAATAGCTGGTAGTCTTACCTAAGACTTTTTGAGTCTCTACAAACCTGGCCGGTATCGATAATTCCGCAAAAAAAGACTTTAGCCACTGATGACTTTCTTTATCAGAAACAACAAAAATATTTTTTACCTCTTTATCCGGAAACTTGCGATTATAGTAATCAAAAGAAGTCCGGATTTCATTTTTTAATTTATCCTGCTTTTGCATCAGATCTGATTCGGCAGTCTGTTCAAACCCTGCGGGTTCTCCCGCAAAATCGAAGTCACGGCTAAATAAAGAAAACCCATTTTCAAAAACTGTAAAGTTTGTTTCGTCTTCATTATTTAAATCAAAACAGAGGCTGGCGATTACGCCGGCATCAGGAAAGCCTGAAAGTTTCAAGAAACGTAAAACACTAAAAGCTGAATACTCTAAGGCATTAATTTTAAGATTAAGCTGTTTAGCAAAAGAAACATAATTAGCCAGAATTTCCTTTTTTATCCCGACAAAAAGAACCAGGCTTGTTTTATTCTTTTTATTAAAAAATACCTGGAAATCATAATCCAGATCCTCAAGTTTAAAAGGTATATATTTTTTCGCCTCAAAATTAACCCCGCCCCTTAATTCGCTTTGCGGAAGCAGTGGAATTTCAAAAGTACGAATAACCAGATCCTGCCCGGAAATACAAAAAGTAGCTTCACCCGCGTTTATACGGTAACTGCGAAAAGCGTCTTTAAGCAAAGCCATTATTTTTACATCCGTTGGGACCTTCTCTTCTAATTCGGGTATTTCCAGTTTAGGATGCGGCAGGCGAATATTGTTCAAAATCTTATTACCACTGGTCTCTACCAGGTTAATATCCTTAATCCCAAAATATATGCCTAAAGAATTCATGAGTTATCTCCTTGAGTCGACGTAGTCGACTCAGTCGATTCACGCTTCTTAGATCTTAACCAATTATCAATATCCTTACGGTCAAATCTCCAAACTCCCCCCACCTTAATCCCAGAAATCTTACGCTGATTAAGCCAATTATAAATAGTCTGCTTCTTTAATTTTAGATAATCCGCCAATTCATCAATATCGATTAGTCTTGACATAGGTATTACTTCCTTTAGCTATAAACTACTACGGTATTAATTAAAACATAACATACTTATTTTGTCAAGTGTTTTCTTATATATACTTACTTATACTTACTTTAGATGATTAACAGCGACGAGATTTTAAACACGATAGACTACTATAGACTTACTTAGATTATAACGTATTATTGCGAAGCTTAAAAATCAAGGGGACGGTTCTATCTTTAATAAAATCGCTTGATAGAACCGTCCCCTTGATTCTAATGGCTTATTTAATGGATTTATTACGGTGTGTAGGTATAGGTAGCTTTAGCGCTTACTTTTCGGCAACTATTTAAACTCTGGTTTGGCCAAGCAGCAGCAAGATCATAAACGGTAATATCTACTTCAGTGACTGAAACGGGTAAATTTAACTCAGTGACAAGGCAACCACCGGGGACAACAACACAACTTGAACCTGAACTACGTATACAGTTAGTATAAGTGCCAGTACTTGGCCAACATGTAGCATCATCATTTCTACGCAGCTTATCCAACGCATAGATAACCCCAGCTTTAGCAGCATACTGGGCTGGAATCCTACTTACTTGATGATGGGTTAAACGTGAATGACTAGCTACGATTCTAAGGATAATCGTGCTTAAAATCACAACTACCATAATTATCCCTATAACAATAAAAAGTATTATTCCCCTTTTATTGCGGTTAGGCATTTTTCCTTAAATAAATCCGGTAGTCATTATTTACTCGTACCAAAACAACATGGCCTTCTCGGGCAAGCCAGCCTAAACTCATCAAAATATTCTCAGGAGTACGGTCAATGCCCTTAATTAAATCCTGTAAACTAACCTCTCCTTTTTGGTCCAGAAAATTCCAGATTTCACCAGCAGTTATACCTATCTCAGTAATCATAGCTATCCTCCATTCGATTCATTTTATAAACATTCAACAATAAGTCAACTAGTTTTTTAAAAACCAGGGGACGGTTCTATTTTTTAAATTTAAAAAATAGAACCGTCCCCGTGATTCCTAATCCCATCAATTCTCTCCTGGACAAACCCCGCCTCTGGCGCAGAAGGAACTTTCTCGATCATCCGCTTATAAATCTTCAACGCTTCTTTAAAATTTTCTTTATCTTCATAAAGCTTGGCTACGCGTAAAAGGGAACGTAGGAATAACTGCGGAGTCTGCGGATAAAGATCAGCAGCCAAAAGATACTGCTGAATTGCCGCCTCAGGCTCCGAATTAGCTTCAAGCACTTCAGCTAAACTAAACCGAATATCCGCAATCTCTACAGGAGCAGCTACCTCAAGGCTCTTAAAATAGAATATTTTTGCCTCTTCATAATTTCCAACTCTATAATAAGCCTGGGCAATCCGGGGAAAAAGCGACTTACCTAACCCTGGAGCATCCTTGATTATCTCATTATATTGCTCCATTGCCTCTTGGAACCTTCCATCTCGGCTATAAATATCCGCTAAAGCCACCGCCGCTTGAGCTCTTAAATCAGCCTTACCAAGTTTAATTGCCATTCTCAAATTATCCACGGCCTGCTCGAATTTATTCTCATCACTAAAAGTTAAACCTAAAGCATAGAATGCATCCGCAGTCAACTGGCTATCTGGAAAATCTTCTACCAAAGAACCAAAATACCTACGCGCAATATTTAAATCACGACTCCGGTAATAATACTGGCCCAACCACCACATAATATCCGGGGCAAGTTTAGAATTAGGATATTTAGCCCGCAGGAGTTTAAATCGGCTAACCGCTTCATTCTCCTGGCCTAATTTATAATAACAATCTGCAATCTCATATTCAACCTTTTGCAGCAATTCAATATCTAAAGGATCCATCTTGGAGATATCCCTAAAAACACTGAGCGCTTCATTAATCTTTCCTAAGCTAATAAACGATGTCCCCAGCATATATAAAGCTTGGGCGCGCAATGGGCTGTCCTTAAATTCATCCTGAAACTTTACAAAAATTTCACAACTTCCGGCATAATCTGCCTGCTGAAAATATGCCGATCCTAGAGCGTAGCTGGCATCCGGGGAGAGCTTAGATTGTGGATATTTTTTTAGCATAGACCTAAAAGAAACAACCGCTTCATCATAATCTAATCTTTTTAACTGCATGGAAGCCAGCTGATATTGCGCATAGTCGAGATGAGAAGAATCCGGATATAGTTTTATAATTTTTGCGTAAGTTTCTTCTGCCTTTACAAATTCATCCGCCTCTTCGTAAGCCTGGCCTATTTGAAAAAGCAAGTTAATCTTATATGCCTGGCCATTATCTTTTCCGGTAATACTATCAAAGACATCTACACTAGAATTAATCTGCCCTTGCTTAATATAAGCTAAACCTAAATTATAACGCAATTTATCAATTAATTCTGATGGTAGGCACCCTTGAAGCCTCTCTTGATCAATTTTATCCAGACCCTCTTTATAAACATTTATTGCCTGGGTGTATTCGGCTAAATTATAATGGGCATCAGCTTTACCCAAATAAGCCTGAAGAGATATCAAGGGATCAACACTTAGATTAATAAGCTGCTCATATAGCTTCTTGGCCTCATAAACCCGGTTAGTCGCAGACATTAACACCGCCTGGCCCAATAAAAGAATATCTAAACTTTTTTTATCCAGACTGCTTGATTTAATATCCGCCAACACCTCCTCGGCTTCTTTATATTTTGTAAGCTTAAGATAGGACCAACCCAAACCCAGCTTTGCTAATGCCTGAACTTTTGGTTCTTTAAAAGCTTGCGCTGACTTAAGATAATTTATAGCTGCTTGGTCAAGATTATCCAAATAATATTCCGACTCCGCCAGATAAAAATATAAGTAGGGCAAACGTAATACATCATTACTGTAAAGCTTAAAGACAGGCTTAATCCTGGTCTTTAACTGCGAATATTCTTTAAGATTGTATAGGCACTCAATTAATTTAAAGGCGGCATCCTTGGTTTGAGGCTCATGGGGAAACTTTTCAATCAAACTCTTAAAGGTTTGTATGGCCTGATTAAATTTACCTACCTGAGAAAATGACCAGCCTAAAGAATAATATGCCGCCGGAACAAAGGATGACTGAGGAAAATTATCGATTAATTTCTGATAAAGTAAAACTGCCTTTTCAAAATTATTACTTTTAAAATGTACCTCCCCCATCCAAAAATAAAGGGCATCCTTAAGATTATCGGCCTGTGGACTATTAGCCAGAGCTTCAAAAATATTTAATGCCTCCAGGTAGCGGCCCTGGTAGAAATAGCACTGGCCGCTCAGCAGAGTTGCCTGCATGAATTTAGCTGAATCTTTGTAATTTTTTTGAAATCTCTCCAACATCCCCAGGCTAACTTCATAAAACCCGTCTTCATATGCCTTCTTAGCCATAAAAAGCAGCTCGGTTTCCTTAGGATCTTCATAAGCCAGGCCCGTAGAAATAAATAATAAAGTTGAAATAAATACACCGACAATTTTTATCTTCACCCAGCTCTTCTTTCTCTATGAAACACCAGCCTCTTAAGAAGGGCTGGATTCATCTAGCGATTAAAACTTCTTTAAGGAATTTAGCGGTATAAGATCTGTTGATTTTGATTAATTCTTCCGGGCTACAGGCAGCAACAACCTCACCACCCCTATCTCCCCCTTCAGGGCCTAAGTCAATAATATAATCTGCGCATTTAATTACTTCTAGATTATGCTCTACCACTACCACCGTATTTTTATGGTCGACCAGTCTCTGTAGTACTGCTATGAGCCTGGCCACATCCGCAAAATGCAAGCCCGTAGTAGGTTCATCTAACAGATAAAACGTCCTGCCGCTTGAACGTTTAGCTAGCTCTGAAGAAAGCTTAACTCTTTGCGCCTCTCCACCGGAAAGAGTAGTAGCGCTCTGGCCAAGCTGAAGATAACCTAAGCCTACATCAAATAAATACCCCAGGGTATTTTTTATCTTTGGTATATTATTAAAAAGCTCCCAGGCCTCTTCTACCGTCAGGTTTAAAACATCAGCAATGGATTTACCTTTATATTTTACCTCTAAAGTCGCCTGATTAAACCTTAAGCCCTTACACAAATCGCATTTTACATATACATCAGGAAGAAAATACATTTGGATCTTTTTTATTCCATCGCCTCCGCAAGCTTCGCAACGGCCCCCTTTAACATTAAATGAAAATCTCCCGGGTTTATAGCCCCGCAAACGAGCTTCCGGAAGCTGAGTAAATATATCTCTGATATGGCCAAATACTCCGGTGTAAGTAGCCGGATTAGAACGCGGAGTCCTGCCTATGGGGGACTGGTCAACCACAATTACCTGATCAATTTGGTCTATCCCGCTTATGCTCTTAAATACTCCAGGCTTAACCTTAGGCCTATAGGCCAGAAGGCCATGGTTTGGCCTCCTATGGCCAAAGCCATAGATCCGCTGGGCTAAAGCCGGATAAAGAATATCACTGATTAATGTAGATTTGCCTGATCCGGATACTCCGGTAACACAGATAAACGTACCCAGAGGAAAACGCAAATCAATATCTTTAAGGTTATGTTCGCTGGCCCCTTTGATTTGGATATATTTATTCATCCGCCAGTTACGTCTATTAACCGGTGCCTGTATCCAAAGATCTTTGCGTAGATATTTTGCAGTCAGGGAATCTTGGTTTTTTAAAAGCTCCTCCTTGCTTCCGGAAAAGATAACCTCCCCTCCATGCCTACCGGCTCCCGGCCCTAGATCTACAACGTAATCCGCAGCCAAAATAGTAGAGGCGTCATGCTCCACAACCACCAGGGTGTTGCCCAAGTCCCGTAATGCCTTTAAAGTCGCTAGCAACTTTTCATTATCCCGCTGATGCAAACCAATACTGGGTTCATCCAAACAATACAAAACCCCAACTAACCCTGAGCCCACCTGAGTAGCCAGGCGGATCCGCTGCGCCTCTCCGCCGGATAGAGTTGCGCTTTTACGGTCTAAAGTCAGATAATCTAGGCCCACATCTACGCAAAATTTTAACTTTTGGGCTATCTCCTTTAACACCTGATAGCTGACTAATTTTTCTTTTTCGGATAACAGCAGCTGCGAGAAAAAGCCCAGCGCTTCTTTTATGGACATCGCCGTAATTTGCCAAATATTTTTTTGATTAATCCTTACCGATAAACTCTCCGGCTTAAGCCTGGCCCCTTTACATGCCGGGCAGGAAAGCGTAGACATAAATTTACTAATCTCTTCTTTTAAATAATCACTATCTGTCTGATGGAACAGTCTTTCTAAGTGCGGAATAACTCCTTCAAAAGGCCTATTACCAATTACCTCCTTGATCCCATAAAAAATAGCCTTTTGCACATGCTTAGGTAATTTCTTAAAAGGAGTATCCAAATCGAACTTTAAGCGGTAACTTAGCTCTCGAATAAGCCAGCGATAATAAAGGATATAGCCTCTGCCACCGCGTTTCCACGGAACAAGGGCTCCGCCATTAATACTCTTAGTTTTATCCGGGATAATTAAATCCGGGTCAAATTCAAGCTTGGTGCCTAAACCGTTACATTTAGAACAAGCCCCGTAAGGAGAATTAAATGAAAAATTACGCGGCTGAATTTCTGCATAGTTTATACCGCAATTTAAGCAAGCATATTGTTCACTAAAAGTTGAATCTTTAGCTGTCCCCTCACTGATTATAATTGTGCCCGAACCAGCGCCAAGTGCAGTCTCAATAGAATCCGTCAGCCTCTTAACAGCTTCCGGCTTAACCGTCAAGCGGTCAACTACTACCTCAATATTGTGAATTTTATATTTAGCTAATTTTATATTTGCGGGGAGCTCATAAGTCTTCCCATCCACTCTGGTGCGTACAAATCCGGATTTCTGCATCTGCAGAAAAATATCCCTATGCTGGCCTTTTTTTCCCTGGATCAAGGGAGCCAATATTTGTATATCATTATTAACATGGAGATTCATAATTGTCTGGACTATTTCTTGAGCGCTTTGACTCCTGATGGGTTGGCCACATTTATAGCAATAAACTTTACCTATCCTGGCAAATAACAATCTTAAATAATCATAAATTTCAGTTTGAGTGGCAACCGTTGAGCGGGGATTCCCGCCGGCAGAACGCTGTTGGATGGCGATTGCCGGAGACAATCCGGATATAAAATCTACATCTGGTTTCTGCATCTGCTCCAGAAACTGCCGGGCATAACTAGAAAGGCTCTCCACAAATCTGCGTTGGCCTTCAGCATAAATCGTATCAAACGCCAAGCTGGACTTGCCTGATCCGGATAAACCGGTTACGACAATTAATTTATTACGCGGCAGGACCAAATTAATATTTTTAAGATTGTGTTCCCGGGCTCCGCGGATAATAATGTTTTCACTTTTCATTTAAATAAGGCTTGCTTGTAATTTATTATATTAAAACATGGGGACGGTTCTGTTTTTCTAAAGAATCATGGGGACGGTTCTATTTTTTATATAGATTCCCACTTTCGTGGAAATGACGTTAAAAAATAGAACCGTCCCCTTGTTTTTCGGGAAAAACAGAACCGTCCCCATGTTTACTGACTTACTTCTTTTTCTTCTTGCCGCCTCTTTTCATCTTGGCGCAAGAGACATCACCCTTTTTGTCCAAGAAATAAAGGTATCCGACTTTTCTCTTGATACCGCATTTGGCTACCTTCTTGGGGCCACCTCCCTTTTTCGCGCCTCTTGCCATTTTGGCGCAAGAGACATCACCTTGCTTGTCAATATAATAGAGGTATCCTTTTTCCCTTTTGATTCCTAACTTCATTACTTTATCTGCCATTTTCTGATTCACCCCCCTTCGTTTTTTTAAAATCTAGGGGACGGTTCTGTTTTTTAAAATTTAAAAAACAGTAAAAAACAGAACCGTCCCCATGTTTTTTAATTATCAAGTGCCGATTTTGATCGGCTGCAAAATTTGCTTTAAAGTCGCAATTGCCGAGAGTACCGCCAAATAAGAAGTCTTGGGATTCTCCGGATGCAGGATATTCTCGGTGCGCGTGAAAATCTTAGCGGCCTTAGATTCAATTAAAATTTCATGGATGTTTTTGCGAACACTAGGACTGGCGATTATACACACTTTCGTTTTATGCATGCCGATACCGGCTAACCCTAAAACCGCGGCCACATTGATATTCTGCGGAAAATATTTTACTGCCTGTGCGGCAGTTCCAGTAAATAAAATCTTGTCTTTTTTTAAACCCGCAAGCGCGCCGCGGAATTTTTTTACCACATATTCCACGCCGTTAAATGCATCCGGGTGCTTGCGCGTAGTCAAAACTATCCTTTGCACTCCTGCTATATTTGCCGCTTTTAAACCATCAATGCCACAAATAGCTCCGCTGGGAAAATAAGCCTGCGCGTTAAACTTTTCGGCTAAAACAAATAGCTGATCCAGATGGCCAACCATCCCCCCTACACTCATCACCATCACTTTACGACCGCCAGATAAAGATTTACGCACAATCTCCCAAGCAGCTTTAGCACAAGAGGACTCAATTACCAGATCAGACTTTCTAATTAAAGCATCCAAATTACCTACACAAAATCTAGTATTTTTAGTTAGCTGCTTGGAAAGTGATTGTGACTTTTCTAACCTAATATCATAAAGAGCTGCTAAACAAGCAGAACCACGCAAACCAACAACTATCTCTTTTGCCAAAGAACTGCCAATTGCTCCGCAACCGACAATACCAATTTTAAGCTTACGCATATTTTTAGTCATAAGTTATCAGGCAATTATCAATAAGTCGTGTTTTACCAATTTTTACTGCCAAACAAATCATGCAATCTTGATTTATCTTTTTGATCTGTCTAAGTTTTTCTAAATCAACAATAGCAACATAATCAATTCTAGCTTGTTTCTTTTTACCAATCAGCTCTTTTATCCTGTTAATAATTCTACTTGCATCAGTTTGACCATGATCAATCAAAGATTTTGCCAAACATAAAGCCTTGGATAAAACTAGCGCATCAAGTTTTTGGTCTTCATTTAAATAAACATTGCGCGAACTTAAAGCCAACCCATCTTTTTGGCGCACAGTAGGCAAAACCCTAATCTTAACCGGAAAATTTAAATCTTTAATCATTCTAGCAATTATCACTGACTGCTGCGCATCTTTTTGCCCCAAATAAAGCACATCTGGCGCAACTATATTAAGTAACTTAGCTACCACCGTAGCAACTCCGCGGAAATGTCCTGGCCGAGAAGTTCCACAAAGTATGTCGCCTAATTTTTCTACATTAACAAAGGTAGCAAAACCTTCCGGATACATAATCTTGGAATCCGGCAGGAAAACTAAATCCACCCTTGCTTTACGGCACAGCGCAAGATCATTTTTAAGCGGACGGGGATATTTGTTCAGATCTTCCTGAGAACCAAATTGCGTAGGATTAACAAATATGCTCACTACCACCGTGTCATTGTCTCGGCCGGCCTGTTTAATTAAACTTAAATGCCCTGGATGCAACGCACCCATAGTAGGCACAAAACCAATACTCCTGGCGCTACGTCTTACCCCTTTAAGCAATCTATTTAACTTTCCTGGATCGCGGATAACCCTCATAGAACCTCAGTTAATGGTTTAATCACAAAATCCCGGCTAAACATACGCTGATGGGGAATAGTCAAGGCTTTACTGCGTATCCGCTTATCCCCATAAAGCAATATATCTAAATCAATAACCCGGGGGCCAAAACGTACAGTAGGAATCCGGCCTAATTCATTTTCAATTTTTTTTAATTTTTTTAATAAACCAGAGGGAGAAAAATTAGTTTGGATTTTTAATGCGGCATTTAAAAAATTAGGCTGTCCTGCCGGGCCGCCGCAAGGCAGAGAATCAAAAAATCTTGATTTTTTTATTATTTTGGTGTCTTTCAAAGCCCCGATCAATTTAGCTGCCAATTTTATGTTCTTTCTGCGATTGCCCAGATTTGAGCCAATGCCAAGATAACAAATAACCATTAGGAGATTTTTTTTATACGTTCCAAAGCCTCTTTAATCCTGGCCCCAGAAACAGTTAAAGCCATGCGAATATAACCTTGGCCGTGTTCGCCAAATCCTACTCCGGGAGTAACCACAATATTAGCGTCCTTTAAAAGATGCGCCGCAAAACTTATGGCATCTGCCTTCGGGGGGATCTTTATCCAGACATAAAATGTTGCTTTGGGTTTTATGGCCAGCCAACCTAAACGATTAAGCCCGTCAACTAAAATATCCCGCCTTTGCTGGTAAAGTTCACACATACCCTTTAAATAATCCTGCGGCCCCCGCAGGGCAGCAACTCCGGCTAACTGAATTACCGAAAAAATCCCGGAATCAATATTACTCTTTACCTTAGCTAATGCGGCCACTAATTGCGCCTTACCGCATGCCCATCCGATACGCCAGCCGGTCATATTATAAGTTTTGGATAAGGAATGAAATTCGATAGCCACCTCACTTGCCCCCGGGTATTCTAAAATACTCGGCGGTTTATATCCGTCATAAGCCATCTCAGAATAAGCTAAATCTGAAATAATTATAACCTTATTCTTAGCAGCAAATTTAATAAGTTCCAAATAAAAATCGCTATCGGCGCAGGCACTAGTGGGATTATTGGGATAATTGATAAACATGATTCTGGCTTTCCTGCGGGCAGACAACGGAATCTTCTTTAGATCCGGCAGAAAAGAATTCGCTGCGGATAAAGGCATAAGATAAGGCTTGCCTCCGGCCAGTATTGTCCCGCCCTTATAAGGCGGATAACAGGGATCGGGAACCAGGGAAAGGTCTCCGGGATTTAAAAAAGCCAGGGGAAAATGTGCTATACCCTCTTTTGAACCGATTAACGGCAAGATCTCGGTTTCGGGATTTAAATTAACATTGAACCTGCGTTTATACCAATCTCCGATTGCGTTGCGCAATACCGGCATACCCTGGTCTAAAGCGTAACGGTGATTAGCCGGATCCAGCGCTGCCTGGCTCAAAGCATCAATAATGAATTTGGGAGTAGGTTGATCAGGGTCTCCTATCCCTAAATCAATAATATCCCTGCCTTCGGCGCGCGCCTGACGTTTGGCTTTATCAATTTCCAAAAACAGATACGGCGGTAATGCCTGTAATCTTTTAGATAGTTTAAACATATTTTTCTTAATGAATCATGGGGACGGTTCTATTTTTTAAATCTAAAAAATAGTAAAAAATAGAACCGTCCCCTGGTTTTTCTATCCTTTTAACACATCCTGCATGGAATAAAGTCCGGCCGGTTTTCCAAAAATCCATTTGACGGCCCTTAAAGCTCCCACCACAAACAAGTCGCGCGAATGCGCCTGGTGCTTAATCTCAATACGCTCGGAATTTCCGCAAAAAACTACCAGATGATCGCCAAAAATATCACCCAAGCGGATAGAATGCATCGGAACATCTTTTTTGGTAACTTGCGTAATAATTTCGGCTAATTTTTTAGCTGTCCCGCTGGGCGCATCTTTCTTAGCTTTATGATGCGCCTCTACAATCTCTACGTTATAATCCGGCCCCAATTTTTTAGCAATCTCCGCAAGTATGGAAAATAAAACATTTACCCCTACGGACATGTTCGGGGCAAAAACTACCGGGACGATTTTGGCAACCTCTTCTACTTTGGTTTTCTGCGCATCGCTTAAACCCGTAGTCCCCAAGACATAAGCTTTCTTATATTTAGCAACATAATCCAGGTGCATATCCACTGCTTCCGGTAAGGTAAAATCCACTAATACATCCACCAGGAATAAACCGTCTAAATTGGATGAAACTTTTATTTTGCCGAGATCCTTGCCAATTAAAGGCGTGCCTTTCTTTTCCAAAGCCAGCGCTACTTCTAAATCTTTATCCAACCCGGCAAGCTCATAAATACGCCTACCCATTTTTCCGCATACACCAGCAACGCCTAATTTAATCACTTTAAACCTCCCGCATGCAAATTAAACTCTAAACTCTAAATCCTAAACAAATCCTAAATCCGAAACTCAAAACTTTAAAAGTAATGTTTTAGATTTTGAGTTTATAGTTTCGAGTTTGTTTAGAATTTCGTGTTTCGGGTTTAGGATTTAAGCAATCCATAATCCCTTAAAGCTTTCTTTAGCTTCTCTAAATTCTCTGGCGACATCTCACACATCGGCAGACGTAACCCTGGCTCGCACATCCCCAATAAACCCATAGCGGTTTTAATCGGGATAGGATTAGTCTCTAAAAATACTGCCTTGATTAAGGGCAATAATTTATAGTGTAATTCTTTAGCCTTTTTAAAATCACCTTTTGCAAAAGCCGAGACTAAGCCGGCCACGTCCGCCGGCACAATATTAGCGACTACGGAAATTATCCCAATACCCCCGATACTTAATACCGGCAAAGTCAGGCCGTCATCACCTGAAATCAAATCAAATTCTTTTGGACAAAGCTGCTTTATGCGTGACATCTGATCTAAATTTCCCGAAGCCTCTTTCACCGCTACGATGTTCTTACAATCCTGCGCTAACTTTGCAATAGTCTCGGGCTCAATATTCACTCCGGTGCGGCCGGCAATATTATAGAGAATAATCGGAATTTTAACGGACTGGGCAATTGCCTTAAAATGCTCATATAGCCCCCTCTGCGTAGGACGATTATAATATGGACTGACCTGCAAAGAAGCATCCGCACCCGCCAAAGCCGCCTGCTGTGTAAGCATAATCGCTTCCTGGGTTGAGTTTGAACCCGTCCCGGCAATCACCGGAACCCTCTTTTTTGCCTGCTCGATGGCAATCCGGATTACCGACTCATGCTCATCAAAATTCAAAGTCGCAGATTCTCCGGTTGTTCCGCAGGGCACAATACCGCTAGTGCCGTTGTTAATCTGAAAATCAATCAACTGTCGTAATTTTTTCTCATCAATTGTTAAATTTCCGCCGCGGTCTGCGGCGGAAAAAGGCGTGACGATGGCCACAATCGAGCCCTTAAACATAGCATTCTCCTTTGTAAACTATCTTTGCGCTGCCTTCCAACCAAACCTTTCTAAATTCGCCATCTTCCTTCTGAAAATAGACTTTTAGGATCTCGCCACTTTGCGTCTGGACCTTAATTAAATTGTCTAAATTATTTTTTAAAGCAAAAATTAAAGCCGCCGCCGTGCTGCCTGTCCCGCAGGCCAGAGTCTCATCCTCAACCCCTCTTTCATAAGTACGAATCCGGATAAGATTTTTTTCTTTTTCTTCCACAAAATTAACATTTGTCCCGCGCGGTGAAAACATCTGATGACTCCTTATGCTGTAGCCGATATGCTTTAGGTCAATGCCATCAATTCCACTTACAAAAATTACCACATGCGGAACACCGGTATTAATAAAATTCACTTTTATCCTTCTGCCATTTACTTTCAGAGGAATATCTAATTTTATATCCTTAGGATTAGTAATCTGAATTTTTACCTGGCTGCCATAAACTTCAGTATTGATAACTCCGGCAGCAGAACGTAGCCTGGCTTTTGGCCTGCCGCTAAAAAAAGCAGCGCAGCGTGCCCCATTTCCGCACATCTGGGCTTCTGAACCATCCGCATTAAAAATACGCATACTTAAATCCGCATTTTTGCATTTATCCAACAAAAGTAAACCATCAGCGCCGATTCCGAATTTTCTATCGCACAATAATTTAGCTAATCTGGATAAATTCCCGGATGGTTTACCGGCAATAACGATAAAATCATTCCCGGAACCAACCATTTTAGTAAACTTAAGTCTTTTCATACGTCAGTATCAATCCTCAAGCAAAGCTAGGGGATTGATTTTATAGTTTAGTAAGATTATTCACCATAACTTCATTACGCACTAAATCCTGCGCGGATTCTCTTTTCCTAATCACTAAAGCTTTATTTTTAATCACCATCACCTCGGCGGCTCGCAGGCGTGAATTATAGTTGCTGGACATGCTAAATCCGTATGCGCCGGCGCTCATTACCGCCAGATAATCCCCTTCTTTAACTTTAGCAATTAAACGTTCTTTGGCTAAAAAATCACCACTTTCACATATGGGGCCCACGACATCAGCTTTCTCTGTTTTTGCAATTTTAGCCAAGGGCCAGATATTATGATAGGCAGAATATAGTGCCGGACGAATTAAATCATTCATCCCGCCATCAACAATAATAAACTTTTTTTTCAGCGTATGCTTGATATAAAGAACTTTTACCACCAGGATCCCGGCATTGCCCACAATAAACCTACCCGGCTCCATAATTATTTTAAGCCCGGTTTTTTTCAAAAGCGGGATAATTTCATTAGCGTAAATCTCAGCGGTCTGAGGAGCCTCATGATCATAAATGATTCCCAGCCCTCCTCCAATATTTAAATATTCTAACACGATGCCCTTACTTTTTAAACGCTGGATAAAATTTGAAACCTTTTTTATCGCCTCCACAAACGGCGCACTCTGGGTAATCTGCGAACCTATATGAATATGTAAACCACAAATATTTAGATTGCTAAATTTGGCCCGCAACAGCAAAACCTTATAGGCACTGTCCAAATCAATCCCAAATTTATTTGTAATTTTACCGGTAGAGATGTATTTATGTGTTTTGGCTTCCACATCCGGATTAATCCGGATGGCTACGCGCGTAATTTTATTTAAACCCTTGGCAATCCGGTTGATATTTTTTAACTCCGCTAAAGACTCGACATTAAAAAACAATATGCCACGACCAATAGCCGCAGAGATTTCTTTATCGGTTTTACCAACTGAAGCATAGACGATCCTTTGCGCAGGGCATGCGGCTTTTTGGGCACGAAATAATTCGCCTCCAGAGACGATATCTAACCCGGCACCTTTGGCAATCAAGGCTTTTAAGATTGAAAGATTGGAGTTTGCTTTTACCGAGTAGCAAATAAGCGGATTGATTTCAGAGAACGCGGATTTTAACTTTAAATAATGATCAATAAGCGTATGATAACTATAAACATAAAGCGGGGTGCCAAACGTTTTAGCCAGCTTTCCAACTAAAATATTCTCACAGTAAAGCTGATTATTCTTATACTTAAACTCGTGCATTTGTTTTCTAACCCCTTCTACTGTAAGCAGTTGCGTACACTGTCTACAATTCCCAATTCCACTGTCTACAATTCCAATTCCAATTGCTTACTCCACCTGTCTAACTGCTTAGCTACCATCTTGGGATTTGTGCTGCCATAAGAGGATTTCAGGGTCACCGAAGCCCGGGCATTCAGGATATTTCTGATATCCGGGGTTAACTTATCCGAATACTTTTTCAGCTGGTCATTTGATAAACTAGATATCTTTTTACCCTTATCCAAGCAACCGATTACCATCGAACCTACAATATCGTGCGCTTTCCTGTAAGAGATGCCTTTCTTAATCAGATATTCTACGATATCCACTGAAAATAAAGACTCATTTTTAACCTTACTAGCGATCGCCTCTTTTTCAATTACAATATTTCCAAAAAGCGCCATAAAAATCTCTAAAATATCTTTCATCGTATCCACGGCATCAAAAAGCGGCGGCTTATCCAGTTGTAAATCCCGATTATAGGATGACGGCAGCCCCTTCATTAGAATCATCACGCTGGATAGATCCCCATGGATTTTACCAACCGATCCCCGGATCAATTCCAAAATATCAGGATTCTTTTTATGCGGCATAATACTTGAACCGGTGCAGAAAGAAAAATCGATATCGATGAAATTGAATTCATTTGTACTCCAGAGAATCAGGTCTTCGGCAATCCGTGACAAATGCACAGAAAGTATGGTCAGCGCGGCCAGCACTTCAAGAATAAAATCCCGGTCACTAACGCTATCAATGCTGTTAGCAGTTAAGGTTGCAAACCTTAGTTCTTTCCTGACAAACTCCCGATCAATGGGTAGGCCCGTCCCGGAAAATGCGCAAGCACCCAAAGGCATAGCATCAATTCGTTTTTTAGCATCTAAGAGGCGGGTTTTATCCCTTTCTAAACCCTCGATATAACTTAACAAGTGATGGCTCATCAACACCGGCTGAGCAATCTGTAGATGCGTATAGCCGGGAATAATTACCTGCGCGCTGGATTTAGCAAATTTCAATATGGATTTTTGCAGCTGAATAATATTCTCAACCAGATCATCAATCTCACTTTTTAAATACATTTTGATATCCAAAGCCACCTGATCATTGCGTGAACGCGCAGTGTGCAATTTATAAGCCGGTTCTCCAATTTTCTTAACCAACAATTCCTGGATATTTGAATGGATATCTTCAGCACCAGGATCAAATTTAAACTTACCGCTTTGCACATCTTTAAGGATCATGTTTAAGCCTTTAACAATCGCTTGAGCGTCTTTTTGCAGGATAATCTTCTGTTTACCCAGCATCTTGGCATGAACGATACTACCTAAAATATCATACTTAGCCAGCCTCTGATCAAAAGCTATGGAAGAGGTAAATTTATCCGTAAGCGCGTGCGTTATTTTACTGAATCTTGTTCCCCACAATTTTTTTGCCATTCTTTTCTCCTTAACCAACATCTAGGGGACGGTTCTATTTTTTAAATTTAAAAAATAGTAAAAAATAGAACCGTCCCCTGGTTTTTCGGAAAAAACAGAACCGTCCCCTTGTTTTACCTTTTATAAGGCATTCCCCATAACTTAATAAACCCCTCTGCCAGCTTCTGGTCGAATTTATCTTCCTTACCATAAGTACTTAATTCTTTTTTATAGAGAGAATAGCCGGATTTTCTCCCCACGGCAACGCAAGTACCCTTAGATAATCTCAATTTGATGGTGCCGCTGACTAACTTTTGAGTTTTATTCACAAAACCATCCAAGGCATCCTTTAAAGCAGAAAACCACAAACCATAATAAACCAACTCCGCATACTTAAGGCTGATAATTTCCTTAAAATGCGCCAGCTCCCGATCTAAAACCAAAGCTTCTAATTCTTTATGCGCAGTATAGAGAATAGTAGCAGCCGGAGCCTCATAAATCTCCCGGGATTTAATCCCCACCAATCTATTTTCCACCATATCGCTTCTGCCCACTCCAAACTGTCCGCCTACTTCATTAAGATGGTTAATCAAATTTTTAATTTTAAATATTTTACCGTCAATTTTAACCGGTACACCTCGGGCAAAAGTTATCTCAATATACCGCGGATAACTAGCGGATTGCGTTGGGCTCTTGGTAATCATATAAGCATCTTCCGGTGGTTCCTGCTCCAAATTCTCCAGGACACCAGCCTCAATACTTATTCCCCAGATATTGCGGTCAATACTGTAAGGCTTCTTCTTGGTTACATCAATCGGGATATTATATTTTAATGCGTATTCGATCTCTTCTTCCCGTGATTTAAACTCCCACTCCCTTACCGGAGCAATGATCTCTAACCTTGGATCAAGTATGCCTACGGCAACCTCCAGCCTTACCTGATCATTGCCTTTACCTGTGCAGCCATGTGCAACAGCAGTAGCCTTCTCTTTATGCGCAATCTGCACCAGATACTTAGCAATTAATGGCCGGCCTAATGCCGTAGCCAAAAGATATTTACCCTCATAAACCGCATTAGCCTTTAAAGCCGGAATAATAAAATCGTTAATAAATTCTTCCTGGAGGTCGCGGATGTATACTTTAGATGCGCCTGCCGCCAGTGCACGCTCTTCAATGGCTTCAAAATTTTCACCCTGGCCTAAACCCTGGCCAAGATCCGCAACAAAACAGATTACTTCATAGCCTCTTTCTTTAAGCCAGCGAACAATACAAGAAGTATCTAATCCGCCTGAGTATGCTAACACTACTTTTTTCATCAAACCTCCGAAATGGGAATCATGGGGACGGTTCTGTTTTTTTTTAATTTAAAAACAGTAAAAAACAGAACCGTCCCCTAGTTTTTCTAACCCTTAAGTAGTTTTATCAAAATTGCTTTTTGAACATGCATCCTGTTTTCTGCCTGATCAAAAACCACGGAATTATTACTATCCATGACCTCATCGGTTATCTCTTCACCCCTATGCGCAGGCAAACAATGCATTACTAAAACCCCCGTTGCTGCGTTAGTTAAAAGTCTAGCATTAATCTGAAAATCTTTAAAGATAATTTTTCTTTTACTAATCTCTTCTTCCTGCCCCATGCTCGCCCAGACATCCGTATAAACAACCTGGGCGCCATTAACTGCGCTCAGCGGATCTTCGGTAATTCTTATCTGGCTAAGCGTCTCTTTAGCGATCTCTTTTGATTCTTTAACTACTTGTGCATCCGGAGCATATCCTGCGGGGGTAGCTACGGCAATATTCATTCCGGTTTTGGCCGCCGCAAATAGCAAAGAGTTGCAAACATTGTTTCCGTCGCCAACATAAGCCAGCGTCAGACCTTTTAATCTACTCCCCACCTTCTGTGAAGCTTGACCTAGACGTGAAAATTTTTCCCCGATCGTAAAAAGATCAGCTAAAGCCTGGCAAGGATGCGAAAAGTCGCTTAAACCATTAATTACCGGAACTCCCGCAGCCAGCGCCATATCCAGACAATTCTTATGTTGGAAGGTTCTTAAAACAATCCCATCAACATACCGCGAGATAGTCTTAGCCGCATCTTTGATCGTTTCCCTGACCCCCAAATTAATCTCACTGGGAGACAAATAAATAGAATTGCCTCCCAGCTGATACATCCCGACCTCAAAAGATACCCGCGTTCTATTGGATGGCTTCTGAAAAATTAAAGCCAGGCTCTTACCGGCCAAGGCCTTGTTAAATTTAGATTTATTTCTCTTTAACTTAACCGCCAGGTCAAATAATTCCTCGATTTCTTTGATAGTTAAGTCTTTGATAGAAATCAAATCTTTTTTCATTATGCTCCTCTTCAGTCATTGCGAAGCGCCAAAGGCGCTGAAGCAATCTCTCTTTTAGATTGCTTCGTCGCTAACGCTCCTCGCAATGACGCTCTCCAGTATTCCAACCGCCTGATCAATTTCTTTTTTAGTAACATTCAATGCCGGCATCAACCTTAAGACCTTATCATGCGCGCAATTAATCAATAAACCTCGCGCATAAGCCGCCTGCACAATCTGCTTTCCTTCAATATTTAATTCTACCCCGAGCATTAAACCTAAGCCCCTTATTTCCTTAATCACCGGATAAATATTTTTTAGGAGAGTTAATTTTTCTAAAAGATACTTGCCCATATTTTGGCAATTACTCAAAATCTTCTCCTTCTGCATGGCTTTCAAGACACCCAAGGCTGCCCTGCAGATTACCGGGCCGCCCCCAAAAGTAGAGGCATGCATACCCGGGGTCAGGATATCACCGAATTCTTTTTTAGCAATCATCACGCCGATAGGTAAACCTCCAGCCAAAGCCTTAGCTAAAGTCATCACATCAGGTATAATACCGTAATTCTGATAGCAGAACATCTTTCCTGTCCGGCCTATCCCGGTTTGCACCTCATCAATAATTAAAAGTAATTTTTTCTCATCGCATATTTTTCTTAAAAAAAGGACAAAATCCCGGTTGGCAACATTAATTCCACCCTCACCCTGAACCAGTTCAAGCATAATTGCAACAGTCTTATCGGTAATTGCTTGTTTAACTGCAACCGGATCATTAAATTTAACCTGTTTAAAACCTTCCGGCATTGGCTCAAAACCACTCTGATATTTTCCCTGGCCCGTGGCAGCCAAGGCAGCCAGGGTTCTACCATGAAAAGCATTTTCAAAAGTAATTATTTCATATCTATTCAACCCTCCAGGCAGAGTTAAAACACCAAATTTTCTGGCTAACTTAATTGCCGCTTCATTGGCCTCTGCTCCGGAGTTGGCAAAAAATACTTTACCCGGAAAACTCAGGTAAATCAGCTCACGAGCTAACTTTGCCTGAAAAGGATGATAATAATTATTCGGCACAAATATCAGCTTACTGATCTGATCCCGCACCCCCTGCATTACCTTGGGATGACAGTGCCCTAAACTACCTACGCCCCAGCCCGGGAAAAAATCCAGATAAAGCTTACCGTTAATGTCCCAAAGCCGCGAACCTTTCCCCTTAACAAAGATAAGCGGCACCTTGTTATAGGTGGGCATGATATTATCTTGATAAACTTTAAAAATCTCATCTATCTTCATTTTATAATCTCAGTTCCGATCCCCTGATCCGTAAAAATCTCCAGGAGCAAGCCATGCGGCGTGCGCGCATCAATAATATGTGTCTTCTTTACCCCGCCGCTTAACGCTTCCACACAAGCCATAACCTTGGGAATCATTCCCTGCTGAATAATATTATTCTCAATTAATCCGCTTACCTCGCTGACCGTCAAAGTAGACATAAACGAATTTGCATCTTCCGCATTACGCATAATCCCTTTAACATTAGTCAATAAAACAAATTTTTCCGCCTGCATATCTGCGGCAATACTAGAAGCAACCTCATCAGCATTTACATTATAAGTTTTTTTATCCTTCCCGCGGCCCATAGGCAAAACCACGACTACTTTATCTTTTTTTAACTCCTCAGTTAATAACTGCGTGT
>JAUYDL010000008.1 GCA_030691865.1 Candidatus Omnitrophota bacterium | reverse complement strand
TAAGCATATAAATTAGCCAGAAGACCAATAAGCAATTTAAGAGGTGCAGGATAAGATTGGTTAAATGATAATTAAATGGATTTAGTTTAAAAAAATGATACTCCAGCAAATAAGAAAAAATTGTTACCGGCTGATAATGCGTGACAAAAAATGAGGTAGAAATATTTTTTAAATTTGCTAGCGTTATAGACCGAATAGCTTTATTTTAAGTTACATACAAATTATCATCCCAGTTTGTGAAATTATTCTTAAGAGAAGGATAAAAAGAGGCCAGGGTAACGATGAGAATTAAAAAAATAGGAATAATTATTTTAAATTTTTTCACGATTAAAATATTCCTCCTGCGAACCTACGCTAATATCTTTTTTCAATTATACTAAAATAAACGAGTTTCCTGAAAAAGGCCCTGATCAATAACTAAATTAGCGCGTGGTTACTTCAATTATGGAGGTGGTGCTGGAGACAGAACCTGCCTGGTCCCTGACGGTAAGGGTAACGGTGAAGCTGCGCGAGCCAAAAGTAGTACTCCAATAGGTATTCTCAGGATTTTTCTGGGTAGAAGTATCCCCATCGCCAAAATCCCATAAATAAGAGATAATCTTCCCCGACTTAGAATGTGATTTCTGGCCAGAAAAATTCACCTTAAGAGGAGCATAGCCTTTGACAGGCTGGGCGATAATCACTGCCACTGGTGGCTGAGCCACTGCGGCAGTCGCCGCAGAAGGAGTTAGGGGCTCAGAGGCTGTTTCCGGATTAACCGGAGATGTTTCTGTTTTAGGTATAACCTCCTGAATCACAGGTAATACCGGAGCCGGTTGTAAAAGTTCAGGGCTAGCTGGTAGAACTTCCGGCTGAGATTTGAGCGCAGGAGCCGCAACTACACCCTGTCCTCCAGATTCTTTGGCTAAATCTTTAGCAATATAAGCATTGAGTTCTTTTTTAAGTCTAACAATACGCGCTGTTTCCAATGTTTCTTTTTCTTCATCCCGCCTGTCCACTCTGGCTTTATATTTAGGGTTATGATTATATTTATAATCTGCCACAGCAATAAACGGCCAGCGTAAAACTCCGCCCAAAAATCCGACAATCATTACCGGAGGCTCCCAAAAGAATTCTTTTAAACGCGACTCAATTTGGTCCATCTGTTTATAATAATACTCCACTGTAGACCTGCGGCGTTTAAAACGTTCCTTGGCCAAAGTTAAATCCGGAAGGGTTTTTTCTTTTCCCACGGTATATTCTGAAATAGGCTTACCGTTATAACAGGCCAAATAGCCTCCAGCGCTGGAGGTAGCAGGCTTCTGAAATTTATAAGTAGCGCAGCCGGATAGAACAAATGTCAGGAATAATAAGAACAAAATTTTTCTCAAAGCTATTTTTCCTTTCTTTATTTTTTATTTTGTTTTTATACTACTATTACTAGTGTATCTACTGACGCATTAAGGCGAGTGCCTCGGAACGGGTCTTTTCATTCTCTTTAAAAATCCCACGCACTGCGCTAGTTACCGTCATCGTCCCGGGTTTTCTTACGCCGCGCATCGACATACACATATGATCGGCTTCGATAACAACCATAACCCCCAATGGTTTTAATTTGGACATAATGATCTCAGCGATCTGAGTAGTCAACCTCTCCTGAACCTGCGGCCGGCGCGCAAGAATTTCAATAACACGTACCAATTTACTTAAACCAGTAACCCTGCCGTTTTTAGGTATATAAGCGACACTCACCTCGCCTACAAAAGGTAAAAAATGATGTTCACACATGCTGGCCAAAGGTACCCCTCGTAAAAGAATAATCTCATGATGCTTTTGCTCTAAAATAACTTCAAGCTCTTTTTCCGGATCTTGCTTGATACCAGAAAAAATCTCTTCATACATTTGAGCAACCCGCCGAGGAGTCTCTAAAAGGTCTTTCCTTTTTGGATCCTCGCCGATTGCCTCTAATATCTGGCGCATTGCCTTTTCAATCTTTAACTTATCCATAAATTAACTCACCTCGAAAAAATTAATTGAGCAAAAACTCTTAAGGAATATTATCTAACGAAAACTACCTTTCTGCAATAAGTTTTTCATATGAACCCCTAAAGAAACAGGGCTTTAATTATTTTCCGATACAAAAATCCATAAAAATTCTATCCAGCAGGTCTGCGGAAAAATTTTTACCCAAGATTTTATCCAAATAAACGCAGGCGTCTTTTAAATTTTGCGTGATGAATTCTATGGACAGCTTATCGGCTAAGATAACCCTGGCTTCACCGACAAGCTTCTGGGCATCCCGGAGAGCATGAATATGCCTTAGGTTGCTTACCAACATAAACTCCGGGCTAGGCAGTTTTCCCTGATAAACAAAATCATAAAGAGCATCCTCCAGGAGATTTAGATTTTTTCCTGATCTGGCCGCTAGCTCCACGACCTTAGAAAATACCCCGGTAATTTCATTTTTTTCAATACGCGCCTTTAAATCAATTTTATTAATTACCGCGATAACATTTTTATTTTTTACTTCCTTAATCAATTTTCGGTCTCGATGATCCAGCTTGTTGCTTGCGTCAAATAAAATAATTACCAGATCCGCTAAGCTAATTTGGCTCCGGGCGAGCCTTACCGCTTTCTTCTCAATCAGATTGCGCGGCTTAAGGATTCCGGCAGTATCCACGATCCTTACCGGGATACCTTTTATGTCCATCATCTCTTCAATGGTATCACGCGTAGTTCCGGCAACCGGAGTAACAATCGAGCGCTCTTTCTTAAGCAAGGCATTTAAAAGTGAAGATTTTCCTACGTTGGGTTTACCGCAAATAACTACATGGAGACCTTCGCGCAGGATCCTGCCTCCGGAAGCACTGCTTAATAATGCGTTTAACCGCGCATCCATAGCAGTAAGGCCAAGCGATAAATCTGCCCGATCCTGCACTTGGATACCTTCTTCGGGAAAATCAATATTTGCCTCCAGGATTACTAAAATATCTAACAGCCCCTGGCGGATTTTATTGATCTCGCCGGATAGGCTGCCGCTTAACTGCCCTAAGCTTATTTTAAGCGCAGAGTCTGTTTTAGCACGAATAATATCAATCACCGCTTCGGCCTGGGCCAGATCAAGGCGGCCGTTTAAAAACGCCCGCTTAGTGAACTCACCCGGGCTAGCTAAACGGCAACCGTGTTTAAGAGTTAAATCTAAAATCTTACGCAAAGACAACAGGCCCCCGTGACAGTTTATCTCCACAACATCCTGGCGGGTATAAGACTTAGGACTACGCATAACGGTAAGAATAACCTCATCAATAATTTTATGGTTATCGACAATCTTGCCATAATGCATCGTATAGCTCTTAAAGTGCGCCGGCTTCTTTTTATCCAGGCCCACAAATATTTTATTAGCAATAGCTAAGGATTCTCTACCACTAAGGCGTACGATACCAATACCGCCCTCGCCAAGGGCAGTAGAAATTGCGGCAATTGTATCTTGCAGGTTATCTTCCCACATCTCTAAATTCTCCGACCACAAATAATGAACCCGTGACTAAAATTAAATCCTTTTTACCGGCTAAACTTTTGGCTAAAAGTTTAGCTTCTTTTACGCTTTGCGTCAAATGTAGTTTTCTCTTAAAATAGCCGGCTAACTTTGCCGGATCAGTTGCCCGGGAAGTTGCAGCACGGGTAAGAATAATCTCATCAGCTAAAGAATCCAGTTTTTTACAAATTCCCGAGATATCCTTGTCAGAGGAAATCCCTAAAACTAAAATAAGTTTTTTATATTTTCCGCCGAAGGCGGATCCAAAATTGTCTCTTATTGCTCTTTTTAAAACATCTACGGAAGCCAAATTCTGCGCGCCATCTAAAATAATCAGAGGATTTCTTTGAACCAGTTCACATCTTCCCGGCCAGACGGCATTATAAACTCCTTGACGTATGGCGGAAACCTTGAGATTAAACCCGTAAAAACTCAAACCTTCAACCAGGCCAATAGCCAAAGCCGCATTAGCTGCCTGATGCTCCCCCAAGAGGTTTAAGCGTAAGTTTTTGTAATCATTTTTAAAACCTTTAATCACCAGGCCTCTTTTGGACTTAGAATATTTTATCTGTCTGCCTACCTCATAAAGCTTGGCTTGAAATTTCTTACATCTATTATGAATTACTTCCTGAGCTTCCTTGGCCTGTAAAGCCGAAATTACGATTGCACCGTTATTCTTAATAACCCCCGCTTTCTCCGCGGCAATCTTAGCCAAAGTATTGCCTAATTTCTGTACATGCTCAAAACTAAGCGGGGTAATCCCGCAAACCAGAGAATCGGCAGCATTAGTCGCATCCAGCCTGCCGCCCATACCAGTTTCTAAAACTACGAAGTCGGTATTTTTCTGCTTAAAATATAAAAAGGCAATCGCGGTATAAATTTCAAAAAATGAAAGTTTACCATATTTTGAATTACGATTATATTTATTAATCACCGGCTTTAGTTCTTTCACTAAGCTCGATAATACTTTTTTAGAAATCATGCCCTCAAAGTCTCCGGCCTCTAGTTTAGAATCGCAGTCGGATGGCTTAAGAATTCTGATTCTTTCCCTAAAATCATTTAAATGGGGTGAGGTGTAGAGTCCGACGCTAAAACCTGACTCTCTAAGGATATAAGCTACAAAAGCGCAAGTTGAACCCTTGCCTTTTGTCCCGGCGATATGAATAACACGCAAAGAGTCTTGAGGATTTCCTAAAAGCGAAAGAAAGCCTTTAATACGCGCTAATTTTAAATCTTTTTTATAGGAATAGCTTGTGTTTTTTTCGTAGTTAGTAAAAGAATTTAAGTAGCTTATAACTTCCGGGTAGGTCATACATTAATGCCGAAAATGCCTTATACCTGTAAAAACCATGGCCAGCTTATATTTATTACAAGCAGCAATGATCTCTTGATCAGCGATAGAGCCCCCAGGCTGAATAATCGCCTTAGCGCCGGCTTTATGCGCCCAGGATATGGCATCGGCTTTGGGGAAAAAGGCATCCGAAGCTAAACAGCAACCCCGGCTAAGTTTAGAAGATTTGGTTTTTGCAATCATTACCGAATCTACGCGGGACATCTGTCCGGCACCAATACCCACAGTCGCCGTCCCGGCGGCTAAAACAATCGCATTAGATTTTACGTGTTTGGCTACCTTCCAGGCAAAAATCAAGCTTTGCATTTGAGCCTTGCTGGGTTTTTTCTTAGTCACCACTTTAAGATTATTGATATCCTGAGTAAGTGAGTCAGGCGTCTCTAAAAGCATGCCACCGCTAACCCGCTTCATCTGCAGATCGTCAACCACACTCCAATCATTCAGTTCAAGCAGGCGCAAATTCTTTTTTTCTTTAAATAAATCTTGAGCTTCCTGATCAAAACCCACAGCTATAATACATTCCAAAAATCCGCTTTTAATTATAAGCTTGGCCGTCTTTAAATCCATTTTTCTATTTAATGCTACAATGCCGCCAAATGCCGAAAGCTTATCTGCTTTCCAGGCGCTTAAATATGCTCTGGCTAACTCTTTATCTTCAGCCACGCCACAAGGATTATTGTGCTTAACAATGACGGCCGCCGGATTTTTAAACTCTTTAGCTAACTCCACGGCAGAATTAAGATCAAGGATATTGTTAAAAGAAAGCTCTTTACCTTGCAATTGCTTAAAATTAATTAAACCTGTAGATTTGCCCTTTTCTTTATAGAAAGCGCCCTGCTGATGCGGATTCTCTCCATAGCGCAAGACCTGAATCTTTTCAAAAGCTAAAACCAACTCCTGGGGGAAATCCTCGGCTACCTTATTGGTTTTATAACGATCGCTCAAATAATTATAAATTGCCGCGTCATATTTACTGGTATGGCCATAAACCTCGACACCTAATTGCCGCATTAAATCTTCGCTCAGGCAGCCACTATTCTTCTTTAACTGGTCAATTACTTGGGGATAACGCTGCGGATTACAAATTACCGCTACAGACTGACAATTTTTAGCCGCTGAGCGCAACATCGCCGGCCCGCCGATATCAATGTTCTCAATGACTTCGGCAATATCCACCTGAGATTTTTGAATAATCTTGCCGAAAGGATATAAATTAACTATGAGCATATCAATCAGCCCGATGTTATGCTCAATTAATCTTTGCATATGCTCAGGATTATTGCGTAGGGCAAGCAGACCGGCGTGAATCACAGGATGCAAGGTTTTTACCCTTCCATCAAGCATCTCGGGGAAACCCGTATACGCGGAAACCTCAGTTACCGCAATATTATTTTCACGCAAAAGCTTTGCCGTACCGCCTGTAGAAATAATCTCTACGCCAAAATTCCTTTATTCTTTAGCTAACTCTACAATGCCGGTTTTATCTGATAAACTAATTAATGCTCGCTTAATTTTAATCATTTTAAAATCTGGGGACGGTTCTGTTTATTTTAAAAAAATAAACAGAACCGTCCCCGAGTTTTTCGGGTTTACTTATTGAACCGGAAATTAACTAAATCCGCATCTTGCATAATATAATCTTTTTGTTCCAAACGCATCTTTCCGGCTTGTTTAGCCTGAGCTTCTCCACCACAAGCTATAAAATCGGTAAAACTAATAATCTCCGCACGGATAAAACCTTGTTGAATATCAGAATGAATTGCCCCGGCCGCTTCCCAAGCGCAAGTTCCCTGTTTAATTAACCAAGCGCGATTTTCTTTATCTCCCACAGTTAAAAAACAGATATATTTACTTTCAGCTAATACCCTGGCCAAAAGCGTACCCAGATCCTCTAACTCTTCTTTTTTAATTACCACTACCGGTTTAAGCGTAAATAAACCGTAACCGGAAATGATCTCGCGCTCAGCAGCCGTTAACCCTAAGGTTAAAATAAATTCTTCTTTTTCCAAAGCTGCCTTCATCTTATCTAAAACTATTCTTTCCTGCTCCGGAGGGTTTTTAGCGAGACGGGTTTCCATAAACTCTAAATCCTTAAGAATTAAATCCATTTTAGCATCTTGGGGCAAGATAATCACATCTGCATCCTGTGCTAACTCTTCGGCAATTAATTCTATCTGCGGATAGGTTTTTTTCTTAGCCTTGACTAATTTATCTACCTGATCAAGCCTGGTTTCTTTAACATTATGCTTACCTAAAACGATCTCGCTAATAGCAAATGCGCTTATTTTCACCTAACACCTTCTTTCTTAAAATCTAGGGGACGGTTCTATTTTTCCGCCGCCTGATTTGATTGAAAAACAGAACCGTCCCCTTTATTTCAATAACTAAAAAATTATTCCAGGTAGGTGTAAATCTTGCCCTTGTAATTGCGCAATACATATTTACCCTTGGCCTGAGAAAGAATATAATTTGGCCCCACAGGGATTTTTCCGCCGCCGCCCGGGCCGTCGATAACATAGGTCGGGACAGCATAACCAGAGGTGTGGCCGCGTAATTTTTCAATAATATTTATTCCGGTGGCTACCGGAGTACGGAAATGCTGTGTGCCCCTGACCGGATCACACTGATAAATGTAATACGGCCTTACCCTGATCTGTAAAAGATCATGCATCAGGCGTTTCATAATAAATGGCCGATCGTTAATCCCCTTAAGCAACACGGATTGACTGCCTAAAGGTATGCCGCTTTCAGTAAGCATATCACAAGCATTTTTACAACGCTTAGTGATCTCTTTAGGATGATTAAAATGAATGCTCATCCAGATCGGTGAATATTTTTTAAGCATCTGGACTAACTTTTCAGTAATCCGTTGCGGCAAAGTTACCGGGATACGCGTACCGATCCTTAGTAATTCAACATGTGATATCGCGCGAATTTTTGAAATTAAAGACTCTAATACTTCGTCTTCCAAAGTAAGCGGGTCGCCTCCGGAAATTAATACATCCCTTATCTTGCGGTTGGATTTAATATACTCTATAGCTGCGTCAAATTTAGTTTCCGGATTAAGATCTTTTTCTTCATGATCCCCAACTAAACGCCGGCGGGTACAATGCCGGCAATACATCGCGCAATGCTCCGTAGATAATAACAGGACCCTATCCGGATAACGGTGTACCAAATGCGGCACAGGAGAATCCCGGTCTTCGGCACATGGATCAGCCATTTCATGGGGAGAAATAGAAAATTCATCATTTACCGGAACAGATTGCCTTCTGATGGGGCAATTTGGATCTTCAGCATCAATCTGGCTTGCCCAATAAGGAGTAATCGCCATGGCTAACCTGCCCTTGGCTTTATCAATGCCCTTCTCCTCTTCCGGAGTAAGTTTAATAATCTGAACTAATTCTTCTTTGGTGCGGATTCTGTGCTCGAGCTGCCAATGCCAATCTTCCCAATCCAAGGGATTAACATCTTTGTAAAGAGCAATCTGCTGATAATCTCGAGAACGTTTGGGAGGCCGACAAATAACTGGTGCCTCAATCTGCACTTTTTGGTTTTCTAAGCTTACGGGGTTATTCAATTCAGCCTTTTCCTTTCCGAGGCGCTGATGAGTATGGCCTCAATAAGATCTTCATATTTCATCCCGGCAGCATAAGCCATGATCGGGAAATTAGATTCTTTGGGATCTAGCCCCGGCAGGGGATTGATCTCTAAGACATAAGGCACATTATTCTTATCCAAACGGATATCCGTACGCGAAATATCCAAACAACCCACAGCCCGGTGTGTACGCAAAACAACATCCTTTACTTTTTCTTCTATATCCTTATCTAGTCTAGCCGGGCAATGGAATTCAGGAACCAACCCCAGCTCACTATTACCCTGGAATTCTTTCATCTTCCAGGAATAAAAATATTCTCCGCTTTTTTTACAATTAGAGAAATCAATCTCTAAAATCGGCAACACGCGCGTTTTACCATTTTCCAGAATACCTACCGTCAGCTCTTTACCCTCGATAAACTCCTCAACCAAAGCCTCCTGCCGGTAGATATTAATACACTCCTTAACCTTAATCTGAAGGTCCGCCGGATTATTCACGACATTTGTTTTGTTAATGCCTTTTGCTGACCCTTCACAATTAGGCTTAACAATCAGAGGAAATTTTAAATCCGGATTCAATACCTCATCCCCCTTTACAAAAAGCTGAAAATTAGGAGTGGGAATATTCTCTGCCTTAAGGATCTTTTTAGTCAATGTCTTGTTTAATGCCAAAGCTAAAGAAAAAGTGTCTGAACCAGTATAAGGTATATTTAAATAATCTAATACCGCCGGTACCTCACTTTCGCGGAAGCGGCCGTGTTTTCCTTCGGCAATATTAAATACCATATCCACGCGATTTTTTTTAAAATAGGAAAATAAGGCCGGGTACTCCACATCAATGGCCTCCACCGAATGCCCTTTGGTTTTAAGCGCCAGAACCACGGAATTAATCGTCTCCTCGGAATCATATTCAGAAAAATAATCCGCCGGCTTCAGAGGGTCTTTCTTTTTTAAATTATAAGTCAAGGCAACGCGCATTTAATTTAATCTATTCCTGACCATGGCGCTATTTAAGATCTTACCCACCATTTGTTCATAGGTAATGCCGATATTTTTAGCCAAAAGCATAAAAACATCTTCCGTAGATAAAGAAGGTAACGGATTTATCTCTAAGACATGAGGATTGCCGTTATTATCAACTCGAAAATCGACTCTGCCAAAATCCCGGCACTCAACAGCGCGATAAACCTTTAAAGCCAGATCATCCAGCTTTTTCTTTAAGTCGCTGGTAATCTTGGCCGGACAGATATACTCTAACCGGTCAGAAGTAATCCGCGCAAAGGTGTAAAATTTGTCATTTAATTTTAACTTTCCGTCTATTTTTATCTGCACCACCGGCATCACTTCGGGATTTTCATTGCCGACGATCGCCACCGTAAATTCCTGTCCGGAGATAAATTCTTCAACTAGGGCAGGCTGGTTATAGGTTTTAACGATAAAATCTACTTGTTTCTTAAGTTCATCCATATTTTCTACGCGTGAACTTTCACTTAACCCCTTGGATGAACCTTCAAAACGCGGCTTAACAATTAAGGGGAACTCACAGTGATCCTGATTAATCAGGCCTAAAACAGAGCTAACTTCAAAAAATTTAGGAGTGGGGATTCCTTCGGCAATAAAAATTTTCTTCGCCATCACCTTATCCAGAGCAAGCCCTAAAGTTAAGGCATCTGCTCCCACAAAAGGAACCCCGGCCATTTCAAGTAAAATGGGCACTTGGGATTCACGATTTCTACCAGTAAGCCCTTCAGAAATATTAAAAACAATATCTACCCCTAAATTATCAATTATTTCCAAAAGATTAGCAGCATTGCCAATTTTCTTTACCCTAAAACCATTTGCAGCAATAGCCTCAGCAATAACATCAATTGTATCTGGATGATCAAATTCCGCATTGGCATCCAATGGATCATTCTTTTTAAACTTATAATCTGTCTTTAAATCGTAGGTTAAACCAACTGTTTTCATAATTATGTACTCGCTCTATTGCGCCTGGTAAAATGTCAGTTGTCTACCCCGCTGCTCCGCCTTGCTTCGCAAAGCTCCGCAAGAAGCGGGGTTATCCGCTCAATAAAAAAATAAGGGCCCACTTTCAATTACTTTGCCATGGGCCCTTAAGCATCTATCCAATTTTTTCCAACTTAGTTATAAACCTCCAATAAATTTTACGCAAAATATAGTAGCTATGCTCTTTTTTTACCACAATATATTGACATTGTCAAGTATTTTTTGCTTAAATACACAATGCGGTGTTTTTAATTTTATCGCCGGAAGATGTGGTTTTTTAGGGTCAGGATACTATATTTTATAAAACTAAAGCGGACGAATTTTTTCTTGCGGTAAAAAAGTTATTCCGCTATCCCCAAGGTCGCTGATTAATTGGCCAAATTTAGTAAAAACACAACCTCTAATGCCCAAAGATTTTGCGCTCTCCACTAATTCCGGACGGTCATCAGTATAAAATATTTCTTGCGGGCGGACTCCTAGATCCCGGATAACCCGATTATAGATTTTTTTATCCGGCTTAATTAGACCCAATTGAAAGGAAAGAAAAACTTTATCAAAAACTCCGAATACCGGAAAATTTTTCTTTAAATACTCATAGTGCAGGATATTTATGTTAGAAATCATCGCTATTTTATAGTTAGCGCGTAAGGCATTTACTAAGCCAAAAACCGAGCGGTTCTTTGCACTTAAGAAAAATATATCATTCCAAATCGGCTCAAACGAATCATAGCTAAGCTTCAGATCCAGCATCTGTTTAACCTGAAGATAAAAATCCTCCGGTGTTATTTTTCCGGCTTCAAAGGCAATGGTTGCGCCAGATTCAAAAAAAAGATCATAGATCTGGCGCGGAGTCTTAGAACAAAAAACCGATATCCTCTGTGCTGATCTTAAATGATCAAAATCCACCAGAACCCTACCCAAATCAAAAAGCAAAACCTTAATCGCTTGGCTCATTAGACTAATTACCTTTATCTGTATTCTTTCTAAAAAGATCCAGAAATTTATCTTCATACTCCTTATAAACATTCCACTTATCCAGCTGGACTTTTAATTCTTTAGCCTTGGCGATATCCAAGCGGCTTTCCTGGAAAAGTTTCTCAATCTTTTCTTTTACCGAAACAGGCAAGTTGGTAAGCTGGCTTAAAGTTTTTTTGATTAACTCCACCTCTTCCTCGCCGATAGGGGCCGATACCCCGGCGCTACCCAGCTTCAAATACTCCAGCAATTTATTAATTTCATTTTCCATCGCCTGTGCCTGCTCTTTTAACGGCGCTACATTTATCTGAATATTCAATATTTTTCCTAAAGCCGAAAGTACCGCTGCTGAAGCCTTGGGATTTTCAATCTGTATGGTATAAAGAGGAATCTCCCCCAACAGACAGAATCCTTTTAATCCCGCCTTCTTGGCGATGCCTAAAAATAAACCATTCATCCCGCTGATCTGGCCATCCACTAAAGCCGCAAAATTATATTTCTTTAAACTTTCTTTTATTTTCTGATCTGTAGCGGCATACCAAATTCCGGAATCCCGGGTATGATCAGTAGCCTGGGGCATAGAAGCAAAACTCACGATTGACTCTACGCCTAGATCCTTGGCCAGGCCGATAATTATCTTGGCATAACTATCTGCCTTGGATAGATCCGGCTGAGCATTACTTAAAAAAATAACTAAATCATTTTTGCCGGAGATGACGCCTTTTGTAGCGGGATTTTTCCAATAATAGAATTTCCCCTGAGGAAGGAGAGGGACTTCTAATATTCCGGCTGAAATAAAGCTTCCGGTCAGATAAAAAAATTCATCCGGGATAATCCGGGCGAATTCTTGCGCTTTAAGCTCCTGAATCAAATATTCTGCGGCTTTAAATGCCACTTCACCCATTCCCGGCCAAGCAACAATAAGATAAGGTTTCTTGAGTCGAGGTTTTTTAGTAATGATTAAAGCATCCATGTTCTCTCCTTGTATTATATATTGATCCTTGCTCGTTTCACTCGCAAGGATTTCGCCTGTACCCAGCCTTATCGGGCAGGCCGGTACGCACCCGTGTGCGATTTAAAGCCAAGGTGCTCAAAATTTATATCCTTTTAAAAAAGTTACTAAAACTTGCGCACCATTATACAAATTATCCAAGCAGGCATACTCATCAGCGATGTGCGCACAACCTTCTGTGCCAAAACCAGTAGCAATGGTCGGAATATTCATCGCTTTAAAAAAAGTTGTCACCGTTGCCCCCTCCGATCCACTGATGCGCGGCTTAATTTTTAAGCTCTTCATCGCAGAAACTAAACTAGTTACCAAAGGATGGCCCGGATCAATATAATAAGGATGCTGAACTCCCTGAATTTCAATTTTATAATTTGCGGTATACTTAGTAATTATCTTTCGCAAAAAACGCAAGATTTCTTTCTCGGAGGAGCCGGGGAGGAATCTAAAATCCAGTTCAAATTCACACCAGTCGCTGACGACATTAACTTTATCTCCCCCCTTGATCGTCCCCACATTTATCGTAGGCTGACGCAGATATTTGTTTTTAACATAATGCTGGCGTTTGGTTTTAAGATCGATGATTATTTTAGCTGCCAGATCTATAGCATTAACTCCTAACCAAGGATAGGCGCCGTGTGCTTTTAAACCGGCCACCCGTACCAATAGATGTACCAGACCTTTTTGCGTGATTACAATTTCAAAGTCGTCGGCATCCAAGACAACCGCAACATCGGCCTTTAAAAGCTTACGCTCAAGTAGAGGTATCAAGCCTAAGGCTGAACCGCTTTCTTCATCGGCGGTTGCCGCAAAAATTAAATCATAATCAAGCCTGACGCCGTCTTCAACAATGGCATTAATTGCCTCTAAAGCGCTGGCTAAATTCCCCTTGCAATCTGTAGCCCCTAAACCATAGATTCTATTACCGATAATTTTAGCGCAAAGCGCAGGGGTCTTCCAGCTCGTTCCGGCTGGAACAGTATCCAAATGCGGAGTAAGCAGGAGTGATTTTAGGCGTTTTTTTCCTTCCAGTGTCGCCAAAACATTGACTCTTTTATTACGAAATGCGTAGGTTTTAATTTTTAATCCTAAATCCTTTAAGTATTTGCCTACAAACTCGGCAATTTTGCGCTCATCTCCGGGAGGATTCTGGGAATCCAGGGAAATTAATTTTTGAATAGTTTTTATCAGGCGTTTTTTATTGACCATAAGGGACAAATTTCACATTTAGGATTTTGCTTACGGCAATAATCCTTGCCTAGTTTTACTAATAACGCATGATATTCGCCAAACAGCTTCACATCATTTTTGAGATTGCGCATAAAAATATCCTGACACTGAGAATAATCCGCTTCTGCCTTAATTAATCCGTGCCGGGCCAATATCCTTTTAGTATATGCATCGACGACAAATACAGGTTTATTCAAAGCATAAAGCAGCATGGAATCGGCGGTCTCCGGTCCAATGCCTTTAACGGTTAACAGTTGCGCGCGTAAAGTTTTCAAATCCTGGGCGTCCATAAGCTTGATCTTTGCCGCATAGCGATCAAAGAAAAATTTTAGGAAACTTTTAAGCCTCAAGGATTTAACATTATAATATCCTGCACTTTTAATCAAACCGGCAAGCTTCTTACGTGGTAACTGATAAAGTTTGCGAGCACTTAAGAGCTTTTTTTCTTTAAGGGCTAAAATCGCTTTCTGGACATTGGACCAATTAGTATTCTGAGTAAGAATTGCCCCTACCATGATCTCAAAAACAGTATCCGCTGGCCACCAATGTTGCGGGCCAAAAACAGAATAAAGCCGCTTAAATATCAGTTTTAGTTTACGCTTCATTCCTTAAGTTCTAAAGGATTAAAACCATAATAGGCAAAAAGAGTATACGTCGTACCCGATACCGAACCCGTATGGCTGCCCTTAGGAGTCACCCAGCCATGCCCGGTATCTACTTGATCCAAAGTAGCGTAAGGAAGACAGCCTTGGCCTTGGCCAGACGGAGAAGAACTAGAGATAATCATATTGCCTAATTCACTCAAATACATTTGAGCTTTCTTACCATAACTAGCCGCTTTGCTTTTATCGCCTTTTTTCAAATAAAATTCTTCCATAATTTTATAAGACACAACCATCTGCGCTGTCCACTCAGAAGAAACTACGCCGCCCCTGGCAGTATGGCGCTGCGGGGCAAAATCAAACCCTTTTATTTTTACGCTCTGGGCGTTTGCACGCATAAAATTAACCTCGACGCTGCAATTCTCCTCTACAAATTCCAGGATCTTATCCGGATCCATGCCCAAAGTTAACAATTTTTCCGGCCCAACCGCAGCAATACTCCAGGCATAAGTATCGGTGGCAATAGTCGAGTCGCCTTTGCCGCGCTTAATCGGTAAATCCGAACGGTCATAAGTATTATTCACTATCCAGTTGATGGCCTTGGCAGCGGCGCCAGAGTAAATTGTTTTCCCCGTAACTTTGGCTAACATATTAAAAAATGCATAAGCATCAAGATTATGCTCGGTGGAATACCATCCTACCGTAGGACCGCCGCGGATGCCTCCGCCGGCGTCCTGATCCTGCAGATCAATGATCGTAGCAGCGATACTTTCCGCTAAACCTAAATAACTTTTATCCTTGGTGCTTTGCATATACTGCATAATGGCCAGCCCCACCCAGAGATTCGGTCCGCTATGCATAATATACTCCGCCGGAGCGCCATCGTCGGAATAATAGGCATTAAGAAACCAGCCATTTTTTCTTTTAGCATCATGAGCAAAGAAATCCAAGATCTGCTTAGCCCGGTCAAAATCTAAAAATTGCGTATACGCCTGAATAAGCAGGGCCAGGTCATAAGTAAAGGACCAGTTAGCAATCTCCTTATCCCCTTCAAAGCTGGCCACTAATCCGGTACGGCTATTTTGATGAATCTTAAGCCACTGATACATTTTGTCAAAATTTGCTTTCTCCAGCACTACCTTCTTTTGATCCAACTGTGTCAATTCTTTGGCAGCAATATTCTCATTGCGCACTACTACAGCCAGCTTACTCTCCAAAACAAGTTTTTCCTTGGCTAAACTGCCGATCAGATCATTTAGCTGTTTAATCTGGATTAAATCACCGGCTTGGATTTTTTCCTTCTGAGATTGAACGGATTTAATCTGCTCTTGGAGAATTCTTAATTTTGACACAAAACTTTTCCGCTGGGCAATCACCTCTTCTATTTTTTGCTTGGCCAGGCTGGAATCTTTTAATACTACCGCCAGCTTTTCGATAAGCAGCTTATTGCCTTGGGTTAACTTAAAGTTTAAATAGCTGTTGGCGCCTAAGCCCACCGACAAAATTACAACTAACGCCAAAGCTACCGGGACAAAAAGTTTTTTTAGCCAGGCATAGCGCATAAGTTTATTATTTTGCTTAGCCGATATATAATCATAATTTATACCTATCAGGTACTGATGTTTATCTTTCAAAATATCTTTAACCCAAACTATGCTGGCCCGAGCGGGGATAGGTTTCCTGCTAATCGGAATATCAATCTCTAATGATAATTTGATATTCTTTTTCTTGAGCAACTCGAATAACTCCGGATCAAGATTATTTATCGCCAGGCAGATCCCACCCCGGCTAATATTATTAGTAAACCCCTGTAGCCAGTCAGAAAGAAAAACTCCCCCCTCCGGTTCTTCCAGACGGAACTGTACCGGAAATACCGTATCCAAGCGCAGATATTTTCGATGCTCTGCAGGAATTAATTTTTCATTTTTATGCGGCATCTTCTCTCTTTTGGTTAAAAACTCTTTAGGGATCTATTTTATAACAAATATCCACTAAGGCAAACTTAAATATTGTTAGAAAATTTCAAAACTTAAAATATTATCCAGGCGGAAGGTACGCTGCTCTTTTTTTAAACAACAATAACCGATCAAATATCCATATTTATTATCCTGCTTGATCTGGCGAGGAATAACTTCTCGCCAAGAAACTTGCCCGCTTTGACTAGAAATATAACACAACTTTAAAGTTCCTTTAGCCTGGATACATTTTTGAATCAGGATAGTTTTTTCCAAATTAGAACTTTCCAGTAAGGCAGGATTAAAAGCAAACAGGTTAGAGAAATTAGTAAAACCGGTAATCCCTTTTTGTTGGCAAATAATTTTCAGCTTGTTAAAAACCTCCCAGGTCATTTCCACGTCGGAGAAAGCCCGGTGAATTTGGGTTAATTTAACTTCCAGTTTTCCGGCTACAAACCAAAGCGCATAACGTGCCAGGCCGGGCAAGAGTCTTTTGGCCATGGTCAACACATCAAAGACAGCGATATCCGTAATTGCCGCTTGGCCCATTAATTTCAGCTCATGGTTTAAAAAACTTAAGTCAAACTCCGCGTTATAAGAACAAAGGCAGCTGCCTTGAATAAAATCTAAAAACTTAGGCATTACCGTTTCTATGCCCGGGGCATTTTTTAGCATTTCCGGAGTAATTTTATTTACCGCAAAAGCTTCCGGAGAGATCCCTCGTCCCGGATTAACCAGCGCATCAAACTCAGCTATCCTTTCCTTGCCTTTAACCCTTAGGCCGGCTAATTCCACGATACGGTCCCCGGAAACCGGATTAAGTCCGGTGGTCTCGGTATCAAATATAGTAAACTCTACCTCATCAATATCTTCGGTCATCTCTGGTCACAATATAAGCCGGAATTAAACGTGCGGGTTTATAAGCCAGCTTGGTTTTGCGTAAATTCTCTAAGCCTGAATCATCCATAATATTAATATACTTATAATCCTTTAATTCTTGACTAAACTGGCGAAAGATAAACTGTGCCAGCCCTTTAATCGCCAGATCCGTGATCTCATAAAGTATACAAAATATATTGCTATTGAGCTGGTAGCCAAAACTAAAAGCCTTAATCTCCTTATTCACCCTGACCACGATGCCTTCTAAATTCAACTGTTTATAATTAACCAGCGCGTCCTTGATTACTTTGCGATTATCCTCAAGCATACCACAATAAACATCATCATTACATTGAGCTTTACGCTCTTTGATCCAGGAGTCAAATAAATTTAAGCAATCTGCCTCCTCTGCCAAGCCAAACCTGTGTGAATCGTAATCATAATGCTTGATAAAATAATTATAAGCGGCGCGTTGAGATTTAAATTTATTCCCCCTAAGAAGCGCCAAATCACTGCGCAAACAGAGATAATCCGGGTACTTTTCACGGACAAGATATCCTAGAGAACGGTAATAATCTAAATCCTCCTGCTGGATATTTTCAATACGCGAGATATCCTTATTTTTATTAATCTTATCCATGATCACAAAAGCCTGCCGGATAATCCCTGACTGAGGAGCTACTGCCAGCGGAGGCAAATACATAAAACAACCCACCTGATCACGAAAAAATATGCAAAGGCTCTTCTGGATAACCACCCAATCGATAGCATAGAGTGTTCGCCAAATATAGATATTCGCAAAAGAAAATGCCGCTAGCTCATGCGAGGAAAAAGTAAGATACCGGTTAAACAGTTTCCGATCTTTTAAAGATAATTTATTTAATTTCATGGGGCAGGTTTAATTCGGCAACCTCTCTTACCTCTTCATAAGCTTGGATAATTTGAGGATTATCTTTAAGCATGGAAAGCAGCGGTGTAGAATTAAGATAGCCGGTTAGATAAACAATGTAATCCTTAGCCTCCTGGCTGTTTATCTTCTCATAGACGTAAGGACAATTTAAATCTACCGTTAACAGGACTTTATCCTTGCGTAAATTAATCAAAAAAGGATAGAGCTGGCATTCAAACGGCCGGGTACTATAAATTTTACATCTATTATCCCGGGTCTCCAAAAACGGGCAGATAAAATCTGCGCCGCCAGGATTAGCTATCGGTTGTATCCGACGGTCGATAGAGATAGAGGCAGCCGGAACTGTCGGTTTATCCAATAACTCCTGAATCTCTTCATCCAAAAGACAGGGGCTCCACACTGAGTTTGCTTCTTTAAACCGGCAACAACCTTGGCATTTAATGCAAAACTCCTGCGGAACAAATTGCTTGATCACTTGACAATACTCCCCAATTTCAGGTTTTTGTCGGGGCTCACTACCGCCAGGATATTTTCATCTGAACCTGCCAGAATCATCCCCTGACTTTCTATTCCCCGTAAAATCACCGGGTCCAGATTATCCACTAAAACCACCTGTTTACCGATAAGCTCTTCTTTGGAATAATAATTCTTAATCCCTGCCACCACCTGTTTTTGCCGATCACCTAAATCCACGGTTAAAATTAATAACTTATCCGCGTTCGGATGGTCATTAACTTCTTTAATCTGGGCAATTCTTAATTCCAGCTTTCTAAAATCATCAATAGTAGCCATTTTTTTCTCCTTGCCCACAAGGGCACACCCGCGCAATTCCTTATAAGCGCGGGGTGTCTTAGATAAGGCGTGCCTTAAAATTTTAACTCTACATAAAATTCAAGCTGATAGGCATTATTGGCGTTGCCATCCCCGCGCACGTAAGGGCTAAACGGGCTTCCATCTACATCATCACGTTTTTCTTTATAATACCTACCCGGAATAAAATAGCCTCCTAAAAAACCCACACTAATATGTTCAGTTGCTTTATAATCAACAAATAAGTCCGCTTCCATCCCCAAATCCCGGGAAAAATACATACTCTCATCGTCTAAAGTTCCCACCGGACGGTTAAATGCCCTTAAATAGTATCCATATAAACTCACACAGAGTTTATCTGTAAAATTATAGTCAAAGCCAATCGAAGGCATAATCAAATTTTCAAAATCACCGGAAGAAAATGTGCCTGGCCGCGGTACTCCATAATTTAAACCGTATCCTCCACCCATGGCCACAATCGGAAGCATATCTACATTACTACTGCTAACCGTATCGCTTAAGTTCCGGTTAGTGGGAGAAGAATAGCTAAAAGCGCGATTCTTCCCTGAAACATAAGTCCCATCCGGGTCCCCCGCCATATCCAAAGTCGCTTTATTTCCGGAGCAGAATAAAAATTGCAATTCCGGGACAAATTTTCCTAAAACATAATTAAATCCGGAGTAAAACATGTAGCCGGTATGCTGGATATCTTTATACTCACTATTCTGGCTTTGCGCATACCCAAAATTACGTGCCGCCTCTAATTTTAAAGTAAAATTATCAGCCGCATACTCCCAGGCAGTTCCAAAGGTTCCCAACAAATCTCTTTTTATCGGAGCGGCAAAGAGATTATTCCTTTTGCCGCTGGAGGTATAATCTGCCAGCATACCAACATAGGGCCAAAAGGTCTGTTTACCTGCGGTAATTTTAACATCCGTGGCAAAAAAATTAGCCGCATTCGGTTCATATTTCTGGTCATGATCCTCTTCCTGCTGAATATGCGGGCCTAAAGGATTCTTGTAAACTAAATCCGGACGGCAATAATATAGGCGCCAAAAAATATTTTGCGTCTGGTGGTATAAAGTAACCCCGTAATTTTCATAACCACCATTCAGGCTAAAACCATTGCCTACTTCATAAATATACATCCCCGTCTTAAAGCCAAAGTTACCCCAAAGCTTATTATCCAACCAAAACTCTTCAACCTGCGGCAGTAGCTGTGCGTTGCGGTACTTCTCTACTCTTCCGCCGGAATTAATCAGCGTGTTGTGGATAAAAAGCGGAGCGCTGTAATCATAAGGACCATTACGCTCAAGTTTAAGGTAAAATTTGTTTCCTGAATTCTTAAACTCAGCGTTAAGGGCAAAACTATAATCAATGCCTAAATAAGTAGTTTGGTCATCCTTATTATGGCTATCTAATTTAACTACATTTTTAAAACTTACTAAATCCGTACGCAGATAACTGTCTAATCCCAACACCAACTGTTCGGTATTAAGCAATTCATAGCTATACGCTAAAGAAGTAAAGCCTAAGGCCAGAATTAGAAAAAAGCAAATTCTTTTGGACATTTCTTAACCTTTAATAAGACTATTTTTAGGAAAAAACTTAATGCTATGATAACACTCAAGAAGGGAAAACTCAAGGCAAATCAGAAATTATGCTCAATCTACCTAATCTAAAGCATAAACAAAACGCCATAAGTAATTTATGGCGTTCTATTTACTGGCGGGGCCTATTCCATAAGGTTCTAACTTTTTATGAGGTCCCAGTTGATAATAAGATACCACAGCAGAAATAATTTATCAATTGAATTTATGCACCGCCCCGCAGGTGCGGGGCTGCCGTATCTTGCGTACTCCGCTTCGGCCTTGCTGGGGCAAGGCCTTCGCTCGGCGCTCGCTTGGCCGCTCGCTTCGTGCTAATGCAGGCCGTGTTCGGCTCTGCTTGCGGCTTGCGCTGGGCGGCGGCAGCGCAAGCCGCAAGCGTCCTCGCTTCAAGATGTGTTGACACTCTAAAAAATTATTTGTTTTTATAGATGAGTTCGTCCGCTCTCCCGCCTTAAGCCCAATAAAAAACCTCCCTGAAGGCGGGAGGCAGAGCCTTTTGTTGTCTGATGGTAGATTTGGGAGAAAAGAAGCTAAACTATAAATCGGCACAGTCTTTGATGTTGCTTTGGCTGAAA
>JAUYDL010000052.1 GCA_030691865.1 Candidatus Omnitrophota bacterium | reverse complement strand
TATAATCTAGTTACCGGTAAAATAAAAGGCCCTCAGGGAGTGTTTTTAAGGGGCTGCTTGTTTGTCTTTTCTTTGGTTTATGGCGCGGCGGTAGTTGTTTTGGCCGGCTTTTATAGAATAAAGCCGATGCGTTTTAGCGCCAAAGTAATTAGCGTGGGAAATATTACCTTGGGAGGTACGGGTAAAACTACTTTGGTGGAGTATTTATCCGCTAAATTAAGCCTGGCTGGCCATAAAATCGCAGTGTTAAGCCGGGGCTATAAACGAGATTCCGGGCGGCCAGGCGCTCAAGGCCTGGGTGATGAGCCGGCGATGCTTCAGAAAAATCTTCCGTTGGTCCGGGTTGTCGTGGATAAAAACAGGATAAGGGCAGCGCAAACAGCAATTCGGGATTATGCTACTGATACATTGATACTTGATGATGGTCTGCAACAGTGGAAGATATTTAAAGATTTAGAGATTGTGACCATTGACGCGCAAAATCCTTTTGGTAATTATCGTATGCTTCCGGCAGGTTTTTTGCGTGAGCCACTATCTGCCTTAAAACGTGCGGATATTTTTGTGTTGACTCAACTCTATTCTGGCCAGGAGCTGGGCGGTTTGACGGCTAAATTAAAGCGCATAAACTCCCGGGCCTTGATCGTAGAATCAAGGCATGAGCCTAAGGGGGTTAGCCGGCTTGATCAAGCGGATGAGCTTCTAGACCATAAGTTTCTTAAGGGTAAGCCGGTGGCGATATTCTCCGGTATTGGCAATCCTGAAGGGTTCCAAAATTGTGTTTGTGGGTTGGGAATTAAGGTCGCCAAGTCCTTTAGATTTGCGGATCACCATGATTACACGCAAGCAGATATCCTGAGTATTATTAGAGAAGCTAAAGAAAATAATCTGGAGGCGATTATTACTACGCAGAAGGATGCGGTTAAAGTCAGGGAGTTAGGGGTTAAGGGGACAGGGATACTGGTTTTGGAGATAAAACTAAGCATAACTAAAAATGAAGCAGAATTTAATCGCAGATTACTTAAGTTGTATTCTTTTTAGGGTAGTAAGTTTTTTCACATTTTTTCTACCCTTAAATTTCAGCCTTTTTTTAGGTAGGAGGCTGGGGGATTTGATTTATTTATTTGACCGGCGGCACCGGGGGAATGCCTACGCCAATATTAGAAAGACGGTTTCCGATAATCTGGATTGCGCCTCCAGCGCCAGGATTACGCGTAAGAGTTATCAGGCCTTTGGCCAGAATCTGATTGAGATTTCTTTTATTCCGCGCATAAATAAGCAATATCTGCAAAAGTACATTCATATTGAAAATAAGGATTATATCCGGGAGGCTTTTAATCGGGGTAAGGGAGTAATTTTTCTCATCGTACATGAGGGTAATTGGGAGCTTTCAAATATTATTTGCGCGAATTTAGGTTTTCCATTTATTTTATTTGTGCGCGATCAAGGCTTCCCCAGGTTAAACGCCCTGCTTAATGCTTATCGGCTTAAGCAGGGGGCAAAAATTATTCATAAAAACACCGGGGTCAGGCAGTTAATTGAGGTGCTTAAAAGGAATCAGTCAATCGGTATGACCGTAGATCAGGGAGGTAAAGGCGGCCAGCTGGTTAATTTCTTTGGCAAAGAAGCTTCGATGTCTACGGGTGCAGTTAAATTGGCGTTAAAATATGACTGCGCGATAATCCCTGCTTTTTATACACGGGTCAAAGGGCCGTACACCAAAGCAATCCTGGATCAGGTCTTTACGGCAACCCGCTCCGCAGATCCCCAAAGCGATCTGCGCCAGAATCTGCAAAGGCTAATCAGTATTTATGAAAAATATATTCGTCAATATCCGTATGAATACCTCTGGACCTATAAGATATATAAGTATGGTAAAGAAAGAGAGGTTTTAATCCTTTCCGATACCAAGACCGGGCATTTGCGCCAGTCTGAAGGGGCAGCTAAGTTAGTTAGCCAGCAGTTAACTGCCCGGGGTATAAAAACTCATTTGTCCGTTCAGGAGGTAAAATTCTGCTGGCCTCTATCCGCATTTATATTGAGCTGGGTGTCCAGGTTTAGCGGTAAGTACCAGGGCCGGGGCAATGGTATGCGTTATTTACGTTATGCTTTAACTCCGGAAAGCTGGCAGGGTCTAATGAGTTTTAAGCCGGATATTATTATTTCCGCCGGAGGCTCAATCAGCGCGGTAAATTATCTTTTGGCTAAAGAGAATCAGGCCAAATCCGTGGTGTTGATGCGGCCGGCTAATTTAAGTTTAAAGAAATTTAATTTAGCGATCATTCCCAGACATGACATACCATGCAGCCCATGGCTTTGCCTAAAGGAAGGCAAACCATGGCCTCGTGGCCAGAGAAGTAATGTGGTGATCACCGAGGGGGCGCTTAATTTAATTGATGCGGAATATTTAAGCCAAAAGACCAAGAGATTAGAGCAGTCTGGACTCTTCAGGAGCCCGCTGCTTAATCCTTGCATCGGAGTATTAATTGGCGGCAATAGCAAGAGGTTTTCTCTGGGGCCTGAGGTAATAATGGGCCTGGCCGGAGAAATTAAAAAATCTGCTGAAGGCCTAAACGCGGATATCCTGATTTCTACTTCCCGCCGCAGTTGTTCCGAAGTGGAGGAGGTTATTAAAAACGAATTTACCAATTATGCGCGTTGCAAACTTTTAGTCATCGCGCGTCAAAATAATAATCCGGATGTCGTAGGTGGAATACTGGGATCAAGTAGTCTAATCGTCAGTTCTCCGGAGAGTATTTCCATGATCTCTGAGGCGGTCTGTGCAGAAAAATACGTTGTAGTTTTTAACTCCGGCAATCTTAGCGCCAAGCATCGGCGTTTCCTAAAAAACTATCAGGACAAAGGATATATATATTTAGAACAGATTAAAGATTTATCCTTATGTATTAATCAGCTATTGCGGAATAAACCACAAGTTAATTCTCCAAAAGATAATTTAAAAGTTATAGAGGGATTAAATAAAATATTATGAGAATACTGCAGATATTACCTGAACTTAATGTCGGGGGAGTAGAGACCGGCACGCTGGATCTTTCCAAGTATTTGGTGCGCCTGGGGCATAAATCTGTAGTGGTTTCTGCCGGCGGAGCTTTGGTTAAAGAGTTGGAAGCAGGCGGCGCTAATCATTACACTTTGCCTGTAAATAAAAAATCCATTATTTCGATGTTTAAATTAATTCCTAAGTTAGTTGAAATAATTAAAAAGGAAGAGATTGACATCGTGCACGCCCGCTCAAGGGTCCCGGCTTGGATTGCTTATTTTGCCTGTCGCCAAACCCGGGCCATATTTGTCACTACCTGCCATGGTTATTATAAAAAACATTCCTTTAGCGTGGTTATGGGTTGGGCAAAAAGAGTGATTGTTCCAAGCAATGTGATTGCCAGGCATATGATCGAAGATTTTTCTGTGCCGCATGAACGCATTAAGCTTGTTCCGCGTAGCGTAGACTTGGGAAAATTTAAATACCTGGATCCTAAAACTAAAAGAAAAGAGGATTTTAATGTCGGCATTATTGGTAGGATTACTCCTTTAAAGGGGCACTTGCATTTCATCAAAGCTATGGCGCGTATTTCTAGGTTAGTTCCCCGCCTAAAGATCTGGATTGTCGGAGATGCCCCGGCTTCCAAGGAGGCGTATAAGGAAGAACTGCAGATTTTAGTGCGCAGGCTTGGGCTCTGGCATTGCACGGAGTTTCTGGGTACGCAACGGGATATTCCTGTAATATTAGAACATCTGGATTTAGTGGTTTTAGCTACGACTACTCATGAGGCGTTCGGCAGGGTAGTGGTTGAGGCGCAAGCTGCGGGTGTTCCGGTGGTAGCGACTAAAGTCGGAGGGGTGATTGATATTATCGAGGATGGCGCCAATGGCCTCCTGGTGCCTCCGGCGGATGCTAAAAGTATGGCGGAGGCCATCATGCGTATCTTTAAGGATACGCAATTTGCCAGGGAGTTAGCAGAAAATGCTTATACTAAAGTTAAAGAAAAATATAATGTGGAATTGATGGTTAAAAATACTTTAGATGTCTACCACGAAGTCTTAAATAATTTTAATATCCTGGTGATTAAACTTAGCTCTTTAGGGGATGTGATTCTTTCTACGGCGGCCCTGCGGGCAATTCGGGAAAAGTTCCCGCAAGGAAATTATAAAATAAGTTTCCTTATCAGCGAAGAATCCAAAGATATCCTCTTAAGATGTCCGCATATTGACGAGTTGCTGGTCTGCGATTTAAAAAATAAAGACAAGGGCCTGGCGGGTTTATGGGGAATCGGCCGTATTTTAAGGAAAAAGAATTTTGATATGGTTATCGACCTGCAGAATAGCCGCGCCAGTCATCTTTTAGCTTACCTGAGCGGTTGCATTAATCGTTACGGTTATAATAATAAGAAATTTGCATTTTTGCTTAATCATACTATTTGTGACCAGAAACCGCCTCTGGATCCGGTAACTCACCAATTTAGGATCTTAAAGATGTTGGGAATTGACCTGCTGAATAATGCATTGGAGCTTTGGCCCTCTAGCGAAGATCAAAAAGCGGTGGATGAACTCCTTAATGCCCAGTGGCTAAGCCAGACGCAGAAGGTGGTGGGAATTAATATTAGCGCATCTAAAAGATGGAGTACTAAGCTTTGGCCGTTGGAATATTTAATTTGCCTAACTGAGGAGCTGGGATTAAAAGATATCCGCGTAATTATTACCGGAACTGGCGAGGATCAAGCTCTGGCCAGTATGCTGATTAATTCCTTAAAAAATACCAAAATTATCAATGCCTGCGGTAAAACTAATATCAACGAATTAGCCGTGTTAATTAAAAAATGCCAGGTTTTTATTTCTGCGGATTCTTCGCCTCTGCATATTGCATCTAGCGTCGGCACTCCGTTTATTGCTTTATTTGGCCCGACTGATGCGCGCCGGCATCTGCCGCCCGGAAAAAATTATATTGTGATTGATAAAAAGTTGCATTGCAGCCCTTGTTATAAAACTAAATGCCGCAGTAAGGACTGTATGGTGCAGATTAGCCCTGCGGAAGTGTTTGATGCTGTAATGAAGTTGCTGAAATGAGCGGACTAAAATGAATATACTTTTTATTGCTAATCATCTTAATGTGGGGGGTATATCCAGCTACCTGCTGACTTTAGCCGGCGGATTAAAACAAAAAGGCCATCAGGTTTATCTGGCTTCCAGCGGCGGAGAATTAGAGGATAAATTTATCCAGGCAGGGATAACGCTTTTTAAGGCGCCCCTAAAAACCAAGAATGAGATTAGTCATAAGATTATTTTTAGTTTTTGGAAGTTAAGAAAAGTAGCCCGCAAATTTAATATTGATTTAATTCATTCGCATAGCCGCACGACGCAAGTCTTAGGGGATTTATTGGGCCGTTCTTTAGCTAAACCGCATATTTTTACCTGCCATGGTTTTTTTAAGCCCAAATTATCACGCCGGATTTTTGGCTGCTGGGGCCAAAAAGTAATTGCGATCAGCCAGCAGGTAAAGGAGCATTTAATTATCGATTTTAAGCTTGATGAAAATAAGATCAGTGTAATCCATAATGGCATCGATACTAAAAATTTTGGGGATTTTTCGGCCAGGGACATGATGCGCAAAGATTTAGGTATAAATGATGCTCTTTTAGTTGGTATTATTGCCCGTTTATCTGATGTTAAAGGCCACACTTATCTTATTCAGGCGATGCCGGAAGTTATAAAAAATTTTCCCAACGCTAAGTTGCTGATTATCGGCCGGGGTAAGACTAAAGATGCGTTGATTAAAGAAACCCATGATCTAGGGCTAGGGGGTAGTATCGCATTTATCCCGGAAGCTAAAAATACTAAAGATCTGCTTGCGGCAATGGATATTTTTGTTATGCCTTCGTTGCAGGAGGGTTTAGGGTTAGCGTTGCTGGAGGCCATGGCGCAGGGAGTTGCCGTAGTGGGTTCAGCCGTAGGCGGAATCAAAACCCTGATTCAGGATAAACTGAATGGTTTATTAGTTGCGCCGGCTGATGTGCCAGCTCTGGCACAAGCAATCATTACCTTGCTTAACGATTCCCGGCTCCGCCGCAATTTAGGCGCCCGGGCCCGTGAATTTATTATCGCTAATTTTTCTAAAGAAGAAATGGTGGATAAAACCGAAATTGTTTATCAGCAAGTTCTAAGAGACACCCCGCGCTAATTGGAATTGCGCGGGTGTTGTCTAGGTAGACAAGGAGTATAAATGGGCGAAAAATTAAAAGCTAAACGCATCCTTATTTTTAACGTCAACTGGTTAGGGGATGTTTTATTTTCCAGCGCCGCCATTAGGAATATCCGCAGAAATTATCCGGATGGTTATATTGCCTGCGTAATTCCCAGCCGCTGTTATCCCATATTAAAAGGCAATCCGTATTTAGACGAGGTGATTATTTTTGACGAAAAGGATAGGCATAAGGGGGTGCTGGAGAAACTTAATTTTGTCAGCCTGCTTAAGAAAAAAAAGTTTGATACGGTGTTTTTACTGCATCGCTCATTTAGCCGCGCGCTTATCTGTCGGCTAGCCGGAATTAAACAGAGGATTGGCCACTATACTAAGAAGCGCGCATTCCTTTTGACTAAAAAAATAGTTCCTCCTAAAAAAGATTCTCTGCACCGCATAGATTATTATCTGGATGTGATTGAAAAAGCGGGCCTGCGTGTTGAGGATAGGTATTTGGATTTCTTCTTTACCCCGGCCGATGAAGAGCAGGTTGATGATTTTTTCAAAAAGAATTTACTTAATCCGCATGATTTTGTAGTGGCCATCAATCCCGGAGGCAATTGGATGCTTAAGCGCTGGCCGCTGGATTATTGGGCGATACTTGCGGATAAATTAATTAGCGAAACTGGCGCCAAAGTAATTATTACCGGCAGTATCTCGGATTTATTACTGGCCGGTCAGATTAAAGATGCGATGAAGGAGTCGCCATTAATTGCCTGCGGGGTTTTTAACCTAAAACAGTTAGGGGCATTAGCCGCCAAAGTGGAGTTGTTTATTACCGCTGATACCGGGCCTTTGCATATTGCTAATGCCGTGGGGGCAAAAAAAATAATTGCAATTTTCGGCCCGACAGCTCAAACCATCACCGGGCCGTATCCGTCTACTAATGTGGTTGTCCTGCAAAAAGATATCGGCTGCCGGATACCCTGCTATAAAGTGAATTGTCCGGATAATCGTTGTATGCAGGTAGTTACCCCGGATGATGTTTTAGCGCAAGTAAAGAAGATATTTACAAGTAAAGAAGATATTTAAAAGATGAAAATTCTTTTTATAACCTTAAGCAATATCGGTGACTGTATTTTAACTCTACCAGTCCTGGACTTCTTGCGCCAAAAATATCCGGATGCGGCGATTACTTGTCTAGTGCCTCCGCGCCCTAAAGAAATCTTTATTAATAATCCCGCAGTGGCTGATGTAGTTATTTTTGATAAGCATGCGAAGTTAATCGATAAGATAAAATTGTTTTTTGCTTTAAGCAAAGGAAACTTCGACATCGTGGTGGATTTACGTAACAGTTTTTTTGGCGCTTTTCTACCCGCCAGAAAAAGAAGCCTGCTTTCCGGTCCCCTGCGCCGGATTCCCGCCAAGATTAAGCATATGAAGGAGAAACATCTTTTCTGGGCGAACCTGTTGGAATATTCCAAGAGAAATAAAGAACATCAGTCATTAAATATTACTTTTAAAGATGTTGATTATATCCAGGGCATTTTAAGTGAACAGAATTTAACCAATAGCGCTAAAATAATTGTGATTGCGCCCGGTTCCCGGAGCCGGGTTAAATGCTGGGATAAACAAAATTTTAGCCAGCTTTGCAGCCAACTAGTTAAAGAAGGCAACCAGATTGTTCTAGTTGGTGATTCGCTTGATCAGCCGATATGTAATTATCTTGGCCAGGCTTGCGGAAAAAAGATTATTAATCTTTGCGCTAAAACTAATCTTAGTCAACTGGCGGCTTTACTTAATCAAGCGCAGCTTTTAATTACTAATGATAGCGCGGTGATGCATCTAGCCAGCTATTTAAATGTGCCGGTGGTTGCTATCTTCGGGCCTACTGATGAAAAAAAATATGGGCCCTGGTCGCAAAGTTGCGCCGTCGTCAAGAAAGATATTTTCTGCCGGCCTTGTGAAAAAGCCCAGTGCCGTTTTGGCAGCTTGAAATGTTTGACTTCTATCAAGCCGGTCGATGTGCTCATCCAGGTTAAATCTATGCTTGCAAATAAAGGGGACGGTTCTCTTTATCAGGGCATAGAGCATGAAAAGAGAACCGTCCCCGGGATTTTATATCATCGGATTCTTATTGTGCGTACTGACCGCTTAGGGGATGTGCTTTTATCTACGCCGGTGATTAAAGCCTTAAGACAGAAATTCCCTCAAGGCTATATCTCAATGATGGTTTCTCCTTACACCAAAGATGTGCTAGATGGTAATCCGGCTTTAGATGAAATAATAGCTTTTGATAAAGATGCAAAAGATAAATGTTGGCTGGCTACGCTTAAGTTCGCCGGGCTCTTAAGGAAAAAGAAATTTGATTTGGCAATAGTTTTACATCCTACTACCCGGATGCATTTACTAACTTTTCTAGCCGGGATACCTAAACGCTTAGGATATGATCGTAAATTTGGATTTTTGCTTACTGATAGGATTAAACATACTAAACAGTATGGGCAAAAACATGAATCAGAGTATGCTTTGGATTTAATAAGATATTTGGGGATCCAGCCTCAAGACAAAACCTTATTTATGCCGATAAAACAAGAATCTGAAAAATGGGTGGATGTTTTATTTAGCCAAGCTGGAATCAGGGATAGCGATAAGCTGTTGGTAATTCATCCGACGGCAAGCTGCCATTCCAGGATTTGGCCTGGGGAAAGGTTTGCTGAAGTTGCAGATAAGCTTGCCCAGAAGTACGGTTTTAAGGTCGTCATTATTTCCGGGCCGAAAGATATGCAAAAGGCGCAGGAGGTTATCAAAAATATGCGCATCAAAGCGCTGAACTTGGCTGGAAAGACTTCGATTAGTCAGTTAGCCAGTTTATTAAGAAGATGCCAGCTGTTTATTTCTACGGATTCCGGGCCGATGCATATGGCGTCAGCCTTAGGTGTACCGGTGATTACGATTTTTGGGCGCAGTCAAGCGGGGCTTAGCCCGCAGCGCTGGGGCCCATTAGGAGAAAAGAACAGGATTTTGCATAAAACCGTAGGTTGTACTATTTGCCTGGCGCACAATTGCCAGAAAGATTTTGCTTGTCTTAAGGCCACCAGTGTTGAGGATGTGCTTAGGGCCGCTGAATCAATTTTAAAATCAAGGGGACGGTTCTATCTTTCATAAAATCGCTTAATAGAACCGTCCCCTTTTTTCAATGCTCGCCACCCGCTAATGGCATTACTAATTAATAAGATTTCCGTCTTTTGCTGGAGGCACAATTAGAAGATTTTCGGCAGTTGTGTGCAAGGAATTACGTCGAGCGTAGGCTGTGTCTTACTAGCGTAAGGATCATAGCCGTAGCGAGACGTAAGCCGCGAGCACATCAGCGAAAATCTTCGTGCTGGAAGCAAGAGCCGGAAAGCTTAGCACGCAGCGAAGCGAAAAATTTCTGTTTGATTTAATATTGAATTGTGCTAAAATCATTACTTATGATTAACTTAAAGAAAGTAAAAAGATATTCGATTAAAGCGCGCGCCAGTAAGGTGAATAAGGGTGATTTTGCGCTTAAACCTGCTAAAGCCAGAAGTTTTTCTGCTTTTTTGGATTCTTTGCCCAATATTTTAAAAGCAAAAGATTTACGCGCAGTTTCTTCTGATATTGTTTCAGCGCGTAAGAAAAATAAAGGGGTAATCTTTATGGCCGGAGCCCACGTTATTAAATGCGGGCTTAATCCGGTGTTAATTGAGTTACTTAAGAAAAAAGTAATTACCTGTATTTGTTTAAACGGTGCCGGGATTATCCATGATTTTGAGATTGCTTTCCAGGGAAAAACGTCCGAGGATGTCACTGAAAATCTTAAGACCGGAAGGTTTGGCATGGGTAAGGAGACTGCGGATTTCTTAAATTGCGCGGCCAAGGAAGGGGTAAAGAAAGGTTTTGGGTTGGGTTATGCAGTGGCAAATGCGATAGCTACGACGGATTTGGCTTATAAAGATTTAAGCCTGCTTTATAATGCCTATAAACATAAGGTGCCGGTTTGTGTTTTTGTGGGAATTGGCACGGATATAATTCATCAGCATCCCTCATTTGACGCTGCTTCAACTGCCGTGGGTTCATTACGGGATTTTCATATTTTGGTAGAAGACATCCGTTCCTTAAATCAGGGGGGAGTGGTTTTAAATTTTGGTTCAGCAGTGTTGTTGCCTGAGGTATTTCTAAAGGCCTTAAATCTTGCCCGTAATTTAGGAAATAAGGTTAAAGATTTTACTTCTGCAAATTTTGATATGCTTTATCAGTATCGAGCGGCACAGAATGTGGTAAGCCGGCCCACTGCTTCAGGGGGTAAAGGTTATTATATTATCGGACACCATGAGATCATGCTTCCGCTTTTAGCGCAAAGCGTAATTGAAAATATATGACCCAGCCCTTCCTAAAGGGCTGGTAAAGATATTGAAAGGAAGAGCTGTGAAACATTTAAAAGAGATAATCCGGAAATTTGATCAAGCCAATATCCTGGTGGTGGGGGACTTGATCCTGGATGAATATATCTGGGGGACTGTAGAGAGGATTTCTCCTGAGGCTCCGGTTCCGGTCCTCTGGGCAAATAAGCGCACATTTGTACCGGGGGGGACTGCTAATGTGGCTAATAATATCAGTTCACTCGGAGGAAAAGTTACTTTGCTTGGAGTTACAGGAGATGATGCTAACTCTAAAATTCTACTTAATGAGTTAAAGAAGAGAAAAATTAGCCTGCAAGGTATCTTTGTTGAAAATAACAGGCACACAACCGTAAAGACACGAATTTTAGCCGGCCACCAGCAGGTAGTGAGGGTAGATTGGGAGCATACACACGATCTCTCTAAAGAATTAAATGCAAAAATCTTAAGATATATCGAAAAAAATATCAGGTCTTTTGATGCAATTATTATCGAAGATTATGGGAAAGGGGTAATTAACGTAGCGCTGCTTAAAGAACTTATTTCTTTGGCCAAGGTCAATAAAAAAATTATTACCGTAGATCCTAAGGAAGAAAACTTCCAGTATTATCGCCAGGTTACTTCGATTACTCCTAACCGCAAAGAACTGGAGAATGCCATTAGGAATCTTAAGATACAAGATACAGCTAACCGTTTTAGAATCAATACTGATAAATTATTTACGGATAAAGACGTGGATTCGGCGGCGCGCCAAATTCTGGATTATCTTAATTTAGATTCCATTTTGATTACTTTAGGTGAGCAGGGGATGAAGTTGTTGGAGAAGAATGGCCGCCTGACGCATATCCCCACTGTAGCTCAGGAGGTTTTTGATGTATCCGGGGCAGGGGATACGGTAATCAGCACCTTTACTTTGGCTCTTTGCGCGGGCGCCTCAAAATTAGAAGCAGCGCATATCGCTAATTTTGCCGCAGGAATCGTGGTGGGTAAATTGGGGACGGCGGTTATCAATGCCGGGGAACTTTTAGAAAGGATAAAATAAAATGGATGTTATTGGGGTGATTCCGGCCAGATACTCATCGACCAGATTCCAGGCTAAGGTGCTGGCGGACATTATGGGCAAGCCCATGTTGCAGCATGTTTGGGAGCGGGCTAAACAATCTCGCATGTTGGATGATCTGATTATTGCTTGTGATAATGAAATTATCCTAAAAGCGGCTTGCGAATTTGGAGCCAAAGCCGTAATGACCTCTAAGGAGCACACCTGTGGCACCGACCGGATTAGTGAGGTAGTTAATCCTTTGGATGTAAAAATCATTATTAATATCCAGGCTGATGAACCGCTGGTTCATTCCATGATGATTGATAGCGTGGCCCGGGCATTATTGGAAGACAAAATGATTAATATGGCTACGCTGATGAAAAAGATCGAGGATGTCTCAGAGCTGCTTGACCCGAATGTGGTAAAAGTCGTAGTGGATAAAAATAATTTTGCTTTGTATTTTTCGCGCGCGCCTATCCCGTATTTAGCGCCCAATGCCGAGATTGACCAGGTAACTTATTATAAGCATATCGGCCTTTATGGTTACACCAAGGATTTTCTTTTTACTTATAAAAATCTTCCCGTTTCTAATCTTGAAAAAACGGAGAAATTAGAACAGTTGCGCGTTTTGGCCGAAGGTTTCAAAATTAAAGTAATCCAGACGCAATTTGATACCATAGGCGTGGATACTCCTGAGGATTTAGAGAGGGTTTTGTGGCAATTAAAGAAGGGATTGACTAATGCATCCGGTTAGCGTTGGAAATATAAAATTTGGGGATCGGTATCCGCTGGTTCTGATTGCCGGGCCATGCGCTATCGAATCAGAAAGCTCTTGTCTTGCGGCGGCGGGATCGATCAAAAATATTGCTGCCAGCTTAGGTATACCGTTTATATTTAAATCTAGTTTTGACAAAGCTAACCGGCTTTCCGCAGATTCTTATCGCGGGCCGGGATTAAAGAAAGGGCTGGCGATTTTAAAGAAAGTAAAAGCTAAACTTAAGGTTCCCATTTTAAGTGATGTGCATTGTGTAAAAGATATTCCGCTAGCTGCGCAAGTTTTAGATATCATTCAAATACCTGCATTTTTGTGCCGTCAGACCGATATTGTCTTAGCCGCCGCCAGGACCGGTAAGGTGGTAAATATTAAAAAGGGCCAGTTTCTTGCGCCCTGGGATATTCTGCCTATAATTAAGAAGGTTGAATCAGCGGGTAATAAGCAGATTTTAATTACGGAAAGAGGGGTAAGTTTCGGATATAATAATTTAGTTACCGATTTACGCAGCCTAAAAATTATGCGCGATTTCGGATACCCTGTAATTTATGATGTTACACACAGCGTACAGCTGCCCGGAGGCAAAGGCACTTGTTCAGGAGGCCAGACGGAGTTTGTCGCCGGGTTATCCCGGGCAGCGGTTGCTTTTGGCTGCGATGGTTTATTTTTGGAGGTGCATCCTGATCCGAAAAATGCGCCTTGCGACGGGCCGAACATGATTAATTTTAAAGAGCTAGAAGATATCCTAAAGCAAATAAAAAAGATTAGGCAGGCGCTATGAAGATAGATGTAATTAAGCGGGCAAAAGAAGTTTTAGAGATTGAGGCACAGGCGATAAGATTGTTAAAAGGGCGACTGGGTAAAAGTTTTGTTAAAGCCATAGAATTAATTCTCAAATGCAAGGGCAGGGTGGTAGTGAGCGGAATGGGTAAAACCGGAATTATCGCGCAAAAATTTTCCGCCACCCTGGCTTCTACGGGAACCCCGAGTTTATTTCTTCATACCGCAGAAGCAGTTCACGGTGATTTAGGCAAGGTCACGCCTGATGATATTGTAATTATCCTTTCTACTAGCGGATCAACTGAAGAGATGAAGCAGCTTTTACCGATACTTAAAAAGATTGGTACGCCGATTATCTCTCTTACCGGAAATTCTAAATCCGTGTTGGCTAAATACAGCGATGTAGTTTTAGATGTCTGTGTTAAAAAAGAGGCCTGTCCATTGGGACTGGCTCCCACCGCTTCGACGACTGCTACTTTGGCGATGGCGGATGCTCTTGCCGTATGTTTATTGGAACGTAAAGGTTTTAAAGAAAAGGATTTTGCTTTTTTTCATCCCGGGGGGGCTTTAGGCAGGCGACTACTTTTAACTGTCCAGGATATTATGCGTCAGGGGCAAGCCAATGCGATTGTCCGGGAGGATAAATTGGTGTCGGAAGTTTTACTTGCGATTACTCGTGCCCGGGCCGGCTCAGCCATCGTGGTGGATAAAGGCGGAAAACTAAAAGGAATTTTTACCGATGGAGATCTGCGCCGGCATTTGGCTTCTGATAAGAATTTACTGGGCCGGCCGATTAAAGAGGTAATGACTAAGAATCCTACGGTAGTAAATAAAGATATGCTGGCGGCTGAGGCGATGCGGATATTACAGGCCAAAAAAATCGATGAGGTCCCGGTGGTAGATAAATTTATGCATCCGGTGGGCTTATTGGATGTGCAAGACCTGCTTAAGGCAGGATTAATCTAAAAACATGTCTTGGGTATCAATCAGAGAAGAATTAAAAGCACGTTTTAGAAAAGTTAAGTTACTC
>JAUYDL010000043.1 GCA_030691865.1 Candidatus Omnitrophota bacterium | reverse complement strand
TTTTAGATATCCTTGGCCTTATTGATGTGGTTATGTTCCGTGAGGCGATCTCTGAGCAGAGCGCTGATTATGATATAGCTATTGTTGAGGGTAGTATAACAACTTCCCATGACCTAGAAAGGATTAAGAAGATTCGCGCTACAGCTAAAGTTTTGATTGCCTATGGTTCCTGTGCCACTATCGGCGGGATTAATGGGATGAAGAATAATTTTGATCTTGAAGATATCAAGAAATACGTCTATAAGAATGACGCTAAATATTTTGAATCTATTCCCACACATCCGTTACATCAGATAGTCAAAGTTGATTACGATATACATGGTTGTCCGGTTTATCAACCGGAATTCGTAAGAGTTTTAAAATGCGCCTTAGCTGGCCTGCCGTATGCCGTTTTAGATTATGCGGTTTGTACTGAGTGTCGTTTTAACGAAAATGTTTGTACGTATGATAAGGGGATTACTTGTATGGGTCCAGTGACTCGCGCTGGATGTAACTCCTGGTGTATTAATAATGGCAATATCTGTTATGGATGCCGCGGGATGCTCAGTAATCCAGCTAAAGATGGGCAGATGGATATTTTAAAGAAATATAATATTTCTTTGGATTGGGTTCAGAATAAGATGAATATGTATAATAAGCCACGGGAGTTAGATGAGCAAAAACATAAAGGTTAATGTCGAATATTTGACCCGCGTAGAGGGTCATGGCAATATCGTGGTGAATGTAAAGAACGGCAAGCTTGAAGAATGCCGTTTGGATATTGTTGAATCTCCCCGATTTTTCGAAGGGATGTTGCGTGGCCGTTCGATTTTTGAGGCCCAGCATATTACTTCACGTATCTGTGGTATCTGTGCTTGTGGACATAGCCTGGCTTCTATACAAGCGGCAGAGGACGCCTTAGGATTTATCCCTTCAGAACAAACTATCAAATTGCGCAAGTTTCTTCTACATATGGAGAATCTTGATAGCCATATCTTACATATCTATTTATTAGTTGTCCCGGATCTTTTGGGAGTAAAGAGTTTCCTCCCCTTGATTGAAACGCATAATACGGTTGTGCGTAGGGCTTTACGCATGAAGAAGGAATGTAATGATGTTTGTGATATTCTGGTGGGACGCCACGTACATCCGATCTCCTGTATTGTCGGTGGGTTTACCAAACTTCCGCGTGAAAAAGATTTGCTCCGCATGCTCAACATTTTAATTGGCATGCGTCCGGATATGGAGGCGACTTTAGAGTTAGCCAAGGCCTTTAAATTCCCACAGTTTAACCGTGAAACCGAATATGTGAGCTTGGTTAATGATAACGATGAATACCCTATGCTTTCAGGAGACTTAGGCTCAACTGATGGATTGCGTATGGTTAAAAAAGATTACCGCAAACTTACCAACGAATTCGTAGTTAGCCACTCTAGCGCTAAATACACCAAGGCTACTCGGCAATCTTATGCGGTTGGCGCACTAGCGCGTTTTAATCTTAACCAGCATAAACTTCATCCCAAAGCTAAAGAAGTAGCTAAGGCTTTGGGGATGAAACCCATAGTAACTAACCCGTACTTAAATACTGTTGCCCAGCTGATTGAATGTGTACATTCGCTGGAGGATTCTATTGAGATCTTGCAGGGGCTTAAAGATAAAGGTATGGATTATTCCCAGGAGATCGTGGTGGGCTTAAATGAATTGGGCACTATCCCGGTTAAGGCGGGTTGCGGCATTGGTGCGGTTGAAGTTCCCAGAGGAATCCTATTTCATGAATATGAAATTGATAATAAGGGTAAGATTGTTAACGCCAATTGCGTTATTCCTACCGGACAGAATTTGAATAATATCGAACATGATATGGCGGCATTAGTTCCTCAAATACTTGATAAGAGCCAAGAAGAGATTACTCTCCTGATGGAGATGCTGGTACGCGCTTATGACCCGTGCATCTCCTGCTCCGTGCATTTCCTGAATGTCAAATTTGTTGGCCGATAATTTAGCAAATCTTTTAACTCCCAAAGAATTTTATCACACGCTTATTATCACTGTAGGTAATTGCTTTCGCGCTGATGATGGAGTTGGGCCATATATAGCCTCCTGTTTAAGACAGAGTGGTAAACTTTCGGTGATTGATGCAGGATATACTCCGGAGAATATAATTGATGAGGCAGTAAAGCTATCCGCGCAGAGGATTATTTTTATTGATGCAGCGGATTTTGGGGGAGCGCCCGGAGAATTGCGCCTCATTGATTCCGAACATATACCGGAGTCATCTTTAAGTACGCACAGTATGCCATTGCCAGTCGTAAGTCGTATTTTGTACGAGGATACCAAAGCTAAGATTTATTTTATTGGCATTCAGCCTAAAAGTGTAGAGCATAAAGCAGGGCTTTCAAAAGAAGTAAGCTCTGCTGCCGATGCGCTGATCAGACATATTAATGAGGAATTTACCGGAGACTCAGTAGATGCATGAGATTCATTTTCTTGAGGATTTATTTAAAGATATCCTACATCATCTTAGCCAGCATAATGCCAAAAATGTAACGCAGGTGTTTTTGGAATTAGGTGAGTTTACTGAGATTAATGAAGAGTGTTTAAGGTTTTTCTTTAAAGAAAAATTTAAAGGCTCTCCCTTAGAGAATGCTTTATTCAATATAAAACATATTCCGCAACAGCGCGTTTTGCGCCTAGTTTCTTTTGATTGTGATTAAGTATGTGTTATGCTATCCCGGGAAAAATAGAGGCTTTTGATAATAAGATGGTGGTTGTAGACTATTTCGGCGAGAAGAAGAAGGCCTATAATGAACTAGATGGTTTATCTATCGGTGATTATATTTACGCCCAGGGTGGTTATGCAATTGCGAAAATTCCCGAAGATGAAGCAAAAAGCATTCTGGCTGTTTGGAAGGAGACTTTTTTTGAGCTTCAGGAAGTTGACCTAAAGCTTTCCCGCCTTGATCTTAATCAGGAGTCTGTATCTGGCGAATTCTTGAGAATCTTAGATAAGGCATCCGAAGGTAAGAAACTTTCGCCAGATGAACTCCTGATTTTAATTAAGGAAAAAAATAAACCTGCTCTGGAGCTTCTTTTTAAAACGGCAAATTTCTTGCGTCAGAAACACCATAAGAATTCTTGTTGCGTGCATGGGATCATCGAGATCTCCAATTACTGCCGCTGTAATTGTGATTATTGCGGTATAGCTAAGGGTAACAAAAATATTACTCGTTATCGCTTAACTTGCGACCAGATACTTGAGGCTGCCCGGCAAGCAATACAGGAGCATGGTTTTAAGGCGTTGGTGTTACAGTCCGGCCAAGACGCCGGATATAGTATAGAGGAGCTGGCCGAGATTATTCGTAAGATAAAAGTTAATTGGCCAGCCCTAATTTTTATTAGCTTTGGAGAGGTTGGGCTTGATAATTTAAAGATTCTTTATGATGCTGGTGCACGGGGATTGCTTTTGCGATTTGAAACATCCAACCCCAAGCTTTATAAACAGGTCACTGCAGGCAAAGATCTTTCTAGCCGCATTGCGCATTTAAAAAAAGCTTATGAGTTGGGCTATATGGTTATTACCGGAGGTTTGATTGGCTTACCGCAACAAAACGAAGAAGATCTTTTAAATGATATACTTTTAACTAAAGAGTTGCATGCGCAGATGTATAGTTTTGGCCCATTTATTATGCATCCACAAACCCCGCTTGCTAAACATCCATCGCCCGAAGTAGAAACTGTGCTTAAAGTTATTGCCATTTCGCGTATCATTGATGCAGCGAATGCCAAAATTCTAGTTACCACTGCTTTGGAGACACTTAATCCTGATGCCAGGAGAGAGGCACTTCTTAGCGGAGCGAATTCAGTGATGCTTAATGTAACTCCGCTTGAATACCGATCACTCTATAACATTTACCCTGCGCGCGCTCATGAAAGTGAGAGTATAGAAGCTCAGATTAATGACGCCATTGGGCTTTTAATGTCATTAGGCCGCTCACCTACTGATTTAAGTGTATAAATATAGTAGATAGTAGGTAGTAGGTAAGAAAAATCAAGGTCAAAAGCAAAAGCGAAAAGCAAAAGCGAAAAAAACAGTAGTTAGAATTTAGGGAAAATCAAAATATGAAAACGAACAAACTTTGTATTATGCGGCTTTCTAAGTATAAGAACGCGCTTTATCGCCTGAAATTGTCAGGTTTTGTAAGGGTTTTTTCAGATAATTTGGCTGATGCCATTGAGGCGACTGCTTCACAGGTGCGTAAGGATTTTTCTATCTTTGGTATTTCGGGGAATAAACGCGGTGGCTACAAGATCGATGAATTAATTGAAAAACTCAATATTATTTTAGGTAAGGATGAACTGCAAAAGGTGATTATCGTTGGTTTAGGTAAACTTGGTACTGCCCTTACACACTATACTGGTTTTGAGAAAGAGGAGATTAAAATTGTTGCTGCTTTTGATATTGATTCGACAAAATTTAATCATTCGGACAACCAAATGATAAAGCAAAAGGAGAAAACACCGGTTTTACCTCTTGAATATCTGCCGGAGTTTGTGCGGAAAAATAATATCAAAATCGGGATTATTACAGTTCCGGATGTTGCTGCTCAGCAGGTAGTTGATATTATGCTTTCGGCAGGGATTAAAGGGGTATTAAATTTTGCTCCTATATGTTTACGTGGGAATGATGATTGTGTAATAAATAATGTTAATCTCGAGGTGGAGCTAGAGAATCTTATTTATTTCGTTAATGCATCAACTAAAGCAAAAGGAAAAATAGATGCAAATAAGAAGTCTTTCGGCCGCATGTAGCGTCCTTGAGTCCAGCCATCGTCACCCGCTATCGAACGAGGCAATGTTATGAAATATATTAATGAAGAGAAGATAAATTATTTATTAGCTGATGCGGCTAAGCTTGATGGTTGCCAGCTGGATATTATTTTGGATAAGGCTAAGTCGCTTAAGCGCTTAACTCTCAAGGAGTCTGCGGCGCTACTGTCGGTGAAGGATCCGGAAGATATTCAAAAAATATTCGCCGCGGCAAGTTTTGTTAAAGATACCATTTACGGCAGGAGGGTAGTTTTATTTGTGCCGCTCTATATCAGTAATCTATGTGTTAATTCCTGTTTGTATTGTGCTTTTAAGTCGGATAATCCGCTAATTAAACGCAAGGCTTTGACTGTTGATGAGATTAATGCCCAGACAGAGTGGCTGTTAAACCGCGGTCACAAAAGAATACTTATGGTTTGTGGCGAAGAGGCGCCAAGCGGAAAATCAAATATAGATTATTATACCGAAGCAATTAAGGCTATTTATGCTGCGGAAGTGGGTAAGAATAAAATTAAAAGAGTTAATGTTAATTGTGCTCCCTTAAGCATCAATGAGTTTAAGAAGCTTAAGCAATCCGGGATAGGCACTTATCAGATTTTTCAGGAAACTTACCATGAGCAAACCTATCGTCGCATGCATCCTAAAGGTCCCAAGAGTGATCCTGACAATAGGATCGATGCAGTTGATCGTGCATTTACAGCAGGGATAGATGATATAGGAATTGGCGCGCTTTATGGTTTATTTGACTGGCGTTTTGAGACATTAGGACTGCTTTCACATATTGAGCATATGGAGGAGAAGTTTGGCGTAGGGCCGCACACTATTTCTGTGCCGCGCATTGAGCCGGCAGAGGGCGCAGAGCTGTCTTTGAGGCCTCCCTATAAGATCTCTGATGATGAGTTTAAAAAGGTGGTTGCGATTTTAAGGCTTTCTATTTCCTATGCCGGGATCATTATGACTACCCGTGAGAATGCTTTGATGCGCGATACATTGCTTAGTTTAGGAGTTTCTCAGATTAGCGCTGAATCTAATACCTCCCCCGGAGGATACTCTGCCGGTGATAAAGAGCAGGCATGCCTGCCTGACCAGCAGGCAGGCAGTCAGTTTTCTCTTGGAGACCAGCGCAGTCTGGATGAGATCGTGGGGACTTTGATCGCCCATGATTATATCCCCAGTTTTTGCGCTGCCTGTTATCGCATGGAAAGAACCGGCGAAACTTTTATGCAGTTAGCTAAACCCGGAACAATCAAAGGTAAATGCAGCGTGAATGCTTTAATTACCCTGCAAGAATATCTTGATGATTTTGCATCAGCTAAAGTTAAGCAGGCCGGGTACAAAATGATTGAGCGTTATTTTAACAAACTGGATAATGTTGATCAGGATATGCTAAAGCTCTTCTTTAGCCATGTAGATTCCGGGGTAAGGGATGAATATGTTTAATCTATCCGATAAAGGTGGAGTAGTTAAGCTGGTTGAATAAGGATAAAACTTGACAAATATGGCGTTTAGTAATAATATGCATTTGGTTTTGAAGCAGCAAAGGACAGTGGCGTCCGAAATTCTTCGGGCGTCATTTTTTATATATTTTTGCATAAAATTGAGGCACTTTCTCAGGCAAAATCAGATATGAAAATACTCAATAAGCAGATTATTAAAGATGTCGCAGGGGTAAAGATTAAGCAATTGGATATTTTTTCTCCGGATATCGCAGCTAACGCTCAGCCAGGACAGTTTGTGATGTTAATGGCTAGCGAAAATGGAGAACGTATCCCTTTGACCTTAGTGAATACGGATAAAATAAAAGGTACCCTGAGTTTGATTTTTCAGGAGGCAGGTTTTACTACTCAGAGTTTAGGTAGATTAAATCCCGGAGATTCACTTTATTCTTTAGTGGGGCCTTTAGGGCATCCTACAGAGATCAAGAAATACGGAAAAATAATTCTGGTTGGCGGAGGAGTAGGGATTGCCGAGATCCTGCCGGTAGCCCGCGCGTTAAAAAAAGCAGGCCTGCCTGCTGGTCAGGCAGGCAATCATATTACTACTATTCTGGGTTCCCGGAATAAAGACCTGCTTATCTTGGAAGCTGAACTTAAAAGTGCATCTGATCAGATTTATATTATGACTGATGATGGTTCTTACGGCAGGAAAGGTTTTACTACTGATATGCTCAAGGAACTTTTAAGTAAGGATAAATACGATTTGATTTATTCTGTCGGCCCGATTCCCATGATGAAAATGGTGGCAGGGATAAGTAAGGAATATCAAATTAAAACTCTAGTTTCGTCAAATGCGCTGATGGTTGATGCCACTGGAATGTGCGGCTGTTGCCGGGTAAGCGTTTTTGGCGAGGTAAAATTTAGTTGTGTTGATGGGCCGGATTTTGATGGTCATGGTGTTGATTGGGAAGAACTTGAAAAGAGAAATAAGGTGTATAGTGTTCAAGAGAAGCATATTTGTAATTTGAAGAAAAATAACGGGGACGGTTCTATTTTTCCCAGAGTTTAATTCTAGAAAAACAGAACCGTCCCCTAGTTTTTAAAATTATGAAAAAAGAACCGGTAAAAGTTAGAGAGGTGCCTGCGGAAATAAGGGTGGGTAATTTTGAGGAGGTAATGAAGGGTTACTCTGAAGAAGAGGCCTTGCTGGAAGCCTCAAGATGCCTGCAGTGTAAAGACCCTGTTTGCATCAGCGGTTGTCCGGTGGGTATTGATATAAAGAAATTTATTTACCATATTACGCAAAATGATTACCGGGCCGCATATTTTACTATCAGAGAAAAAAACAATTTCCCCTCTATCTGCGGAAGAGTTTGTCCGGCTGAATACCAATGCTGTAAAACCTGTATACTGACCAAGAAAGATGCGCCTTTTGCCTCTGAAGGAGCGATCAATATTCATTTTCTAGAACGTTTTGTCGGAGATTATGGCAAGAATAATAATCTAGATGTCCCGGTAGAAAAAGAGGAAAAGTTTTCTAAATTTAAAGTAGCAGTAGTGGGTTCTGGGCCGGCAGGCTTATGTTGTGCCGGAGAATTAGCGCGCAAAGGAATCAAGGTTGATATTTTTGAAAGCCTGCATAAAACCGGCGGGGTTTTAAGATATGGCATTCCTCCTTTCAGGCTGCCTTGGGATGTTTTGGATTTTGAGATAAATTATCTCAAAAAATTAGGGGTAAACTTCATTACTAATTTTTTAGTGGGCAAGGCTAAAACCGTTGGCGATCTATTCAGCCAGGGATATGCTAATATCTTTCTGGGCTTAGGTGCCGGGGTACCTTCTTTTCTGGGGATTAAGGGGGAAAATCTTTGCAATATTTATTCCGCGAATGAATTTTTAACTCGCGTGAATCTTATGTTGGCTTATAAATTTCCTGAATTTCATACTCCCGTTAATATCGGTAAGAATGTTTTGATTGTTGGCGGCGGCAATACCGCCATGGATGCGGCTAGAGTTGCCTTGCGGCTGCAAAAGTTAAAAGGATATCCGCTGAATACTACGATTATTTACCGGCGCACAGAGGTCCAGATGCCGGCCAGGCGCTTGGAGATTGAGCATGCCAAGGAAGAGGGGATAAAGTTTGAATTTCTGGTGCAGCCAAAAGAATTTATTGGAGACGACCAGGGGTTTGTCAGGAAATTGATTTGTCTTAGGTCTAAGTTAGGAGAACCGGATAGCTCAGGCAGAAGAAGGCCGATAGTTATAGAGGGCAGCGAGTTTGAGATGAATTGCGATTTATCGGTGATTGCCGTGGGGCTAAAAGCAAATCAAATTTTAATTAACGCCACTCCGGAATTAAAGACAGATAAGTATTCAGATGTTATCGTCGACGCTGAAACCATGGAGAGTTCGATTAAAGGGGTTTTTGCCGGTGGGGACATTGTGGGGGGAGAAGGCACAGTTATTGAAGCGATGGGGATGGCCAAAAAGGCAGCCCAGTCAATAATTGGTAAGCTTTCTAAAAAATAAAGGAGAGAGCAGATGGCCAAGAAAATCGAAGAGTTTATGGATCTGGTAGTACAGAGGAACCCGGGTGAGGTGGAATTTCATCAGGCAGTAAGAGAGGTTGTGGAGTCAGTAATGCCTTTTATCGAAAAAAACCCTAAATATCAGAAAGCCAAGATATTGGAAAAAATGATTGAACCGGAAAGGACAATAATATTTCGTGTTCCTTGGCTTGATGATCAAGGAGAAATTCAAATTAACCGTGGTTATCGTATCCAGATGAGCAGCGCCATCGGGCCGTATAAAGGCGGATTGCGTTTTCATCCTAGTGTAAACTTAGGTATATTGAAATTTTTAGCTTTTGAGCAGGTTTTTAAGAATGCGCTTACCACTTTACCTATGGGGGGCGGAAAAGGCGGCTCAGATTTTGATCCTAAAGGAAAGTCGGATAATGAAGTAATGAAGTTCTGCCAAAGTTTTATGATCGAGCTAGAGAGGTATATTGGCTCAGATACAGATGTGCCTGCCGGAGATATCGGTGTGGGCGGCCGTGAGATCGGATATTTGTTTGGCCAATACAAGAGACTGCGTAATGAATTCTCAAGTGTGCTTACGGGCAAAAGCCTTAACTGGGGCGGCAGCTTGATCAGGTCGGAAGCTA
>JAUYDL010000040.1 GCA_030691865.1 Candidatus Omnitrophota bacterium | reverse complement strand
TTTTAGCCGGTTCCCGTATGCCGGGCTCCAGCGATAATCAATGCCCCTGGCGCGGTTTACCTGGTGATTCCTAAAATAAGTAGCCGGCGCAAATAAAATCCCCAGATCAGCAGTCTCATGAATATATAAATCCAGGGTAATCAAAGGCCAGACCCCATGGTCCATCCATACCCGGCTGATATTATTGCGATCAGCAATAAACTCTCCCGGTTTTTTGCCGATAATGGTTGCATTTGACCCGTCGATCTTTACCCCACAAAAATTATTAATTAAAAACATCCGCACTGCCTGCGGGTTATTTAAAATAAGCCCCAGACAATCCTGCCAAAGATCACGCCATCCCCGGCCGCCTTTGCCATAATCAAAATCCGGTAAAAATGAAGAGCCGAATATCTTTCTAAGAAGAGGCTGAATGCTTACCCAACGCAGCCAATTATCAAAATGCTTATTGCCACTGGCAACCTCGATTAACTTCGATTGCGCCTGCCAAAACTTCTTGGTTTTTTCAAAATGCATATTTACTTTTGCGCGATGATTAAATTTACTGATCAGAGGACCTAAATTACAATCCGCCTGAGCAATACCCATAATAATGGTATAAGTTACCTGGGCTCCCGCAGGCAGGGTAATTTTAGCAAAGCGCATTGCACCCATTGGCTCTTTGCCTTGGACGGATGCTTTCTGGTCTAAAGGGAGTTTATTTTCAAAAACAGCCTCCGGGGCTTCTAAATCTCCGGACTCTCCGCAAAAAATTTCCTGCGTAGGATAAATATACTGCGGCCCCCTCCCTTTATTATCGCAGGCAGCCACATAGTAAACCATATTATTTGGCCGATGTCCCGACTCATCAAAAAGCAATGTCGGTTTGATCTTAATTCCATATTTTTTCTCTTTAATCCGGGTTAAAAGCGAAGTCACATGGCGATGATCGCGTAAATTATCGGCGCTGCGGGCATATAAAGGGATTGCCGCATAAGGAATAAAGCTTATTTTTCTTTTACTGACATTAGTAATCTCAACCTGCATGACCTCCAATGCCTCCGGTCCGATAGGTATAAAAGATAAAATTTCAGATTTTAAACCTATTTTATTATTTTTACGGCTAATCCGCTGCCAAAGCTGCCCGGCTTCCAGGATAAATTCATCCTGGCGAAGCTGATTAAGGTCTTTAGAAACTCCTGCTGCAGACCAAACCTTATCTTTATTTACGTAAACCCAAAAATTTCTGGAAGCTTTAGAAACAGAAAGGCTAACTCTGCTGGCCGGCTCCAGCAGAAAACTATTCTGCCCGCTTTTTATATCTCCATGTAAATCCGCAGTTACAGAAGACATGAGCGATTCATTACAAAGCGGTAAATACAGGCTTTTTATCTTGTGTGCGGAGAAAGATTTAAAGCTGCCTGAATCATCTGTAAAATTATATAAATTATTTTCCATCGGAATTCAAATTAACATAAGCTCTTTTAGTTTTTCAAGGACATTTAAAAATGTTATTAGAAAAATTTGGCTAAATTATAAATTTCCTGGTAGGCAATTAGTAAAACAGGGGACGGTTCTATTTATATTTTTAATGGAAGATAGAACCGTCCCCTTTATTTCCATCCTGATTAATAACCGGTTCCGAACTTTCTTTTAACTTGGACATCTTCTTATTTAGCTTCAATAATCTTTTCTCCTCTTGTTTCTTTTTTCTTGCCTGTTCTTTGAGGTTCTTTTGAAATGAATAATTAACTACTGCCATAATTTTACTCCTTTTCTTAATTCCTGCCCCAGCACTCAAAAATAACTCTTAATTACCCAGGCTAACTACTCCTGCCTAACTTACTAAATACACATTGTTTGACTTAAGGAGCTTTTCTGCAATTACTCTAAAAAAATGGATAAAATATTTATTTTTCTCTCTTGGAAGCCTTTTTCAACGATTTGAGAAAATCAGCACTAAACCTACAACCTAAGGACTCTGCCATATGGACATCCTGCCAGCATTGCTCATAGTTATTTTTATAAAAATAAGCAATCGCTCTGTTATAATAGGCCCCGGCATAACTAGGAGTCTTTTTTATGGCTTCACTAAATACAGAAATAACACTATCCATTTCCTTCTCATTAGCTGCGGTTGGTTTTTTTATAATCCAGGGTGAAGTTTTGCTTTCTTTGGGCTCCGGAGCCTGCCCCGTGATGTAGCCGCGGTTACCTGAGGTCAAAGAGAGCTCTTGATCAACCCGATCGCGCGTTAAATTGTAGGTTTTGGCCACGCATCCTGATAATGCCAGGGTTGATGTTAATACACAAATTCCTGCTAGTTTAAATCTGTTCATTTTACTTCCCTCCTTTCCTTTTTTTATTGTACCTCTAATCAGGCATTAAAACAACAAAAAAACCACCGGATTATATGTGAATGATACCATCTAACAGGGGCAGTATAAACAGAAAGGCGAGAATCACTTCTAACCTATGACTCTCGCCTTACTTATGAATGGTTGCGGGGGCCCGATTTGAACGGACGACCTCAAGGTTATGCTTACTACCTCAGCTTGCGCTGCTCCACACTAGTGGATTCGTAGTCTGGACTATATCTTAATCCTTAACTTAAGGATTCCTGCCGTTTAGTCTCTACACCTTTTCGCCACAAATATTGGCGAACTTGGCTCGGTATTACCTTTGCAAATTAAGGCTTCACCGAATTTGACAGGTTATCCTTCAACCGTTACCGACTGAAGAGCCCATCGGATAACAAATCCCAACGCTCTCTATACTCTGCTGACCTAGGCTTACGCTGCCTTTTAGTTTTTTCTATCAATGTTACTGTGCTTCTATAACTAGAAAAAACTACTACAGGCATAACATAAAACACTTG
>JAUYDL010000017.1 GCA_030691865.1 Candidatus Omnitrophota bacterium | reverse complement strand
CCCGGAAGCCATGGCCTTATACGTTATCTCTTTGCCGGGAAGCCTTGATAAGCGATACTGATTTATTTTGCTTGCCAGGCTGTTCGTCGTTGTCAGGATCACCGTCTCGTCTTTCTTAGAAACCGCGGTATCTTTTTGGACCCTCTTATTTAATGTATCCAGGTCCTCTTTAGTATGCTCTTTATTCCTGACCCTGTTTAAGAGCTCCATGAACGAACTATCTTTTTGTCTATATATAGTCGACAACTCGATGGACCTGATATTGCAATCGTTAAACACTTTAGCGCTAAAAAAATAAGGACTTGAATATCGCTCTTCCAGTAACTCCCTTGCTTCATTCTCGACCACAGGAGATAGCTGGAAAAGATCTCCAAAAAATACCATTTGGACTCCGCCAAACGGCGTCTTCATTCTATTGCGGTTGAGACGTAATGCATAGTCGATGCCATCCATAAGGTCCGCTCGGACCATCGACACCTCGTCTATTATTACCATATCGAGATTCTCAATCAGGCTCTTACCCCTAAGATGCTTTATGGCATCCTTTTGAATAATCTTTGGAGGTAATCTAAAGAAAGAATGTATAGTCTGGCCGCCGACATTGATGGCCGCGACACCTGTCGGGGCTAACACGATTATCTTTTTACCCGTATTGGCCTTAAAATATTTTAGCAGGGTCGATTTACCGGTACCCGCCTTACCGGTGATAAAAAAGCATTCCTTGGTATACTCCATAAGATCAAATGCTGACTTGAATTCATCATTTATATCAAGATGTGCCGGGAGATAGTCTCTGGTTATTGTTTGATCGGCATAGAGTTTCATAGTATTTCTTTAACTCGGGTCCTTTTTTCTCGGTAGGTTAGCATTAGATCGCAACCCCTAATATTCTCTTTACGAATACCATTTGATATCCGGCTGATAAGAGTCCTGGACTTATTATGTCTTTTACTAATATGCGCCAGAAAGACATACTTTAGAGCTACGCTATCGGTAGATCCATTTTTGATCTCTATCAGCGCTTCAGTGGCAGCCTCATTGTTAAGGTGTTCTTTCCAAGTGGACTGATTTGGAGATTTTTTCCACGCTAACTTTGTATCATGATTACATTCAATTATCAAACACTTGCAATCATACAGCATCCTGACCATGCTATCGGTTACCTTGCTCGTATCTGTTAAAAGACCCACCTTGCGGCAGGAGCCCTTATGTTTATACTCTATACAAAAACCGAACGGTTTACCTACATAGCCGCCGCTATGGAACGTTTTAAAGGGCATAATTTTTAGATCATTTATTATAAATGGCTTCCCCGTGTGATGCATTATTTTAAATTGATGATTTTTTACAGAATATCGTTCCTTAATAACTTGATATGTATCATGGTGTATATAGATCGGTATCCCGTAGCGACTCGCTATTTTGAAAGTATTTTTACAGATATGGTCTTCATGCCCATGTGTTATGACAATGCCATTGATCTGGGAGGGGTCTAGTTGAATACCTCTTAAGTCTTTTTCTATCTCCTTCAAGCCAATGCCCGCGCAATCAATCAAAATACCAGATTTCGCCGTCCAGATAGCGGTGCAATTACCGCTGCTACTGCTCCTAAGCACACATACTTTTAAATACGACACTTTCTTCTCATCCTTTTTATATATTATAACACGATATCTGGCTTATAGATATACACCGCGGTTCTGTCTTGTTACGCACGGTACAAAAACTATATCCGTCCTACAGGGTAAGACATATTAAACATCCTGAGACCCGGGCAGTAATATTCGACAAGGGGACGCCCTCTCTGTAAACGGGTAAACAAAAAAAGACTATTGACCATATTCGATCAATAGTCTTCAAACTCTCTCGTTATGCAAGAAAAAGATATTGCTGGAGTAGTTAAATATTCTTTAGGAAACGTTTTATATCATTGTGGTCACCGGCAAGAATAAATTCCACTAAATTTCCTTCCCAACGGAATAGAATTCTTGCCTTAAGGCCGTGTCTTATCTCCCAGAAATCACCATTAAGACGCTTCAGACCAATCCCCTTATGGAGCATTCGGTCCTAAAGAGAGTACATCTATCGCTTGGAGAGCAATTTTCTTTATCTCTTCTTTTTCTCTTCCATGAAAACTCTTCACCGACCGGTCAAAAGAAGATTTAAATTCAAATTTCATAATGCCTCAATATGCTTTTTGGCTCTTTTAGCGCTTTTGTAGGCCTTGCCTTTGGCCGAGGCTAACTTCTCAATTTTCGCCCATTCACTAATGGCGCGGCCGAAGGACTCTCTGCATACAGGTAAATAAAAACCCTTCCTCCTCCCACGCAAAACAAATCACCAGTAGGTTTACCTATTGGTGATTTGTTGTAACTCATTGCACTGCAATAATTTAGGGTGGCTAACGGGGATCGAACCCGCAAACCTTCTGAGCCACAGTCAGAAGCTCTAACCAATTGAGCTATAGCCACCATATCTATTACACATGCGCAATGGCATGGCAATTACAACAAAGCCGTTCTAAATTTTCAATATTATTACTCTTTCGATTTCCATTTTTATGATGGACTATGAGTACCCGCTTATCAGAAATACCGCACTTATTACATTTAAACGGTATTTTATGTCTACGCATTAAATCACGATAAGCGGCTTCCCCTACTATCCAATTCGGAGAATTAACACCACAACGAACATTTTTATTTTCCCAAGAACAATGACAACTTACCGAACAAAAGAATCTTTTGCTTCCTGATTTTCTATAATCACGTGGAGTTCTATAAATCTTTTTACCGCAATTAACACATTTTACCCATTTCCCGTTTCGCTGAGCTTTAGAGCGGCATTTTATAGAACAATATTTACCCCAACCTTTTTTCGCGTGAAAAGGTTTTATATAAAATTCACTACCGCAAATTTTACATTTTTGATTCGGCATAGTGAAATTATATCAAAGAACGATAAAAATGTCAATACGATGAACTAGTCCACAATCTGACGCTCTACCCCCTGTCTTACAGGTAGGCAATTGAGCTACAGCCACCATAAATTTAGAAAGAAGACTGATTTTCCTGAGTAGGAACCGGACTATTCATCCTGTCTTCAAAAAACTTCTTTATACCGTTACTTAAATCAAATATGCCGTCAATTATGGCATTAGACAGATCTGTGCCGCTTTTAATTCCGCCCTGCAGCATTCTACCCGGCCATAATAACATATCTTGAGGCCTTAGCCCAGCACTGGTTCTGGCCTGCATCAGCTTACCCTCAAATGCCGATTTGATATTGGCAAAACCAAATTCCGGCCGGTCCATTTTTGTATGCAAGACAAAATCTAAAACCACCTTGCCCTGATCCATGGATTTAAGCATATCCAGCACTGCATCGGTAATCTTCTCTGCTTTCTGCTGCGGCTCTTCAAGCAAGCGTACTTTACGCACCATGTTTGCTAACTCTAAATGACAATCCGCAGATACATCGTTATTTACACCTTTGATATCACAATTAAAATTAAGATTAGCTTTCTGGATGCGTGCCTTCTCAAGATTCACCCAGGTTGAATAATAAGGATAAAAGAGAATGGCGTCAATATTTTCAATTTTCAAAGTAGCCAGCATATCTTTTTTGTAAAAATCCACCCAACCTTGCAGCAAGATTTTACCATTAGGCTCGCCGGTATTCCAGGATAAATTACCCTTTAAATCAAAATTACTTACGCCTTTTGTGCCGAAGGTAGATAGATTGGTAATATAGAAATCTATATCCTTAATTATAACGCTTATTTTCCCGCTAGCTGCCGTTGTATCGATAAAATTTAATCTGCCGGAATAAACTTTTAAACTTTTTATAATTACAGGAAGGCTCTTATTCTGCGTAGTAATGGGAGCAACCGGTTCACTTTGACTTTCTACAACCGGAGCGCGGCTATCCTTAACCGGCTCAACCGGAGGATTACGCTGATAAGTAACTTCCGGGCTACCAATCACTATTTTATTAAAAGCAAGCTTACCGAATAAAAGGCTGCGGATGCTTGGCGCTAAATAAACACGATCTGCTTTTATCAAGCCGGCAATCTCAAACCCCCTTGCTTCAATATTAAACGGCGGCAGAATACTGAGCTTGCTTATGCTTGTTTTTAACCCAGTTGCCTTTTCAATTTTATTGGCAATTATAGTTTTAACTGCCAGTAAAAGAAATACGTAAACCAGGCTAAAAATAATAACTACGGTTGCAATTATAGTAAATAATTTTTTCCAGTCCTTCATAAAATTAAATTTTGCCTAGTTTTTTCATAAATTTAATGCGCCTGGGCCGAATCGAACGGCCAACAACCGGCTTAGCTTACCGCACCGGATTACTCCGGCCAAAAACACTTGTTGCGGTCTGGACTTTATCTTAGGCATTTCAGCCCTGCTGTGTAAAGTCTCTACACTCTCTGTAAACTCTACAGATAGCTCGGTATTGCCCTTTAGGGCGTCCACCGATTTAGCAGCATGCACTTCATAGGTTAATTTCCCCATGAAGGCTCCCAATGTTGGCCCCTTGCCTAAACGCTTGAAAATTTCTTGCGAAATTTTCTGCGCAGGCTCGGGATCAATTCGGCCGGACAACTTAGCTCGCTTACGCTCGCTAAGTTGTGGCCTCATTGAAAGGCAGGTGCTCTATCCATTTGAGCTACAGGCGCATTAAATTGTCAAGTTATCTCTTATCTTAAACTATCCTCCCGTCATCTAGTCGCTTCGCGGTACTTTGGCGCGATACGCCAAAGCACCGCTTGCAGATGACGGGATTAACTCGGCCAACAACTTATGTTCGCTATCGCTCCATAAGTTGTGGCCTCGTTAAATTTGAGCTATAGGCGCATATAAGTTTTCAATGTCGGGGAGGTGAGATTTGAACTCACGACCTCTTGCTCCCAAAGCAAGCGCTCTAGCCAAACTGAGCCACTCCCCGCAATTATTTAAAAGAGGTCAGGTTCCTTAAAATCCTCCTACCTTTAGCACTTTTCAGAAACTTCTCACGTTTTAACGCCAAAGAACCACTATCATATTCTTCAACTCTAGCTAATACCCACGGTCTTTTCGACTTTGTAGATAAGCTTTCACCTCTATTATGGTCATTAAGCCTCTGCTCTATGTTCTTGGTCGAACCTATATAAAAACTTTTATCTTTTTCGCTTCTTAATACGTAAACAAACATAATTCTAAGCAAGCGCCCGCCACTAATACTTTGGCGGGCGTCCGCCAACGCCTTAATGGCGGACGCTCTAGCCAAGCTGAGCCACGCCCCGTTTTGTAATCTATAACGAAATATTAATTATATCAACAGCACTTACTCTTAACAATATATTTCTCGATAATCCGCTTGGCTTTTTTTAAAGCATGATACCGGTGGCTCATTTTATGCTTGATCTTTTCTCCAAGCTGAGCAAAGGTCTTTTTATATTTAGGGATATAAAATAACGGATCATAGCCAAAGCCTGCGCTGCCTTTAGGCTCAAAAGCAATCAAACCGGAACAATTCCCCTCCACCACTTCAATTAACCCGCGTTTATCAGCCAAAGCCACGGCGCAAACATAATACGCCTTTCTTTCTGCCGCAGGCACATCTTTTAATAATCTCAATAGCTTAAGATTATTCTTAATATCACTCTTATTCCTGCTTGACCGGCAGGCAGGCCTGCCTGAGAAACGCGCCGAATAAATCCCCGGCTCACCACTTAAAACATCAACGCATAGCCCTGAATCCTCACCCAAGCAAAGCTCACCGGTAAAACGCGCCAACGTTACCGCTTTTTTTATGGCATTTTCCTGAAAAGTTTTGCCATTTTCAAGCACCTGCGGAACATCTTTATAGGCATCCAGCGAAAGCAGCTTTAAATTCATGCCTTTTAAAATATCTTTTATCTCGGATAACTTTTTTTTATTTTTTGTAGCCACTACCAGCTGCTTCATTATAACAATATATCCCCGACCAATTTTCTTTGGATAGCAAAAAGCTCTTGGATCCCTTTTTTGGCTAAATCCAGCATCGTATCCATTTTATCTTTAGTAAAAGGTTTGCGCTCCGCCGTACCTTGAATCTCAATAAATTCCCCTGCTCCGGTCATAATCACATTCATATCAACTTCGGCTTTAGAATCCTCCTCATAACACAAATCTAAAATCATCGTATCATTCAAAATACCTACGCTGGTAGCAGCGATATACTCCTGAATGGGAACCTTATTGATCTTGCCGTCTTTTTTAAGCTTCTGCAAAGCATCAATCAGAGCCACAAAACTTCCGGTGATTGCAGCTGTGCGCGTGCCTCCGTCGCCCTGAATAACATCACAATCCATCCAAATCGTGCGTTCACCTATCTGCTTCATATCAATAACTGACCTAAGGGACCTGCCGATTAGGCGCTGAATCTCATAAGTGCGCCCGGAATCCTTGCCTCTGGGAATACGCGTTCCGCATGAGCGGGGAAGCATGCCATACTCAGCAGTAACCCAACCTGTGCCTGAATTTCTTAAAAACGGCGGGACAGTCTCTTCAACCGAAGCAGTGCAAATTACCTTGGTATTGCCTAACTCAATCAGGCAGGACCCTTCGGGGTATTTAATATAATTCCTGGTGATTGTAACTTTTCTGATTTTATCATTGCCGCGTCCATCAATCCTGACCATAAACACTCCCTCCATTAACATCAATTGCTACAATCAAAGGAAAATTTTCTACTTCCAATTTCAAGATTGCCTCCGGGCCCAGATCGCCATAAGCAACTTTTTTAGCGCTCTTGACATATTTACTTAAAAGGGCTCCGCATCCGGCATAAGTAATAAAATAAATCCCTTTATATTTCTTAATTGCTTCCTTTACTCCAAGCCCGCGGCTGCCCTTGCCAATCATCCCCCTTAAACCTTTGGCCAGGATAAAGCCAGCGAATGCATCCATACGCGAGCTGGTAGTAGGGCCGCAGGAGCCGATTACTTTACCCTTAGGAGTTTGCGTGGGGCCGCAATAATAAATAACCGCATCCTTAAGTTCAAAAGGCAAGGCTTTGCGCGACTTAATCGCCCGGACTAACCTCTTATGCGCCTGATCCCGGGCAGTATAGATCGAGCCGCTTAAAAGAACCTCCTGGCCTGCTTTTAAGGATTTAATTTTATTTAAATCTAATGGAGTGTTTATTCTTTTCATAAAACTATTCCAGCGCTCCTTAAGGCATGACAGCTGATATTTACGCTAACCGGCAGCCCGGCAATATGCGTCGGATAGGTTAGAATGTTTAAGGCCAGTGCCGTAGTTTTACCGCCTAAGCCCATGGGGCCGATTCCGGTTTTATTTATTTGCTTTAATAAATCTTCTTCTAGCCTTGAATGTTTAGCTGACAGCTTAGTCAACAAAGCTTTCTTGGCCATAATGCTTGCATAATCTGCTGTTCCGCCGATACCTACTCCGATAACATACGGCGGACAGGCATCAGGCCCGGCATTCTTTACTACTTCAATAATAAACTGCTTAATCTCTTCTATGCCGGAAGTCGGCTTAAACATTTTCAGTTGTGATTTGTTTTCACAGCCAAAACCTTTTGGCAGAAGGGTTAATTCTATTTTATCCCCTGAAACGATATCCATATGCATGATACAGGGAGAAAATCCGGATTTACCTCTAAGCAAAGGATCCGCACAAATAGAATTTCTTAAGGAATATTTTTTATACCCGGCTTCTATGCCTTTATTGATCGCGGCTTTTAGATTTCCGGCTATTTTCAAATCCTGGCCTACCTGCACAAATACTACCGGCATGCCTGTATCCTGACAGATAGCCAGATTTTCTTTTTGCGCATAAGCAGCATTATCCAGTATCGCCTTAAGAATAGTTTTTGCCCGCCTGTTTTTTTCAGTTCGATAAGCCTTACGCAGAGCAAACAAAACATCCCGGCCAAGCGAAAAATTAGCGCGCTTTACTAATTCCATAACCGCCTGGGTTATTTTTTCTGCTTTTAACTCTCTCATCTGCTTTTATACTCCGCTGATACAGTAGTAGTAATGCCTCCGCGGGGATTAAAAATTCCGCTAATCTTTACCCAGCGCGGCTTGACTGAACTCAGGAAATCTTCCAGCATCTTATTGATTAAATGCTCATGAAAAATTCCCACATTACGAAAAGATATGGTATACATCTTAAAAGATTTTAATTCCACGCAAAACTTAGCCGGAGAATATTCTATACGAATAATTGCAAAATCCGGCAAGCCGGTCTTTGGGCAGATACAGGTAAACTCCGGAATATCCAGATTAATTGAATAGATCTTATCGGCATATTGGTTTTGCCAGACCTCAATTTCCGGAGTTTTTAATTTCCGGACATTTTCCTGCAAACCTTCATAATCAGATCTCTTCATCTATCTCAACCCCATTATTTTGTGAATCTGAGGGATAATACAAGTCGTAACCCCCTGTTGAATAGCTATCTCCTTAAAATTTAATAACTTTTCATGCAGAACCGATTGATTCTCATAGCTGTTTGGCTGTAAAACTAAAACACTGGCGGGGCTTATTTCCTTAATAATCGCCAGCGCCTCCTTTAAATCATCCTCATACGTTGCCTGACAGATAATTGCTTTAAGGAATACTTCTTTTCTGGCGGCAATCTTTAAAAACTTTCGATGCAGCTGCCAGAGATTTCCCATCCCGGTTGAGCTGGGAAACTTTAAATCCATAGCGATAATATCGATCCGGTCAATAAGCTGCTTTAACTCAGAAAATAAAGTACCATTTGTTTCCAGATAATGCTTATAGCCTCCTCCGGAAGTAAGTTTGAGTATCTCTTTTAAAAAATTTGTGTATAAAAGCGGCTCTCCTCCGGTAAAAGAAATCGAGTGGTACTTATCGCGGTAAAGTTTGATCTCCTCAAAAAGCTCTTTAGGTTCATACTCCGTAAACCGGTCAAGTTTAGTATCGCAGTAAGTGCAGCTTAAATTACAGTCAAAAAAACGCACAAAGATCTGCTTCTCCCCCAAATAAAGGCCTTCACCCTGCACGCTAGCAAACACTTCAGCAATTCTTGCCTTCATCTTTTTACTAACGGATCAATCAGACCCGCCTCTTTAAAACCTTTAGCGCGATAATAGCAGCTATCGCATTTTCCGCAAGGCTGTTTACCTGACCGATAACATGACCAGGTTAAATTAAAAGACACACCAAGCTCACGGCCCAGGCTGATGATTTGCGATTTGTTCTTATTTAATAACGGAGTCAGGATCTGGATTCTATGTTTAGCGGCAATCCCAACCTTGGCCATTTTAACAAAGGCCTTAAAAAACTCCGGGCGGCAATCAGGATAACCCGAATAATCCTGAGCATGCGCCCCGATAAAAATCGCCTGGGCCTTAATTACTTCTGCCAGTGACAAAGCAAAGCTTAAAAATATAATATTGCGCGCCGGTACGTAAGTAGCCGGAACGCCTGGAGCAATTTCTTTAGGAACTTTTATTTTTTTGTCTAAGAGCGCAGACCCTTTCCAGGGAAAATCTATTTTTAGAATTCTATAAGCACAGCCGCTAGCCTTAGCAATCTTTACAGCGCAAGCTACCTCTTGCTTATGCCTCTGGCCATAGTCGAAAATCAAAGCCTGGCATTTAAACCCAAGAGCTTGAGCGAAATACAAAACTGTAGCCGAATCCAGTCCCCCGGATAAAAGCACTACCGCAGTCTTAGAAATTTTACTCTTCATAATTAGCGCTGCTGGTGCTGTTTTCCCAAACCGTTACACAGTTAAGCAAAGGAATCTGGGGTTTAAGTTTTTTATAGATATATTTGGCGATATTCTCAGAGGTGGGATTTACTTTTTTCCCGCCGGAGGCAGATCCGCCTGCGGCGGAAAAATACGGGATGCGATTAAGATATTTATGATCCATCTGCTCTAAAGTAGCGTTTAATTTTTTCTTTAGGTATTTAAAATCTAAAACCATACCGATATCATCGAGTTGTGCGGATTTAATCAGTATTTCCACCAACCAATTATGGCCATGTAGATCTTCACATTTGCCTTTATAACCTCTTAGATTATGCGCAGAGCTGAAAGTGCCTTGCACTTTTAAACTATACATTGTCTACCTTCCTTACATTCATTAATTTTTTACCCATAAATCTTTGCGCCAGCGAACTAAACCACTCAGGATTATCGCTGACATAAAACTTATGTCTGCCGCCTTTACCGCGGTTAAGCAGATCTTCACTAGCCAGGATCTTTTTTATTTCAAAAGCTACCTGCTTGGCAGAATCAATTAAAATGACTCCCTTACCAAGAACCTCCTGAATTACCGGTTTAAGCAGAGGATAATGCGTGCAGCCTAAAATTACCGTATCTACACCGGCCTGGCGAAGCGGTTTTAAATATTTCCTGGCTACGCTTAAAACAACCTCTCCGGAAAGCCACCCTTCTTCGACAAAAGGAACAAATAAAGGACAGGCTGCAGCCGTTACCTTAACCTTAGGATCAAGCTGCTTAATTTCTCTTTCATATGTCCGGCTTTTAATCGTTCCCTTGGTCCCGATTACTCCGATACGCTTATTCTGCGAGGCATAAACTGCTTCTTTCGCCCCGGGAGTAATTACACCGATGATCGGTACGCGGAAATTATTCCTGATCACCGGAAGGGCAAGACTGGATGCGGTGTTACAAGCCACACAGATCAGCTTAACATCGTGCTTTAATAAGAACAGAATATTCTCAATAGAAAAACGGATTACGGTCTGGGGCGACTTAATCCCGTAAGGGACACGGGCAGTGTCGCCGAAATAAACTATGTTTTCATCAGGTAGTTGACGAATTATCTCTCTAGCTACCGTAAGCCCGCCTACGCCAGAATCAAAAACACCGATTGCGCTCATCTTAAGGCTACCTCTACTAATGCCATATCCTGCGAATAATCCCTGATCCCTTCTAATATACCGGCAGCTAACTTTTCCCTGTAGCTGGCGGTCTTTAATAACCTTTCCTCATTCAAATTGGAAACAAAACCTACTTCAGTCAATATCCCCGGCATAGTAATTCCCTTTAACACCTGAAAACGGGCATTCTTAACTCCCAGGATATTAGCGTCAATGCTAGCGCCCATAACTTTACATAAAGAACGCGATAGCTCGATTGACTCTGCCCGGCTGTTGGCATAAATCATATCCCAAACAATCGCCTTTAAATCCTGAGTATCGCTGGAAAAAACAGTGTCCTTTAAATTCAAAGAAGCGCTCCTGGCCGTAAGAACAGCGCGTTTAGAATCACTTACGCTGGGAGCAAGATAATAGACTTCAAAGCCGCATAAAGAACGCGAACGGTTAGCATTAGAATGAATGCTGATAAATAAATCTGCTCCGGAGCGGTTGGCGATACTGACCCGCGTAGAAAGAGAAACAAATTTATCCGTTGAGCGGGTAAGCACAACCTGCACCCCTTCTACCCTTAAAAAACTGCTTAATCTTTTGGCAATATCTAAATTTACATCCTTTTCCTTTAAGCCATTTCTGCCTATAGCTCCGGGATCATTGCCTCCATGGCCGGCATCAATAACTACCTTGTGTAATTTTATTTTACCCGCTCGGCGGCCAACTAAAACGACCTGTCTAAACAATACATCAAAGACCTGTTCTTTGAATTGCCGGGGCACCGCAATTGTGCCTTGATAAACATCGATCGGAAAATTTAAATGCCTGACATTATCATTTACCAGCACCAAAACATCCCCTACCCTTAAACTCACGTGTTGTGCATCTTTACTTAAATAAGCAGTACGCAAGAGCGCATCATACTGCATCTGGACCCCGCGTAAATCACATAGGGTAACCAAAGGATAATAAGTTACCCCGCCAATGGAATAAGCAGCGATATTCTCACCGGTGGGGATGGTGGCGCAGCCGGAGATTAAAATAACCAGGCTGATACAAACAAGAAATGTTTTTAGATATTTATTAATCTTCATAAAAATTTGAGCACAATAAGCTTTTATCCAGCAAATCCTGTGCGCAGCACAGGATTGGTGGAGGTGTCCGGAATTGGACCGGAGTCCTTAAGTAATCGCATAAAAGCCGCTACATGCTTAGCCTGGTAATTTATTCTTAGCCCTGCAACTCCTACCCGGCAGGATTTGCAAAGCGCAGCCTTTTCGATTTCGCCCCGGTTTGGAAGGTTAACCGCCGGGACTATCCTACTAGTGCCCTAATCTATCCCGTAGGCAGGACAGTTAGGGGCTTCGGACTTAATTAAGTCCGAAGGCTGGTACGAACATTGGTCTAGCCGCAAAAGACGGCGCAACTAATGTTCCTAAACGTGACACTTGCGTGTTTGCGTTTAAATTGTGTAAGGGTTGTTAACGCGGCTAACCTTACATCCGCGGCATGCTGCTCTTATCCGACATATCTTAAGTCGAACCCTTTCACCCCCAAATTTTCAAATAACAATATTTTAAAAAACAATTACCCTCTTCTATTCTTTATTATCCGGCGCAGCTGTTTATCAGTTTCCCTGCGCTTGACACTTTCCCGCTTATCGTAAAGTTTTTTACCTTTACAAAGCGCAAGCTCTATTTTTGCAAAACCCCGGTCATTAAAATAAATCTTTAACGGAATTAAGGTTAGGCCTTTTTGGGTAAGCTTACCATTTATTCTTTCAATCTGCTTCTTATGTAAAAGGAGCTTACGATGCCTGTCCGGATCAACGTTTAAATAACTGGCTTGCGCGTAACGGCTGATATGCGCGTTATATAAAAAGATCTCGGGACCCTCAAAACGGGCAAAACTATCATTTAAATTAATCTTAGCGGCGCGTAAAGATTTTACTTCCGAGCCTTTTAATTCAATACCGCACTCTAAAGACTCCAGGACTTCATAATCCCTGTGCGCCTTACGATTAGTGGCGATAATATTACTCATTTTAGCATAACCAGGAATAAATATAAACTTAAAAATAAGGGTATGGTAAACAAGCCGATGATGTGGCTAAAAAATACCCCCTGGCTGATTAAAGCATCCTGTCTGTTAAAACGGCGGATAATTACGGATAAAGAAGTTGCCGAAGGCATGGCCAGCTGCATCACAATCAAAAATCCCAATAAATGCGGCAGCGCAAGTTTCAACACGATCACTATACCTAATACCGGCAGAATAATTAATTTCCCTAACAAAAATATAAAAGTTACTTTCCTGTCGATATTTTTCAGGCGCACTAAAGCAACATTGCCTCCGACTACTAACATCGCTAAAGGTAAAGTACAGTTACCCATCATAGATAAAGGTTTAAATAAAATATCGGGGATAAACTTATTTAAACCCAGCGCGATTAACGCCAGGCTAGTTAAATTTGCGATTACCGGCGTGCTAAAGAGACTCTGCAGCTTAAATTTAATTTGTTTTTCATAAGTAAGCATATAAATACCTAATGACCAGGCCACCAGATCAAACCCCAACAGGAACAAGAAAATAAAAATAAAAATATCATTAGCCTGCTGGCCCGTAAATATCGCCGCAGCCATAGCCAGAGGAAGATACCCTGAATTCTGAAAAGCCACTAAACTTAAAAACTGCAACTTATTTGTCTTTAGTCCTGACAATTTAAGCAGGCCCCATCCTACGATTAAACCCATAACTGTAATCGCCAGGCTAAGTAACGGAAAAATCCACCAGCTAGGATAAAGATTAAAGCTGAAGTTCTTGAGCATCTGGGCGAAAATTAAAGCCGGAAAGATGATCTGAATAACCAGGCGGCTTAAAGCATCCAGGCCTTCGCCAGAAAGTATGTTTCTCTTAACTAGAATATAGCCCAAACCACCCAGAAGAAATATCTGGGCCATCGCCAGGCCGGTAATTTTGAATTGCTCTAAAAACATCATTTCTCCTTAATTTGAATAGCTATTATAACAGAAAATCGTGGGGACGGTTCTATTTTTTATTATTTTTTAAATTTAAAAAATAGAACCGTCCCCTTGTTTTTAACCAATTGACATGATAGAGAGGCTAAGATATACTTAGGATGATTTTTGCGGGGGTGGCGGAATGGCAGACGCGCACGTCTCAGAAGCGTGTGGGGTAACCCTTGAGGGTTCAACTCCCTCCTCCCGCACTTATTTACTTCTTAAGTTTTACCGCTTTATTCTTTTTCCACTCCTGGAAACACTCTTTGTAGGCTTTAAAAGAAGATTTGGCCGAATAATCCCAACGCACCAAGCCAAAATAATCTATTCCATTATTCCAGTGTTCTTTGGTATCGCGGAAAAAAGCCCAAAAAATTTTCTCCACCTGGGGATTTTTTAATAGCTCAGTATATATGTCTTTTACCCATTGGGCTTGCTGGCGCTCATTAGGATTTTTGCCCAGCCACCAATTATCCACCTTTAATCCCAGCTTTACCCCGGGACAACCAATTTCAGTGATCCAGATTTTCTTGTTGGCGTCCCCATTACGCACCATTATTTTATAGGCGAGCTTAGGATAACTGGCTACAGCTTTGATGGCATTCTTGCCATATAAGGGGCTTTGGAAAAAATGCAGGTTTAATATATCAAAATAATCTTTAGCTCCATTATCATAAAGATGATTGATGCTCGCCAGCCCATTGGCAATACCGCCATTTAAAATCTTACAATCCGGATCAATTTTTTTAGCCGCCAGATAAACTTCTTTTAATAGGACGCAATAGGACTTAAGGCTGTCCTGCTGTTTCCAGTAGGTAGCAGAATCCGGCTCATTCCAAACCTCCCAGTATTTAATCTGATCCTTATAGCGCTGTATAACTTTGCCTGCGTAATTGACAAATATTTTATTATCTTTAGGAGGACAATTCCACTCTCCGCAGGAAGAAGCCCAATTTGTACTGTAATGCAAAATACCCAAGATATGGATTCCCTTATGCCTGAGTAACTCAACGATATTGTCATATTTAGCAAAGTCAAATTTACCCTCAGCCGCTTCGATATCTTCCCACAGGAAATCTAATCTTACCCAGCCAACCTGCGCACTCTGCATCAAGAAAATAGCCTTTTCCAAATCACGATTACCGGGATATTTATAATTATTCCAAGAATGATTCCAATGCAAAAATTCCAAAACCCCAAAAGGATTATCAAAATTTGTCTTATCTAAACCCGCCGCATTGTTCTTCATATTCTCCTTTTCTAGAATCTCCTCTGCCTGCAGACCGCAGAAGGTTAACAAAATTACCGTTAGAAAACAAATTATTTTATTCATGAGTTTCTTGTTCAATATTAATATAGTCTCCGAAATCAATTTGCTCTCCCAGCTCCTGTTTAACCACCCTGATCCGATCAGGAACATAGGGGTGAGTCTTATAGTATGAGCGCTCCCTAAGCGGCATCCTGCGGTTTATATCCTGCAGCTTAATTAAAAAAGTAACCATACCATGCGGATCATAACCCGCCAACTTAGCGTAACGCGTCCCCAGTTGGTCTGCCAATAACTCATCTTGGCGGCCATAACCAAGCAGAAATTGAGCAAAGGCAGCATCCGCGGCATTACTTACTTCTGAGGTGCCCGGAGCGACAGCCACTAATACTCTTAAAATAGAGTAGCTTTGCATCGCTTGAAGCTTCTTGATACTATGCCGGGCAACAATATGGCTTACTTCGTGCGCTAAAATACAAGCCAACTCATCATCATTAGCAACTTTATCTAATAATCCGCTATTGACATAGACATAGCCTCCGGGTAAAGACACGGCATTAATCTCATCATCATCTAAAACCCGAAAATGGTAATCAATCTCTTTTCTGTCGCTGACTGCGGCTATTTTTTTACCGATATCTTCCACGCGTTTTTGCTGCAAAGGGTCAGCGGAGAATTTCAATTCTTTTTCTACCCTCTGGTTAATTGACTGGCCCATCTGTACCTCTTGATCTGTACTATAATAATATTTTTCCTCCTGTTTAGTGGCCAAATTATATTCCGTGGAACAACCCGCCAGGCCAAAAATAGCACAGATCATAAGAAATAACCCCAGCTTCCTAAAAATACGATAAAGCTTTCTTAAAGGCAAGCCGACCACATTATAGAAACAGCCGTCAATTCTCTTAATAAAAAATGCCCCTTTACCCTGAATATCAAAACTCCCTGCCTTATCCAAAGGAGAAACCTGTTTAAAATAATTATTAATCTGGCCGAAGCTTAATTTATCCATATACACTTTTGTTTTTTCATAATCCAGCGCTAGCCTCTGTTTACCCTTAGCTTTTTTTATTACTGCCAGGCCGGTATAAAGCCATTGCGGCTTACTGGATAACTGCCTAAGCATCCGACGGGCATCTGGTATATTTTTCGGCTTGCCGAATATCTTACCATCCTGCACGCAAATAGTATCTGCGGCAATAATAATTCCATCGGGTACCCTGGCGGCCGCTCTTTCAGCCTTATTCCGGGCATTATTCTGTACAAGTTGAGAATATGATAAATTACCGCGCCTGGCCTGCTCTTTAACTTTAGAAGGCAGGATTTTAAACTTCAAGCCAAATTTCTCTAACAGTTTTTTTCTGGCCTTAGAATTGGAGGCTAAGTAAATTTTTTCCATAAGGGTTTTTAGCTATTTCGTGGGTGGCTTGGGTGTTTTCGAAGCGCGTCAGCGCTAGAAAATACCCAAGACAGGATCCACGAATCAAGACTTATTACCCGTATCGTTAACTTAATGCCGCGCTTTCTCCGGCTAGATACCCGGTTGAGAAAGCTGCCTGAAGGTTAAATCCTCCGGTATCCGCATCCACATCAATCATCTCCCCGCAAAAATATAGGCCTTTAACCAGGCGCGACTCCATCGTGCGCGGATCGATCTGTTTTAAACTTACCCCGCCCCGGGTAACCATCCCCTCTTCAATCGGCCGGGGCCCGGAGATCTCCAAATGAAAACCTTTAAGTAAAGAAATAATCTTTTCCCTTTCCTTTTGCGTAATCTGGCTGCATTTTTTTAGCGGATCAATTCCGGCGGCATCGGTAAAAACCATAATTAAGCGTAAAGGTAATAACTCTTTAAGCATATTCTTAATGCTTTTTTTGGAATTTAATTTAAACTCCCTAAGCAGACGGGCGTCCAACTGTTGAATCGATAGAGCGGGCTTTAAATCTATATCTACAAAAACGGTTTTATTCGGTGCCAACAAATCTATGACTTTACCGCTTAAAGTAATGACCAGCGGCCCGGATATTCCGCTTGAGGTAAAAATCAATTCGCCGATCTCAGAGATAATCTCCCGTTTTGCGTCAGAAAATTTAAGCTTAATATTACGTAAAGTTAACCCTTCTAACTTTTTGACATAATTTTGTTTCACATCCAGCGGGATTAAACCTGCCTGCAAAGATACGATTACATGCCCCAGTCTTTTAGCAATATTTATCCCCGAAGCGTCAGAGCCAGTAAAGCTATAGCTTGCGCCTCCGGAAGCTAAAATAACCCGGTCGCAGAGAATATTTTGTCCATTCTCCAAACGCACTCCTTTAGCCCGGCCACCGGAAACAATTAAATCCACAACCTTACTCCGGCAAATAACCTGCACTCCAACCTTAACCAGCTCATTTTCTAATAAATTAAGAATACCGGCCGATCGATCGCTCTGCGGAAATACACGCAGTTGACGTTCAATTTTCAGCTTTAAACCCCGCTGCTCGAAAAAAGAGATCAACTCTTGATTAAAGAATTTCTTAAAGGCATCCCTTAAGAAATCGCCATTTTTAGAAAAACGTTTTAGAAAATTAGGAAGATCTTCTGTATTGGTAAGATTACAGCGGCCTTTGCCGCTTAGGAGAAGTTTGTTACCCAGAGTGCTCTTTTTTTCCAGCAGGATTACCTCCTGGCCAAGAACTTGCGCCCGGATTGCCGCCATCATACCTGATGGCCCCCCGCCCACTACCACAATTTTTATTTTTTCCACGAAGATATCTAAAGACCGAAATCTGCGATCTTAAAAATTGATACTAACTTTACACCTACTTTGGCTAAATTATCTGCAGCGCCCTGGTTGCGGTCCACAATCACAATTGCCTTTTCGGCGATTACCCCGATTTTGTCCAAAGCCTGTTTGGCTTCCAGAATCGCCTTACCGCTGGTAGCTACATCATCTACCAGGATTACCCGATCGCCATTTTTCAGTGCCGGACCCTCTACTCGCTGCAGCGTTCCATGCTCCTTGGCCTGTTTACGCACAATGAAAGTTTTAATCGGCTGCCTATTGATATAGCTTAATGCCGCCAGGGCTCCGACAATGGGATCAGCCCCTAAGGTTGGTCCGCCGATTGCATCTAAAATTTCACCTTTAAGCATATCCAGAATTATACTGGCAACTAAATAGGCGCCTTGCGGGCTCAGAGTAATTACGCGGCCGTCAAGATAATAATTACTTTCTTTGCCGGAAGAAAGCAGGAATTTACCTCTTTTTAAGGCCTCTTGGTTTAATAAATTGAATAATCTAACTTTTAATTCCGCAGGATTTAGCTTTTCCATGATTTTTATTCTACTATCGATAAGGCCGACTGTCAATTACTTTGACAAACCTAATTTTCATTGATATTATATCTTTATGTTGCGGTGGCTGTTTAAGGGCTTAAAGGATTTAATTTATCCAAACTGCTGTTTAGTTTGTAAAAATAGGATCCCGCCAGCTGACCAACAGCAATTAATCTGCGCTAGCTGTTGGGATAAAGTTGAGAAAAATCTACCCCCCTTCTGCGCCAGCTGCGGCAGGCACCTGGACTCCCAAGCAATAGAAAAAAACGCCTGTCCAAGTTGCTCAAAGTGCGGAGCAAATTTTTATTTTGACCGGGCCTTTAGCCCCTGTATATATACCGGAACCGTCAAGAAACTGATCCATGAATTTAAATATTCCGGTAAGGATTATCTGGGCAAACCCTTGGGAAAGCTAATGTATACATTTATCCGGGATTACCAATTGCCCATCGAACATCTTGATTTCGTTGTCCCGATACCACTGCACAGGAGCCGGCAGCGGGAGAGAGAATTTAACCAAGCTGAAATCTTAAGTCAAGAGGTCGCCCGAGAGTTCGCCAAAAAGGTCTTAACCGATGCCCTCATCCGCGTTAAGCCCACCAAGACTCAGACGGAGCTAACCTTCCGGCAACGCTGCCAAAATGTGGAGAAAAGTTTCTCAGTGACCAAACCGGAATTAATTAAAGATACCAATTTACTACTTATCGATGATGTCTTAACTACCGGGGCCACCTCAAACGAGGCAGCCAAATGCTTAAAAGAAGCCGGAGCTAGAAAAGTGCTCCTTTTGACTCTAGCCTGCTAATCATGAAGATCCTGCGTAATTATATCTTAAGAGAGTTCCTCGGGCCGCTATTATTATGCCTGGGAGTATTAACCTTTGTCATGGTGCTCATCGGCAACTTAAAACGCATTGCGGATTTAGTCATCAATAAAGGAGTGGATATATTTAGCGTAATTAAGATTTTTATCTATCTTACTCCTTATATTGTCACCTATACCTTGCCGATATCAATACTGGTGGCAGTATTGCTTGCCCTGGGCAGATTAAGCGGCGATAATGAAGTAATCGCCATCCGCTCAAGCGGCATAAACCTATTTAAATTAATGCTGCCTTTATTAACTATCGGCCTGGCCTTAAGTTTAGCCCTGGTAGTTTTTAATGACCAGGCAGCTTCATATTCGCATTTTGCTTACCGTAAGACCTTACATGAGATGGGTATCAAGAACCCTACCGCCGCCTTTGAAGAGGGAGTATTCATTGATTCCTTCAAAAAATACATCCTCTTTATCTACCATGTTGACCAGAAGAAAAACCGGCTTAATAACATCCGGATCTATGAACCCCAGGGCGAAGACCGGCCAACGCGCACGATTGTGGCTAAAGCCGGAGAATTTATCACTATTCCCGGCCAAAATGCTATAAAATTAAAACTTATCGACGGGACTTCTGATGAGCCTGACCCGGAAAACCCCACCAACTTCTACAAGCTTAATTTCCGTACTTACTTTATGAATCTGGATATTGCCCAGATGCAGAATAAGGTTGTCGAAAAGAAATATAAAGAAATGACTATTCATGAACTAAAGAAAGAGGCGGCTAAACTTAAATCCGAAGGCATCAACCCGGCTCCGCTGATTACCAAAATTCATGAAAAGTTAGCTTTAGCCTTCTCCTGTTTTGTCTTCATGCTCCTGGGATCTTCTCTGGGAATTATTACACGCCGGCGCGAAAAATCCATTAACATTGGAATTGCCGTATTAATCATTGTCTGCTATTATCCTTTGTATATCGGCTTAACCGCACTGGCCATGGAAGGAGTCCTGCCGGCAGCCTTTGCTCTGTGGTTACCCAATATCATCTTTGCCTCTATCGGAGGATACTTAACCTATAAACTATGCGCATCTTAGACCGTTACATCTTAAAATCGATTATTCATATATTCTTTTCCTGCATTTTTGTATTTCTGTTTCTCTATATCGTCATTGACCTGCTTTCTAATTTAGATGAGATATTAAGACACCAGGCCACCTTAGCGCTCCTGGCACGTTACTACATCTCGTACCTGCCGATCATGTTTGTGCAGGTCTCCCCTTTTGCCTGCCTCTTAAGTACGGTTTACACTTTCGGAAAACTTAATCACAATAATGAAATAATTGCCATGCGTTCAAGCGGCTTAAGCATATTTGAAATTGCCCGCAATGCTCTAATCTTTGGTTTACTAATTAGCTTAGCGGTATTCTGGGTAAATGACAGATTCGTGCCTGTCTCTCTAACAGAAAATCAAAAGATTAAAATCCAGATCGAAGAAGGTTCGCCAAAAGGTAAACCTAAGAAAAACGAGCCCATCATTAATCTTACCCTCTACGGTTTAAGGAACAGGTTATTTTTTATCAGTAAGTTTTTGCCTGCTACCAAAACCATGGAAGGAATCACTATTCTGGAACAGGATGAAAATCAAAATCTGACTAAAAAAATTATCGCCACCAGAGGAATTTATCAGGATGGATTATGGAAATTCTTTCAAAGTATTACTTATAAATTTGACCAAAACGGGCAGGTAATCGATGAACCAGGTTATTTTGAAGAAGAGATTATGAGTATCCCGGAAACTCCTAAAGACCTTGTCTCCTTAAGACAAAAGCCGGAGCAGATGAATATACGCCAAATGCAGGATTATATCTGGATACTTTCTAAAAGCGGGGCAACTACCGTAATCCGGAATTTAAAGGTGGACCTCTATCAACGCTTTACCGCGCCATTTACCAGCATCATCATTATACTCCTGGGAATTCCTTTTTCGCTTCTAATGCGTAAACGCGCCACTGGGATGTCGTCTATCGGGGTCTCGATTATTGTAGGATTTCTATATTATGTCCTGGATGCTGTCTGCCTGGCGATAGGAAAAACCGGGCTGATCATGCCTGTTCTGGCTGCCTCATTAAGCCATATCATCGTTCTGTCCAGCAGTCTCTATCTTATCGCAAGATTACCCTAAAGGGGACGGTTCTCTTCTTCGTAAAACCGCTTAAGAGAACCGTCCCCTTGATTTTCAACCACGAAATTAACATATTGCTCTTGCCTTATTTGCGCAGAATCTGATAATCCAAGATATGTTGGACTTAAAATAATAAGTTCATCCGGTTTATTATTGGCATAACAATTATAACTTGAAAATAAATACTCTTCCGGACGATTTACCATGCCTGCGCGGACAGGATTAAGTTCAATATATTTACCGCATTGCAATAGATACGAATCCTTATCAATAATATTACTTTTAAATCTATCTTGCCAAAAATGGCCAAAATAACCGTACTTTTTTCGGTAATAATGAAAGTACGTCAAATTTAGCTGTTTCATGAATTTTGACAAAGTACTATCTGGATTAAGATTTAAAATAATATGAATATGGGTATTCATCAAACAATAATGAAAAATATCTATTTTATTCTCATTCTTTAGCTCCCATAATAGCGCATAGTATCGCAATTTGTCATTATCGCTATGAAATATAGTATTTCCATTGTTGCCTCTACTGATCACATGTAAAGCCGCATTGTCTGGAACTATCCTTTTAACTCTAGGCATAAAAAATCCCTCCTCTTACTATAATTGACGCAAAAGAAGGGAAAATCTAACTAAAATAAAAGAAAAAACTAGGGGACGGTTCTCTTAAGCGGTTTTATGAACAAGAGAACCGTCCCCTATTTATAGATTCTGGGAATCCGGCTGCCTAAACCACAAACAATTTCATAAGAGATCGTGCCAGATAGATCCGCAAGCTCTTCGGCAGTAATTTCCTGTTTACCCTGCTTTCCAATCAAAACGACTTCATCACCGATTTTTGGCTTAAAATTACCCACATCCACCATAATCTGGTCCATACAAATTCTACCGCTAATCCGAAATCGCCTGCCGCCAATTAAAAGCCAGGCTAAGTTGGAAAGATTGCGCGGATAACCATCACCATAACCTACAGGTAAAGTAACAATGTGCGTTGTCCGCTTAGTTACATAAGTTAACCCGTAACTTATGCCGTAACCCGGACCCACCTGCTTAATAAAAACCACGCGGGTTTTAAGAGTTAACACCGGCTTTAAATTTATGCCCAAGTTTTTCTTAGGAGCTAAACCATAAATAACTAACCCCGGCCTGACCATAGTAAAATGGCTATCCTTGTAATTGATTAACCCGATACTATTAGCAGCATGTACCAAGGGAATAACGATGCCTCTCTTTTTTAAATCACTAATTAACTTGTTAAATAAATTAATTTGCAAAACAGTAAATTTTCGGTTGGAGTCCGCCAAGGCAAAATGCGTAAAAATACCCTGGATTATAATATTTTTAAGTTTATGAATATGGGTTACCAATTCCAACGCCTCAGTGTGTAAAACTCCGATCCTGCCCATTCCGGTGTCGACTTTAATATGTACAGGTATCCTCTGTTTTAATACAGCAGCCCTAGTATTAAGTGCAACCGCCATTGCTCTATCACAAACAGTGGGAATAAGCTGGTAGGTAAAAAGTGGCCCAATATCTTTTTTAAGAATTAAACCCAAAAGCAAGATCGGAGTTTTTATCCCTGTTTTTCTTAATTCTATCCCCTCATCAATAGAAGCCACCCCCAGATAATCTACCCCGCAAGCAACTAGTCTTTTGGCTACCGCAACTAAGCCATGGCCGTAGGCGTCAGCTTTTACCGTAACCAAAACTTTTGTCTGCGGACGCAGAAGAGATTTAACCTCTTTAAAATTATGTTCTAAATGATCCAGGTTAACCTCTGCCCAGGTGGGCCGGTAACCTATCGCGTTTTTATTTGGCATTCTTTAGGGTATAAATAAATAGGTTTAATGGTTAAAGCCGAAGAAAATTGTTTAGCTTTAATCTTGGCAAGCGCCAGCTCCATAAGATTGTGCGCTTGCGGGCTCCAATAATCTTTATCTAAGACAGTTGCGTTCTTGATACGAGTTAGTAGCGCATCGCCATACAAAGCTACGGCATCTCCTAAAACAACCGCCTTGGCGGGAAACTTTTTTACTAATTCATCCAGGCTAAGAAGCGAATATGCGCTCTTACGTTTTAAGCTGCCCTGTTCATACTTATAAGAACTGCAGTAAATAAGCGATCTTCTGGCATCCAACGCAGTAACAATCAAGCGATCTTTTACTTGTGCATTCTTAGCCAGAATATCTAATGTCGATATTCCAATCACCGGCTTATTTTTTACGACGCTTAATCCTTTTATCGTAGCTAAGCCAATACGCATTCCCGTAAAGGAACCCGGGCCCAAGCCACAGGCAAAATAATCAATATCCGCTATTTTTAATCCTACGGCGCGAATCACCCGCTGAATAGCCGGAACTAATAACGCTGAAAGACTTCTGCCTACCTGCAGGCTGTATTCATAGAATTTACCGTCTACATACAACCCCAGGCAAAGCCGCGCCGTCGTAGTATCAATCCCTAATATCTTCATAAATTTTTTTTAATAATTTTTTATATTTAGGGCCTTTGGCCATAAACTTAAAATACCTTTGATTTTTAGCTTTGATGAATAGCTTAATCTTTAAAAATTCCCTTGGCAAGAGGAATTTTAATCGTTCGGGCCATTCGATAACCGTCACTGCATCAGAATACAGATACTCCTGATATCCTAAAGCCAAAATATCTTCCGGGGATTTAATGCGGTAAAAATCAAAGTGCTGCAATAAATGTTTTCCTTGATATATGCGCAATAAGACAAAGGTCGGACTGACAACATTATTTTTATTAATCCCTAACCCCTGAGCAATTCCTTTAGCTAAAATCGTCTTACCCGTTCCCAGCGAACCGAATAAAAGGATAATCTCGCCTCCGCTAAGATTGCCGGCGATCCTTTTACCTATCTTTAATGTCTGATTAACCGATGAAGATAATTTTTCCATCAAAAATGACGATAACCCCTCAACTTGAGCCTGGAATATCTATTTTTATAATTAATTAACCTTAGGCCAAATGATTCCGGCATGATTTCACCGATCACCTTAAAACGATATTTGACGCTCTTAATAATTTTACTGGCTTGGTCTCTAGAGGCAGTAAAAAGCAACTCAAACTCCTCACCCGAACAAAGGGCCTCTTCGCTACCCAGTGCCTGTTTACTTAATGGAATAAGGCTTTCATATAAAACCGCCCCCACCGAGCTCTGCTCCAAAATATGCCCTAAGTCTCCAACCAGGCCGTCCGAGACATCGATCATCGCATTGATTTTAAAATTATTCACTAAAAATTGCGCTTCTTTTAAGCGCGGTGTAAATTTTAAATGCTTTCCTTTAATCGCGCCGCCAAACTCACCGGTAACCATAATAATATCACCTGCTCTTGCTCCCTGACGCAAACAAAGCTTATTTTTCTCGACGACCCCCAGCATGCTCACATCAATGATTAACTTACTTGAGGCAGAGATATCCCCTCCTACAATATTAATATTAAATTCACGAGCCAAATCAAATAAACCTTTCCCCAGGCGTTCAATCTGATGAACCTGCATATTCCGGGGTAATCCCAATGCCACTACGGCATGTTTAGGGATCCCTCCGCAAGCAGCAATATCGCTAATGGATATTGCCAGGGCCTTCCTGCCCACAAGTCTAAGATCAGTAGTTTTAAAAAAGTCCACCCCCTCAACGATCATATCGCAGGTAAATAATTGATAACTGCTCTGATTCAATTTTAAAACCGCGCAATCATCCCCGCTGCCTTTAACCACACAAGAATCCGTTTTAATCTTTTTCTGGAATCTCTTGATTAATCCAAATTCACCGATATCTTTTATGCGCATTTATTCTTTCCTTAGGGTTTCCCTAATATTTTGTGAATACGGCATCCGGATAATTCCCTTATCCGTGATAATCCCGCTAATTAACTGATGCGGGGTAACATCAAAAACAGGATTAAATACCCGGGCTTTTTTCGGAGCGACATCCTTTTTAAATAAAATACTGGTTATTTCATCAGGCTTACGAATTTCAATCTTAATACCCGCTTTGTTTTTTATTTTTAAATCAAAGGTACTCCGGGGCGCGGAAACATAAAAAGGTATCTTATGATATTTAGCTAAAACTGCCAGATTAAAAGTGCCGATTTTATTAGCCGTATCGCCGTTAGCCGCGATGCGATCTGCCCCAGTAATCACCATATCGATTTGTCCATCACGCATGAGTTTAGCGGCAGTATTATCGGCAATCAAGGTAACATCTATGCCTTGTTTATGCAACTCCCAAGTAGATAAACGCGCGCCCTGCAATAAAGGCCGCGTTTCAGAGGAGAAAACTTTTATATTCTTGCCTTGCGCTTGAGCAGAATAAATAACTCCCAGGGCGGTGCCATAGTCTATTGAAGCTAATATCCCAGCATTACAAATGGTTAAAACCCTGCTGTTGTCCTTAAGTAATTTAGCCCCGTAAGCGCCGATTTTGCGGCAAGCAACCATATCCTGGTGCATAATCAACTTAGCCTCAGCCAGCATAATCTGCTTAATTTTAGAGATAGGTTGCTCTTTATTGGCTAAAGCAACAGCCAATACTCTCTCTATGCCCCAGAATAAATTTCTGGCGGTCGGCCGGGAACTCCCGATATATTTTGCCACGGCATTTAATTTCCGACTAAACTTGCTCCAATCAGAACAAACATAATCTTTTATTCCTAAATACATCCCCAGGCCGGCAACTGCTCCTAAAGCCGGAGCGCCCCGCACCTGCATTATCTTTATTGCCTGCCAAAGATCTTCCAGACGATCAATATTAATATATACCAACCTAAGCGGTAATTTCGTTTGATCGATAATCCTGATCTTATTATTCTTCCAGTCTATTGTGCGGATATTCATTTAGCTTATAACCCTATTAATTTAGCCAATAGGCTCTTCTTCACTCCTATGGCTGCCGCGGGACAAGCCTCCTGGCAGCAAAAACAAGCAATACATTTATTATAATTAATCTGTATTCCGCTTTTCTTAAGTGTAATACATTTTTTGGGACAAACATTGACACAGTGGCCGCAGCGCGTACATTTCAAACGCAGCGAATAAGGATAATACCTAATTAAAGATTTAACTATTTTCTTGACTACCTCCGGGAGCTTATTTATTTTTACCGCGCAGCCGGCGCGATTTTTCGGCAAAATAAACGGACGGATATTTAACTTATCAATATCCTCACCTTCTATTTTTATCCTGCTAAGTTGAGCTTCTCCTAAGTTGCGTAAAGAGGCCTCTTTAGTCGTTAAAACCTCCTGCTGGGTAATCCCCATTATTTTGGCCATAATTGTATCTAAGGCCACACAGTCAGAACCGGCAAGCAAAAGATCAAGCTGGCGGGTTATTCCGCTGGTAGCCGGCCCATCCCCTTCCATCGCCAATATTCCGTCGATAATCGTTAAATCCGGTTTTGCCTCCTGATAGATATCCACCAGGATCTTAGCAAAGTCAGCCGGAGCGAAATAATTCTTATGCAGCTCGGTTTTATAGGTTCCGGAAACCAGGCCAAAAAGATTCTTGATTGAGCCGGTAATTAAAGTAAACTCGTGAGTTTTAAATTTAGGCAGGTTAATTAAATAGTCACATTCATCAAGCCAAACTGTAAGCGGGAATTTATTACGCATCCGGCGTTTATCAAAATTTACCAACTGCACACCCTCATCCTGACAAACGCCTCTTATACCGGTAATTTTATAAACCTCTTGGACGTTTTCAATATACTGGCCCCAGACACTCGGACCATCACCCACGGTAATCTTGCAGTTTATCTCTTTTAATATCCGGATAACCGCTCTAACAACCTCCGGATGCGTAGTGATGCCGCAATCCGGGCTTTTAGACATTAAAAGATTCGGCTTAACTAATACCGTTGAATTCGGCTTGATAAAACTAGTAATGCCGCCTAAAAGGCCAAGGGCATTGCCGACGGCTTGCTGGACGGCTGCCGGCTCATAACTATTACATTTAACTACTGAAACTTTAGCGCTCATCCTAATTTAAAAAATCCTTTTGCATTTTGGGTGGTTTGATCTGCTATTTCGGCAAAACTAACCCCTTTAATCCGGCTGACCTCATTAGCCAGTAATTTTATCTGCGCCGGCTCATTACGCTGGCCCCGGAATCCTTCCGGAGATAGATACGGCGCATCAGTTTCAAGCATTAATTTATCAAGCGGAGTTAATCGGACCATCTCTCTTAAACCTTGAGCCTTTTTATAAGTAATATTACATGTAAATGAAATAAAGAATCCAGAGCCTAAACATTCTTGCAGAAAACTTTCATCGCCGGAAAAACAATGCACCACTGCCCTAAGCGGCAAAGCAGCTTTTAAAATCTGCATCAGTTCTTTCTCTGCCTGACGGCAATGCACCACTAGCGGCAGGTTTAGATCTTTGGCTAAAACAATCTGCTTAAGAAATGCCCGCCTTTGATTTTCTTTGCCGGATAAATTACGGTAATAATCCAAACCCGTTTCGCCAACCGCCACCACCTTTTTTCCAGAAGCCAGCTGCCTTAACTGGTCTTGCGCCTTGCGGTCAAAAGTATCCGCATCATGCGGATGCACGCCTACAGAAGCATAAACTTCCGGATACTCCTGAGCCAGCTCACAAGAAGCAGTTGAAGACTCCAAGGTCGCACCAATATTAATGAAATAATTTATTTCTGCTTCCATGGCACGCCGGATAACCTGGTCGCGATCCGGATCAAAAGCGGGGAAATCAAGATGGCAATGAGTGTCAATTAACATATGAATATGAGAATCATGGGGACGGTTCTCTTTTTTAAGAGAACCGTCCCCTTGTTTTTCTTTATTCTTTTTTAATTTCAATGCGCGGGAATAAAGGAGCGCCTTTTTTAATTTCTCTGCCGCCTAATTGTAAAATAATAGCTTCTGCCGTTTTAGGCATGAATGGAGCAATCTGTTGGCCAACCGTTCTAATCGCCTGGACCAGTAAGCGGATAAAAGCTTTGAGCTGTTGTTCCTTAGCCTCTTTTGCCAGGTTCCAGGGTTTAGTTTCTTCAACATATTTATTCGTTATACCGATAACTTCCCAGACTTTTTCAAGCGCTAAACTAAAATCATTATTCCAGCTTAACGCGGCAAGCAGATCCTTAGGCAAAGATTGCATCTTGGCTTTAATGTTTTCGCCGCTAGGGTCATATTTGATCTTGTAAACATCCAGGTCCGGAATTATTCCTGCGCAATATTTCTCCGCCATCGTCAGCGTACGATAGATAAGATTCCCTAAATCATTAGCCAAGTCACCATTAAATCTCTTGATTATAGCTTCTTGCGAAAAATTACCGTCTAAACCAAATGGTACATCGCGCAAAAGAAAATACCGGTATACGTCTATACCAAATTTATCCACCATCTCAATAGGATTAACCACGTTACCCAGCGACTTAGACATCTTATCTTCATTAATCATCCACCAGCCATGCGCAAATATAGTATCCGGCTGCCTTATGCCTAAAGCCTCCAGCATAATCGGCCAGTAAATCGCATGATGTCTTAATATATCTTTACCCACCAGATGCACAACCTTTACACCTTTATCCCACCAAACAGAACGATAAATATTCTTGTTATCAAATTCACCTACTGCGCTGATATAATTAATCAAGGCATCAAACCAAACGTAAGTAACATGCTTACAGCTAAACGGCAAAGGTATGCCCCAACTAAGCCTCTCTATCGGCCTGGATATACAAAGATCCTCTAATTTATTATTCTCTAAGAAACTTAAAACCTCGTTTCTTCTGCTGGCTGGCTGAATATAATGAATGCGCCCTGGATTCTTATCGATATCCTTGATATATTTAATAAGCCAATCCTGATATTTTGATAATTTAAAGAAAAAATTCGTCTCGCTGATATTTTCAAGCGGGCGCTTGCAATCCGGGCAAAGATTATCGGTGACTTGAGTCTTGGGCCAGAATGTTTCACAGGGAATGCAATACCATCCCTCATATTTATCCTCGTAAATATCCCCCTTCTCATATACTATTTGCAGCGCTTTTTGTACGGTTCTAATATGTCGATCTTGCGTAGTACGGATAAAATCATTATTTGATATTTCCAACTTTTTCCACAACTCTTGAAACTGCACTACTACTTTATCTACAAATTCACCGGTTGAGAGTTTAGCCTCATCCGCTGCTTTTTGTATTTTTTGGCCATGTTCATCCGTACCCGTAAGAAACCAAACATTATCATTACCCAGAATTTTACGGTTAAGACGCGCTAAAGTATCTGCGGCAATATTAGTATAAGAATGGCCGATATGCGGAGAGGCATTTACATAATAGATAGGAGTAGTAATATAGAATTTATTTGACATGATCTTTTTCCTTATAACTTACCTCAATATAACCACCCTCATCAAGCTGCACGCTAACTAAACGTTTAAAAACATTCACATTAATCACCCTGCCCTTACCCTCAGGGGTATTTAGGTGCTCCCCTTCGCGCGGCAGGCCTTTAGAAAGTATTTTATAAGTTTCATATTCGTAAGATAAACAACACATTAGTCTGCCGCATAAGCCGGAAATTTTAGGAGGATTTAACGGTAAGCCTTCTTCTTTGGCCATCTTAATCGTTACCGGCTCAAAATCTTTTAAGAATTTTTTACAGCAAAGCTCGCGGCCGCATGAACCATATCCGCCGAAAAGCCTGGCTTCATCCCTTACCCCGATCTGCCTTAATTCAATGCGCGCCTTAAATACCTTAGCTAAATCTTTAACCAGATTACGGAAATCTACCCGGCCATCTGAAGTAAAATAGAATAGGATTTTGGAACGGTCAAAAGAATACTCCGCCTTAACCAGCTTCATATCTAATTTATGCTCAAAGATCTTCTTTTCACAGGCATTAAATGCTTCTTTAGCGCGAAGAGCGTTATCTTGGACCTGTTTTAGGTCGCTTTCCTTGGCCAAACGAATTATTTTTTTCGGCGGCTCTTTGGTAATATCCTTAGCGCAGTAATGCGCGTGAGCTGCCGGAATCACGCATCCGCAATCCAGGCCCCGATCATGCTCGACAATCACATAATCACCGACTTTTAAAATTAAATTACCTGCCTGATAAAACTGCACAATACCGGAATTATTAAGTTGGACCAGAATCATGCCTTCCATAGTTGCGCTCCTAAGTTATGCAAAAGTAATTTACTATTAATATTCTTCTCTAAATACAAAGAGCTTTCCGAAAGCGTAGCCATGATATCATCCAGCTGCTTAAAGGAAAACCTGGGAATTAGTTTTAGTAAATCACTGTGCCGATCTAAATGAATTGTCTCTTTATCGCTTGCTCCGCATTTTAGTAAATATATATCCCTGAACCAGGAGGCAAGGATATTTAAACAAACCTGCAGCTGCTCCTTACTTTGGTTCATAATATTATGATCCAGGGGTTTTGCGGAAAGGATGAAAGAATCAAATATTTTATTCTTCTCCTGCAGTAACGGGGTATCCTTTAATCTTAAAGCTAAACCTAATCTGCCCTCAGCGTAAAAAGCCAGAAAATGCGCGGTGGCTTTATCTAAAGCATAATTTTTAATCAAAACAGTTTCTAACTGGGCTCTAATCAGGGGGGAAAACTTTATAACCTTGCAGCGGGAAAGCACGGTTTTGATAATATTTTGAGGCTTATGCGTAACCAGAATAATTAACACATCCTTAGGCGGCTCCTCTAATACTTTGAGCAGAGAGTTGGCTGCCTCGGAATTAAGCTTATGCGCGTTATCAATAATAAAAACCTTTACGGCCCCCTCATACGGCCGAAAATTTGCCTGCCGCAGAATACCGCGGATATCCTCCATCTTTATTTGAGACTGCCCATTTTGAATAATATGCAGGTCCGGATGAGTTTCCTTTTGGATTTTTAGACAGCAACTACAACTGCCGCATGGCCGATCAACTTGCCCCGTACAATTAAGCTGCGCAGCGATAATTTTAGCGACCATTCTTTTACCGATTCCCTCTGGTCCGCTAAAAATATATGCCCCGGAAAAACGGGATTTTTCCAGATAAGCGCCAATTATGCCTAATGCTTTGGAATGGCCTAAAATATCATTAAAACGCATTCACAATCTCCCTAATTTTATTTTGCGTCTTAAACTTATCATCCAAAACTTTTACTATTTTAATTCTCTGCGGCTCTTGCTTTGCCAGCGTCAGGTACCCCTTCCTGACCTTTTCATGATAACTCACCGAACGCTGCTCAATACGATCCCGGCAATTATGCCGGTGCTTAAGCCCGCTTTTTACCGGCAAATCTAAAAAAATAGTTAAATCCGGTTTGATGCCTTGAGTGGCAAAATTACCAATTGATTTAATCAGTTTTACATCTACGCCTAGACCATAGCCTTGATAAGCAATGGTAGAATCAAGAAATCTGTCGCAAATAACTATTTTTCTAGCCTCTAACGCAGGCTTAATTATCTCCTCAACCACCTGAGCCCGGGCAGCCATATAAAGCAAGGTTTCTGCTTGAGCGGATATCCTGCTTCTAGGATCAAGTAATATTGTCCTGATCATCTCGCCTAGTTTTACTCCGCCTGGCTCACGCAGATAAATTACCTTGACCCCCTTAGCCTTAAGATAGCTAAAAAGCATCCCTGACTGCGTGCTCTTGCCGCAACCTTCAGAACCTTCGAATGTTATGAATTTACTTTTCATATTTTAACCTGCCTCTGGCGGCTGCCTGGAAAATCTTCGCTCGGCCAGAATTTTGCGCTCTGCCGAGACATTTACGAGGGGCAACCGTGCCCGCGCAAAATTCTCACGTGCGCTCCGAAACAA